>NZ_JBAPRN010000705.1:0-10792 GCF_049281135.1 Mycobacterium sp. | reverse complement strand
CTCCGCCACCGCCGCCCGTTGCGCAGGAACCGCCACCTCCGCCACCGCCGCAGCAGCCTGAGCCGGATTTGCCGGCGGCCGTCCCTCCGCCTGTGCCGAGGCGGACGGTGGTCACCGCCCGGCTCACCGGTGCGTTGCAAAAGCTGCTGCCGCGACGGCCGCAGCCCCGGCCGCACGAGCCCGCACCGACCACTCAGCTGCAGCAGCCCGCGCAGGAGGAGATCCCGTCGCCGTCGACGGAACGGGTGAGCATCACCGGTGCGCTGCAGGCGCGTCGGGTGCGGCTGAGCGTCGACGGTGAGCAGGCGCTGGCAGATCTGTCCTTCACCGCATCGCCGGGCACGGTGACCGCAGTCGTCGGGCTTTCGGAAGCGAGCACGTCCGCTCTGGTCGACGTACTGGGCGGCGCGATCCAACCAAGCGGCGGCACAGTCGATTTCGACGGTCACGATGTCGCCGCAGATGACGTGCGACCGCATGTCGGACTGGTGCCGCATCACGATCTGCTGCATCCGCAACTAACCCTCGAGCAAGCGTTGCGTTATGCCGCCGAATTGCGTTTGCCACCAGGCACTTCCGCTGATCGCCGCCGCGAAGTGGTGCGCTCGGCACTCGAGAAGATGGGGCTGAGCTCGCTACGCACCGTCAAGGCAGGCAAGCTGACGGTTGAACAGCGAAAGCGCGCATCGCTGGCGGTGGAATTGCTGACCGAACCGTCGCTGCTGGTATTCGACGAGCCGACTGTCGATCTCGATTCCGCAGCGGAACAAGAGATGTCAGAAACGCTGCGGCGACTCGCCGACGAGGGCCGTGTCGTCGTGGTGGCGACGACCGCGCCCAGCAACCTCGACGCGTGCGACCGGGTGTTGGTGCTGACGCCGACGGGCATACCGGTGTTCGCCGGGGCACCTTCGCAGATCGGCACGCAGCTGGGCTCGACCGACTGGGCGGTAATCCTCAAGCGTGTCCGCTCAGATCCATACGGCGCACACGACGAGTACCTGGCCCGCCAACAAGATGCACCGGCCGCGGAGCCGGAGCCACTGGAGTCCGTCGAGCACCCCGCTCCGCCGCCGCTCCCAAGCCTGTTGCGCCAGAGCATCATCTCAGCTCGACGACAGGCCTGGTTGATGGCGGCCGATCTGCGCTATTTCATCTTCCTGACCATCCTGCCGCTGCTTATCGGCGCGATCTCGCTGCTGGTGCCCGGGGACGCCGGCCTTGGCCCTGCGAGTCGGTACGGCAGCAGCCCCGACCAGGCCGTCGAGATCCTCGCGGTGCTCGCCGTCGGCGCCGTCCTGATGGGTACGGCGCTGGGTATCCGCGACCTGTTCGGCGAGCAGCGCATCTATCGGCGCGAACAAGCGCACGGTCTGTCCGCGTCGGCATTTCTGGCCGGCAAGGTCATCGTCTACAGCCTCACCGCCATCGTCCAGACCGCCGTCATCACCATCGTCGCGACCGTCGGCACAGGAGCACCCGCCCACGGCGGCGCTTTACTCGGCCACGGCAAGCTCGGGGCGACCGTCGAGTTGTTCATCGCGCTGGCCGTCACCGCCATCGTCTCGGCGATGGTCGCGCTTTCCGTCTCATTTCTTGCGACCTACTCGGAGCAGATCCTGCTGACAGCCGTGCTGATCGTTCTGATCTCGATGGTGTTCGCTGGAGCGCTGTTCCCGATATCCGGCCGGTTTCCGCTGGAGCAGATCGCCTGGCTGGTGCCGTCGCGATGGGGTTTCGCCGCCGCGGCTGCCACCGTCGACGTACACGCGGTCAATCCGCTTGCCGAGGCCGATGACTCATGGAAGCACTCGTCCGGCCAGTGGCTGCTCGACATGTGCGCCCTGATCGGCCTCGGCGTTGTCGCAACCGCCGCGCTGCGCTGGCGATTGCGGCGGCCGTCGCGCCGGCATCAACTCCCGTTGATCTCCGACCACAACGCTCTATAGCAATGTGACGCCGCGCTGTGCGGCGCGAAAGCCGTCACCGGCCCTCGATGTTCGGCCATCTGCTCGATGATCGACAACGCCGGAATCGCGGTCGTCAGGATTCCCTCTCGTTCGGTGGACAGTTGTTGCACCAGGTCGCAGTGCAACCGCTTGCGCCGGTCCACCATCGAGAAGAACGCCTGCACCTGTGGCTGGCGGCCGTCGAAATCGCTGACGAAATTTGTCAATTGATCGAACGTGCGAACCGACAACGTTGCCGGGATCATCGGCACCAGCAAGGTATCGACGGCGTGCAGGACGTTTTCGGACAACAACGAAATGCTGGGTGGACAGTCGAGGAAGACGATGTCGTACTGACCTTCCATCGGTCGCAACAGCTGACGGATCCGTCGCGTCGGCCGCTTCATGTCGTCGAGCTGTACATCCATATTGCGGTAGCTGAAATCGGCTGGCAGCAAATCAAGTCCGTCGAAATCGGTCGCCTTGATCGCATCGTCGAGGGTTCGCGAGCCGTCGACGAGAGCCCGGCCGCCGCCCTTGACTTTGGGCCGAACCCGGAACATGTAGGTCGCCGCGCCCTGCGGGTCGAGGTCCCACAGCAATACGTTGTAACCGCCTTGCGCAGCAAGGTGCGCCAGGTTTACCGCCGTCGATGTCTTGCCCACACCGCCTTTGATGTTGTACGTCGCGTAGATCTTCATCAGCGCACGAGTGCTTTCACCAGGGCCCGGTTTTCGTCCGCCAGAAACGGTTGCAGCCGGCCGGCCAGCGCGGCCCGCGCGTCCAGCTGATGGGTGTCGAGTTGGGCAGCCATCTCCCCCATCGCCAACACCGTCTCCGGCGGTGCCGCCCCCTGCTCCATCATCGCCGCGGCGAATTCGCGGACAGCTTCGCGCTGCACCTCGCCGTCCTGAAAATCGCCGAGGGTGTCCTGCAGCGACTTGAGCTCTTTGAGCAACCGACGATGTGCCGTCTTGGCGCACAGCGGCCGGAACACCTCCAGCAGGTAGCGCAGCTCCTTGCACCGCTTGCGCAGTGCATGCACGTCGTCGCTCGGCGATTCCTCGGTGATTCGTTTACCGCGCCGCACCGCGTTCTGGTACGCCCGCGTGATGCGCTGACGCGCCAACATCGCGACCGTCGGGCCGCCCTCGGCGTCGGCGCTCACCTGGGCCAGCGCCTCGCGCCAATCGGCCATCAGCTGCTCGAAACGCCGTGATCGCAGTCCGCGCACCAGGCGCCGCCGTTCGGCAGCGCGGTGCCGCACCAGAAACGAATGGAACGGGTCGAGGTCGTGTGGAGCTGCCGACGTGAGTCGAGCAGTCATGGTGTCGAACTCGAGCAAGTACACATCGAGGTCGCGGACCGGCGTCGTCAGATCACCCAGCCATTTGAATTCCGGCTGGAACCGCTCGGCCAGGTTCTCGGGCAGTACGTCGCCGGCGAGCTTGAGAATCGAACGAGTCCGACGCACGGCAACCCGTAGATCGTGCAGGAATTCGATGTCGATCGACGCGATGGTGCCCGGCACATTCTCCTCGATGGCCGCCGCAAACCCCGCCAGCATCTCCGCAACCGCCACCGCCGCAGGCGTTTCGGCCCGCAGCTGCGGCGTGCTGCCGTCTCCGTTGACGGGGCCGCGGCTCGCGTGGATCAAAGCGAGGTCGTATGGCGTCGTCGTCACCGCGGTGAGCCCGTCCACGCGGGCCAGCAGACTCGTGATCCGGTCACCGGCGGCGTCGTAGCCGCGTAGCGGCTGGATCCGCAGTTGACTGGTGCCGTCGTCGACGCTTTCGGTCAGCAGCCGGGCAACGGTCTTGTCATCGGCATTGAGCACGCGGCTTTCCTGGGCGGCGCAATGCACGGTGACAACCGGTACCAGCGCACGCGGAGCAATGATCGGTGCGAGCGAATCGCGGAGCGGCCCGGCGGGCAGATCATGCACCTGAGCTGGCCATTTCAGTCCGGCCAGCGGGGCCTGAAGCCGGGATCCATCGGGCAACTGCAGGATCAGCGGCCCACCATCGACGTACTCCAGCGAAATCCCCGCGGAGTGCAGCCGCCAATCAAAGGTATCCACCCAGGTGCGGGAGACCGTCTGCTCCGGTCCGGCGACCACGGCGAACCGGGGCTGCAAGGCCGCGGCGACGACCGCCATCTCAACCGCGCCCTCCTTGCTGAAAGCGCGGGTAGTCCTTTCCATGTCACACCTTCCATTGGCCACTTGCGGGTGGCCGCGGAGCAGACTATAGACACCTTTGGTTAACGGAACGTTCAACTTGGTGTCCGAGCCGTCGAATGTCGGCTGACCTGCCGGAGGTTCGTCCGGCAGCTGATCCTGATCGGTTAACGTCGGGTATGACCACTACTGCGGAACATCTGCGCAACTCGCTGGACGGACGTTGGCGCGATGTGAAGAACCAGATGCGTGAGCGGCTGACCGATGAGATCTTCCGCCCGCACTACACACCGAACACGGTGATCGCCCGTACCAAAGTGGCCGAGCAGTTGAGCATCATGGCCGCCGCGGGCGCAGCCGACGACGGCTTCCGCAAAGAACACGGCGGCAACGGCAATGTCGGGGCGGCGGTCACGATGATCGAGATGCTCGCGATGTCGGATCTGTCCCTGATGGTCAAGGCGGGCGTGCAGTGGGGCCTGTTCGGCGGCGCAGTGGAGAACCTGGGCACCGAACGCCACCACGAGGCGTACGTGAAGAAGATCATCAACCTCGAGCTGCGCGGCTGTTTCGCGATGACCGAGACCGGACACGGCAGCGACGTCCAATCACTCGAGACGTCGGCGACCTACGACGCCGCCACCGAGGAGTTCGTGATCCACTCGGAGACGCCGAACGCCCGCAAGGACTACATCGGCGGCGCCGCCGAAACCGCGACCATCGCAGCGGTATTCGCGCAACTCATCACCACCGAGAACGGCGAACAAGTCAACCACGGGGTGCATTGCGTACTCGTGCCGATCCGCGACGCCGAGGGCAATGATCTTCCCGGCGTCACGACATCGGATTGTCAGTACAAAGGCGGACTGCCGGGCGTCGACAACGGCCGCATCGTCTTCGACCACGTCCGTGTTCCGCGGGTGAACCTGCTGAACAAGTACGGCGACGTGGAGGCTGACGGCACCTACAACTCACCGATCGAGAACCCCAACCGGCGGTTCTTCACGATGATCGGCACGCTGATCCGCGGCCGGATCACGGTCGGCGGCAGCGCCGGCAACGCGGCGCGGGTGGCGCTGGACATCACGACCCGATATGCCTTGCAGCGCAGGCAGTTCAGCGCACCCGACGACGACGGCGAAGTGCTGATCATGGACTACCTGGTGCATCAGCGCCGGTTGTTCCCGTTGATCGCGAAGTCGTATGCGTTGCAGTTCGCCCAGAACGAGCTGGTGGCCAAGTGCCACGACCTGCAGACGGCCGACTCCCCCGATGCCGAGGAGCAGCGGGAGCTGGAGTCGCGGGCCGCCGGCCTGAAAGCCGCGAACACTTGGCACGCGTCCACCGCCATACAGGAGGCCCGCGAAGCCTGCGGCGGCGCGGGCTACATGGCCGATAACCGGTTGATCGCGCTACGTGCCGACACCGACGTGTTCACCACCTTCGAGGGTGACAACCACGTGCTGACTCAGCTGGTCGCCAAGGAGCTGCTGACCGCCTACGCCGACGACATCAAGGGCATGAGCCCGGTGGAATGGGTGCGGTTCGCCGCCAACTTCGCCGGCGAACGGGTGCTGAAACGCACTGCGGCCGAGACGATTATGCAAAGAATCATCGATGCCCGACAGGACAACGAAGAAGAAGGCAGCCTGTTCAACCGCGGCACCCAAGTGCAGATGTTCGAGGACCGCGAGGAATACATGATTGCCTCGGTCGCGCGTCGGCTGCAGGCCAAGTCGAAAGAGATGTCGGCGTTCGATGCGTTCAACTCCGTACAGGACCACGTACTGCACGCCGCGAAAGCACACATCGACCGAGTGGTGCTGGAGGCGTTCGTGGCCGGGATCGACGCCTGCGAAGACGACGAGGCGCGTGAGATACTCGAGCTCGTCTGCGACCTCTACGCGCTCACGGTGATCGAGGACGACAAGGCCTGGTATGTCGAGCACCGATACCTGTCCACCGAGCGCGCCAAGGCAGTCACCCGCGGCATCAACGACCGGTGCCGGCTGTTACGCCCCTACGCGCGAACCCTGGTCGACGGGTTCGGCATCCCCGAGCCGCTGCGATACGCCGAGATGCTGCACCCCGAGAACCTGCCCCAGCCGACTACTGATTCTGATTCGGCACTGCACCACGGGTGACGAGTTTCCCGCCCGCGGCAAGACTCACGTCGATAGTTAAATTCAGGGCAAGTCAAGCGAGGACCTCGACCCACTGCCGGTTTGACCGGCTGGCCGGCACACCAGCGCGATAGGCTTGACCATCTTGACGAGGATCAGCGACGGAGGGTCAGTCAGATGGATCCGAACCCGGACTATGACGGCAGCGACGAGCTGCAATACGGCATCGCGTCGTACGCCTGGCTCCTCCGGGGTGTCTACCCGCCGCCGGCCTACGTACCCGATTTGGGTAACGCCGACACCGGCGGATAGTTCAGCTTCGCTGCTGAGTCACTGCGGCGGCGGCACGTATCCGCCGGCCGAGTTGCGCAACTGGCACAGCTGGGCCGGGCAGTAGATGTTCACTGCGTTCGAGATGATAATTGCTTGAGTACTCGTCGTTGGGCATGTCGTAGATGAACTCGATGTCGGAAGCCGGAACGGCGTGCGCCGGCAGCGTTGATGCCCCCTTCATCCGGGTTGCCCGTACACGGCGACAAGTACGCTGCGGTCGAAACTGTTCTCGGACCACACGCCGATCTGAGTGTTGGCGCAATTCGACATGATCGCCATGTAGTCGGGGCGGTAGTACCAATTACCCATGACATCAAGGTCATTGATGCTCAGCGACTGGTTGATCGCCACGGTCTCGGCGACGGTGCCGTTGTAGCCGGCGCCGCGGGCACGGTCGGCCACCGACGATCCGTCGGACCCGATGTCAGCATCCAGCCCGCGATTGTTGAGCACATCGACCGTGTGGCGCTGCGCAGCGGCCTGCAGCTGCGGGTTGATCTTCAGGTTGGTGTTGCAGCCGGCCTGCCTCTTGATGGTGTCGACATTGACCACGATGCCGTTGTTGAGCCGGTCGTTGTTGCCGGGAACCCCGGGAGCGGCCGATGCAACGCTGATCACGCTGGCGGCAATGAGCGCGGTGCCCACCGCCAACAGTGTCGAGATGAGCTGTACGCGTTGGCGAATGCGCTTGTCGGTCATGTCATCTCATCTCGTCGCATCGCTAGCGGATGTTCGCGGCGAGGTCGCCGGACATTGCACCGAGCTGGTGTCCCCACGTCGGCCAGTCGTTGCCGCCGCCACGGCCCAGGTCGAAGTGGCCGTTCTTACCGCCGACATCTCGATAGTGGGAATAGAACTGCGCGTTGGTGCCTTGTGAGACATCGCCGTAACCGGCCATCGCCCCCTGGTCGGTCGGCGCACCACTGCCCGGGCTGTAAATCCAAAGCCGCGCATCGTTGTCCACCAGTTGCTGGATGTGCTGATTGGGCGAATGCCACTTCCAGCGACCCAGCTGCGGCAGCCCCCACATGTGATCGGTATTGGCTCCGCCCTGTCTGAGCGCCGCGGTGATGGTCCCGTCCACACCGGTGCGTTCAGGGGTGAGGAATCCCGAGAACGACCCGGCATAGCGGAACCGATCAGGATGGAACGTGACCAGCGCTGCCGCCGCGTAACCGCCTTGGGAGACACCGACTACACCATGTCCGCCCGGAGCCAAGCCCTTGTTGGCGGCCAGCCAATCCGGCAACTCGCTGGACAGGAAGGTCTCCCACTGCTTGCTGCCGTCCTGCTCCCAGTTGGTGTACATGCTGTAGGCGCCACCTGCCGGCGCCACTACCGAAATACCCTTGCCGGCAAGGGTGTTGAATCCGTTACCCGCCGTCACCCAGTTACTCACATCTGGTCCCGCGTTGAACCCGTCCAAGAGATATGCGGCGTGCGGGCCGCCGGCCAGGAAGGCCACCGGGATGTCCCGGCCCATCGATGGTGACGGCACCAACAGACTCTCGAAGCCGGCCGCCTTCGTGGTGCCCGTTGCGCCTGAAATCGGGCTTGCTGCAACGCATCCGATTGCCAGCGCGATAGCCGAAAGTCGCCGGAAACCCGTCGACACACGTTTCATCCCTGCCTCACTTGTCCATCGCTCACACGGGGTCGAACTGCGAGATGAGCCATCGACCGTCGATCTTCTCGAGACTGACGCGCACACTCGACGTGCTCTGCGTCGGCGCATCGGTGCCGATGGTGGTGGTCTGGTCGACGAAAACCAGTACCACCGCGTGCTTTCCGGTCGCCAGTACCGACGCCGCCGCGGGCACGGTGGCCACCGCCGTAATGTGCTGCTGTTTGGCTCCGGGCGCGACGACGTCATTCACGAGCTGCGTGTATTGCCGGCGGAAGGGCTCGGAGAGACGGTCTGCGGCAGCCTTCAAATCGCGGTCCACGGTTTCGGGCTTGTACGACAGGATCGCAACAGTGCTCTCGGAGGCCGCCCGCACCGATGCCTCTGCGGCCGCGTGCGATTCCCGCGCCGTGCCGTCGAGCCATTTCAGATAACCGACCCCGAGGGCGAGAATCAACGCCAGCACCGGCAGTCCCGCAACCAGCAGACGTGTCCAGGAGAAGCGCCTGCTTCGCTGGACCGGCGCTTCCGCCGAGTCGTCTTCGCCTTCTACTTCTTCGGGGTCGAGCAGGTCCGCCTCGTCGGCGACGGGGTCGGTGTCATCGGACATCGCGGAGTCATCCTCCTGCGCCGCTAATGCGGTTCGGCTACTCACGGTACGAACTCCACATTCGACACCTTGGCGCCATCTCCTGTCTTGTCAACGGTGAGACGCATCCGCCATCTGCGCGGCTCCTGGTCTGGCGGGGCCCCGGCCATCGACGTCTTCACCGCAACCGCGACAAGCACTTGCGCCTGGTTCTTCGCATAAGACAGCAGACCTGCTTCGGAGATGGTGCCCTCCGATCTGGACTGAACCTTCTTGACGACTTCGACGAATGGTTGGGAGCGGTTCTGGAATTCGTCGTGGAAGGCGCCGGTAGCCGAATCCAGGACCCGCTTGATGTCGGCATCGACCTCGGTGTAGTTGATCGAGGTCAAGTTGATCGCGGTCTGCCGCGCGACTTGCACATACAGGTTGCGCTGCGACTGCACCTGATTGTCTTGGTGGATGTGGAATCCCAGCCAGCCTCCCAGGCCGAGCAAAGCCACGATGATGGCGATTCCGACGGTGATCGGTCTGGGAATGCTCGAAACCCAGCTCGGCACCCGCCTCTTGGTGTCGTGGTCGGCGTCATCTTCGGCGTCGATGTCCTCAGCAGTGCTTTCGACGTCGACTTGGTCTGTGCCGATTAGGGATTCGGCATCTACGGATTCGGCTTGCGCGGCGGCACCATCATGCTCTGCCATGTCTTACCTTTCGAAGTAACGGCCAAGTCGGACTCGCTGTAGGCGCGGCCGTCCGGCCCCACATAATTTCCGGTCGCCGGGTCATAGGGAATTGCGAGCGCCGGTTTCGGCGCCGCCGGATCAACCGGGGGGTGCCAGTGCTCGCCCGGCGAATACGGTGGCCCGCCCTTCGGGTACTGCGGCACACTCTGGCCGCTCAACGTCGCGTTCGGATCACCCTTCCAGAACAGACCGTCGTTCAGCGGGACGTACTGCTCGTCGCTTTCGCACATCTCAACGGTCGGTGCACGCTTGCCCGGCTTGGTCTCGCAGGGAACGTTACGAACGCCGCGGACGTTCATGTCGGAGTTCTGCGGGATACGGCAGTACAACTCGCCGTTGGTGCGGTCGGGATAGTCCTCGCGCACGGGGATTCGCTGCTGCTGCACCGGCAGGAACCCGGCGTTGCATGGCGGCGGCGAGTTCAGGTTCAAATTGAAGTCGAGATAGATGCCTTTGTAGTCCATCTTGGCTACTCGGTCCGGCACGATGATCGACGACATCACCGCGGTCCCCTGCGGGAACATGACCAACAGCTGCTCGAGGTCGTTTCGGTAGTTCAGCGCGATCGTGCCCAGACTGACCAAGTTGGCGAGCAGCACCGGCAACGTCGGCGCCAACCGGTCGAACAGCGCGGTGCTTTCGTCGAGCGCCGGACCGGCGGTGTTGAGCAGGTCGGCGAACCTATCGTCTTGTGCCTTCACCTGACTGGTGATGGCGTTGACCCGCCGCGCCCACGTCGCGATCGAATCCGACGTTCGCACCTGGGAGCTGGCTACCGGGGGAAACTCGTCGATCAGCCGGGAGAACGAGTCGGAGGTCTTACCGGCGTCGATCGCCAACGCGGTGCCACCGTCGACGAGCCGGGACAGTTCCGGCCCCAGACCCGCGACTGCCTTCGAGGCTTCATCGACGACGGTGTGCAGGTTGTCCTGCGGGATCGCCGCAAGCGCCTTATTGGTTGTGTCCAGCAGCGAGCCGATGTCGACGGGGATCTGTGTCTTGCCGACCGCGATCACATCGCCGTCGCGCAATTTCGGGCCGGTGTCAGTGCCGTGACCGGAATGCGGTGTGAGTTCCAGGAACTGCTCGCCGACGGCCGAGCGGCTGTGCACCGCGGCCGTCACGTCGGAGGGAATCGCGATGTCGGATTTCAGCGAAAGGATGGCGCGCACCCCGTTCTGGGTCACGTCGACCGACTTGACGCTGCCGACCTCGCTCCCGCGATAGTTCACCACCGACGTCTGATACAAAC
>NZ_JBAPRN010000704.1:0-2107 GCF_049281135.1 Mycobacterium sp. | reverse complement strand
CGTCGGTCTGCTCCTGCTCTGCGACAGTGCCGTCGTCGCCGTCGGATGGCGCAGCCGCTTCGATCGGCCCGGTCGCCGTGATTTCGCCGACGGGATCGGCGTCGGGGGTCCCGCTGTCCGGCTCGGTCACTGCGACTCCCGCGGCCGGCCCGGCGCGCCGCGGTTGGCCCGCATCTGCAGCGCGGTGACGATCTCAGGTGCGAGCATCGTGACGTCACCGGCGCCCATGGTGACGACAACATCACCGGGCGCCGCCGACGCGGCCACCGCCTCGGCGACCGACGAGAAATCGGGCAGATACTGCACCGGGGCGCTGACGTGTTCGGCGACGCTCGCCCCGCTCACCCCGGCGATGGGCTGTTCGCGTGCACCATAGACGTCGAGCACGAAAATCTGATCGGCCGCGTCGAGCGCCGCACCGAACTCAGCGGCGAAAGCCTGCGTCCGTGAATACAAATGCGGTTGGAACACCACCAACGAGCGGCCGGCGCCGGTCTGCTCCAGCAGCGTGCGCACCGCCTCCAGGGTGGCGCTGACCTCCGTCGGATGATGCGCGTAGTCGTCGAAAACCTTTACCCCGGAAGCCGTTCCGATCAGCTCGAAACGGCGGCGCACTCCCTCGAAACCGGCCAGCCCGTCCAGTACGCAGTCGGCCGGAGCGCCGATCTCGATGGCGGCCAGCATCGCACCCAGCGCGTTGAGCGCCATGTGCCGGCCCGGCACCGAAAGCCGCAGCACCCACGGATGGATTTCGCCGTCGAGTTTGACGTGTGCGACCGCCTCGGTGCCCTGTTGCTCCCACGACAACAACGTCCCGGCCAGCTTGTGGTCCGGGCCGTCGTACGACGAGCCGTACCGCAGCACCCGGATCCCCAGCGCCGCAATGCGATCGGCCAGCGCGGCCGCGCCCGGGTCATCGGTGCAGACGACGAGCGCGCCGCCCGGGGCGATGCGCTCCGCGAACGAGTCGAAGACCGCGATGTAGGCGTCCGAACTGCCGAAGAAGTCGAGATGATCGGACTCGATGTTGGTGACCACGGCGACATTCGGGGTGTATTCCAGCAGCGAGCCGTCGCTTTCGTCGGCCTCGGCGACGAAGCAGTCGCCGCTGCCGTGGTGAGCGTTGGTGCCGGCCTCGCCCAACTCACCGCCGACGGCGAAGGACGGGTCCCGCCCGCAATGCTGCAGGGCCACGATCAGCATCGACGTGGTGGTCGTCTTGCCGTGCGTGCCGGTCACCATCAACGTGGTTCGGCCGGCCATCAGCTTGGCCAGGACCGCCGGACGCAGCACCACCGGGATGCCGCGGCGACGGGCCTCGACGAGTTCGGGGTTGGTCTTCGGGATCGCGGCGTGCGTCGTGATGACCGCCGTCGCGCCGCCCGGCAGCAGATCCAGCGACGACGCGTCGTGGCCGATCCGGATCAGCGCGCCCCGCGCCCGCAACGCGCGGACACCGCGTGACTCCTTGGCATCAGACCCCGACACCATGCCGCCCCGGTCCAGCAGGATGCGGGCGATCCCCGACATGCCGGCTCCCCCGATGCCGACCATGTGCACCCGCTGCAGCTCGGGGGGCAGCGGCGGGGCATTCATCGTCGCGTTCTCCCCGCCCGCGCGACCTCCCGCGCACTGCGCCGACGTTTTGCGCGCTTCGCTTCCCGCGTCGCGCGCGCGATGTCCAGCGCACTCCGCCGACTTTTCGCGCGCTTCCCATCCCGCGCCGCGCGCGCGATGTCCAGCGCGACCTGGGCCACCCGCCGCGCCGCATCCGGATGACCGACCAGCGCCGCTGCCGTGGTCATCGACGCCAGCCGCGGCGCGTCGTTCAGCAGCCCGGCAACCTGATCGGCGACGAAGTCCGGCGTCAGGTCGGCGTCGGCGACCAGGATGCCGCCGCCGGCATTGACCACTGGTAACGCGTTGAGTCGCTGCTCGCCGTTGCCGATCGGCAGCGGCACGTACACCGCGGGCAGGCCGACCGCAGTCACCTCGGCGACGGTCATTGCACCCGACCGGCAGATTGCCAAATCCGCGGCGGCATAGGCCAGGTCCATCCGGCTCAGATACGGGACCGCGATGTACGGCGGGTCTCCGGGCTCGGGGG
>NZ_JBAPRN010000703.1:0-3242 GCF_049281135.1 Mycobacterium sp. | reverse complement strand
CGGCGACGCTGCGCGAGATCTACGGCGACCTGGCCCCCGTGGCAATCATCCACGGCGACAACTCATCGAGCCCCGGCGAGATCGAGGTCTGCCCGACCCGCAATCAACGGGTGCTCGCCGGTGACCGGGCGGTGATGATCGGTACGGCCGACGAGTCGGCCGTACGCGGCATCAAGATACGACGGACGATCGGAACGCGTTCGGCGCGACCCCGACTGCGGCGGGTGTTCGACGGCGTACGGACCGTCGTCAACGACTTCAACCCGGCGTTCTACCCTGCTCTTGCGGCCGCCTCGACTCTCATCGTGATCTCAATGCTGCTGTTGCACTATAACTATCGGCATCCGCGGATGTCGTGGGTCGATGCGTTGTACTTCACCATCGAGACAATCACGACGACGGGTTACGGAGATTTCAGCTTCGCCCACCAGCAAACGTGGCTACGTCTGTTCGCCGCCATGTTGATGTTCGGCGGGGCGACCACCATCGCGTTGCTGGTCGCATTCATTGCCGACGTGCTGCTGTCCCGCCGCTTCGTGTTCGCCTCCGCGCGCCCGCGGGTGCGCCACCTGCGCAATCACGTCATCGTCGTGGGATTGAGCGCCCTCGGAATGCGGGTGGTCAGCGACCTCGTCAGGGCAGGACACGACGTCGCGGTCATCGAGATCAACGAGGACAACCGATTCTTGTCGGCGGCCCGGGAACTCGACGTGCCGGTGATCTTCGGCGATGCGACGCTGATTCAGACGCTGGAAACAGCCCGCGTCGACCGCGCCCGCGCGGTGGCGATTTTGACCCGCGACGACATGATCAACATCGAAACCGGAATCGTGCTGGCCGAGATGCTGGGACCGCAGGTGATGCCCAGGATCAACCGGCGCGCCGAGGTCTCGGTGGTGCTTCGGGTATACGACCGCGCGCTGGGACTGGCGGTCGCGCAACGGTTCCATTTCGAGAACGTCCGCTCGTCCGTCGCGCTGGCCGCACCGTGGTTCATCGGCGCTGCGATGGGCGTCGAGGTGCTGGGTACCTTCTCGATCGGCCAGAGTTCGTTCATGGTCGGTGCGATGCTGGTGGCCGACGGCAGCGAACTCGACGGGCTGCAGATGGGGAAATTGTCGAGCCGAACACGCGTGATCGCGATCTGCCGAGAGGACGCCCCGATCGATCTGCGCCCGCACCACGAAGGGCGACTTCGGGGCGGCGACACCGTGTATCTCGTCGGGCCGTACCGCGACCTGGTGGCCACCCTGCGCAAGGGATTGCCGCCCAAGCACGTCATCACGGCCCCGGAGCCCACGGAGCCCGCCGACGAGGTCGACGAATCACCTCAGCCGCAGCAAGACGTCGAGGTCACCCGTCAAGCAAGAACTGGCTGACAAGAGACACCCGGAGGTGTAACCAAGCGCCACTGTCTTTCTTGAATTTGAGAAATGCAGGTGATCCGCTTCTTAAACGGCAGTGATGTCGACCACAACCGCCGTCAATAAAGCGTCATGATTCTGACCGCACTTCGTTAAGAATCCATCATGGGACGCCATCGCCCGCAAGCAGCCGTTGCGGAGTGCCGCACCGATCGATATACAAAGAGTGCGCCGCAACCACCTATGCAACCGGTGGTTCGCAGAAGCCAAATCGCTTAGACGCCTGCTGAATAGCGAACGCAATCGGTTGCGAGGGAGTTTCGATGCCACTCGGTAACGTGCTGCAAGCACTAATCGTCCTTGCGGTGGTCTTGGTCGGCTCCGTATTCGTCGGAAACCTTTTTCGGCGGATTCGTCAGCCGGCGGTAGTCGGGGTTATTTTCTTCGGACTCCTACTCGGCACCATTCTGGCCATTAGTCCTCATTCTGTAAATTCCGCGTTACTTTCGCCGACGTCGAAATCGCTCATCGACGCCGTGGGTCAAGCGGGCCTCTTGTTGTTGTTGTTCTTGGTCGGAATCGAGTTGCGCTCCTACAGCAAGACAACAACTGAGCGCTCACCACTGTGGCGACTCCTGCCCTGCGTGCTGATTCCGGTCGTCGTCTGTGCGGCTGCTGCTTTTCCCTTCGCGCACCGACTGGTCGGACCGGATCACAACCCGATGCACGTATGGATGTTCATAGGTGTGGCGCTCAGCGTCACCGCGGTTCCCGTCCTCGTGCTGATCATGAAAGACCTTGGCGTCGCGGCACCGATCCCCGGTGTCGCGCTGCGAATTGCGGTCGCGACCGATGCGGCGGCATGGGCACTGGTGACGGTGCTGATCCTGGTGACCACAGACCTCAGCGCGGTCTCCGTACCAGCGCTCTGCGTGGGCGCCGGTTTGCTGTTCACCGTGATATTCGTGCTGCCGCGGATCGTTCAGCGGCTTTTCCGCGACTCCCACCAGGGAGCTCCGTTCGTGGTGGCGATGTTTGCATACGTACTGGTTGGCGCGGCAGCAACGCAGGTATTCGGTCTCCATCCGGCCCTCGGTGCGGTGCTCGCCGGTCTGTTCTTCCCGGCAGGATTGGCCAACGAGGCATCGCAGCGGGCGTTGTCCGCGGTCGCCGACATGCTCATCCCGGCATTCTTCGTGTCCAGCGCGCTGTCTGTGCCGCTGCAGGTCCTGGCGGATCTGTTCCGGTGGGGCAGCCTGGTCTGCCTGCTCGTCCTGACCATGGCCGCCTTCGGCTCAAAGCTCGCCGTCGGGCTGGTGGCCGGCAAGATGCAGCGCTGGCCACTGAGCACTTCAGCGAAGCTCGGCGTCCTGCTGAATTGCCGCGGCGTCACCGAATTGGCGATTGCATCGATCGGTCTGCAAGCCCACTTGATCGGGCCCTACGCGTTCGCGATGTTGTGTGCACTTGCGATCGTGACCACGGCGGTGACAGCCCCGCTCTACCGCGCGATCAACAACGTCACGCGTACTCGCGCTCATGTCGAGACGTCACGCGACGAAGTCGAGTTGGCGGCCTAGACGTGAGGTCCTGTTTCGCGCCATGAGCACTGACGTCAGCACCGCCGAAGAGCATGCCGTCACGACCACCCATCCGCACGGCAGCGAACCGACTCCGAGGGCGGCCGCCCCGGAGTCGGTTCGTGCTCCCCGGTGGTTGACGGCCGTAAGGCTCCGCGTCGTCGCGCTGGTGGGAGTTGTTGCCTGCGCGATGCTCACATCGATCGTCTTGTATGTCGACGGCGCTGGGTCGCAACGTATTTCAGTTCATGGAACGCCCACCGGCAGCGGCTCGACTGTGACGCTGGATGTAGTGAGT
>NZ_JBAPRN010000702.1:0-2915 GCF_049281135.1 Mycobacterium sp. | reverse complement strand
GCCCTAGCGTCGGCGGTTCGCGCCCCCCGACCGGCCAGCACCAGCGGCCGGTCGGCGGAGGCGATCACGCCGACCGCCTCTTCAATGGCGTCTTGGTCGGCCGCCACCGTGGGTGACAGCGTCGGTGTGCCGACCATCGGCCGGTAGTCGACCTCTTCCCACTCAATGTCGATCGGGACGTTCAGCACGACCGGTGCCGACTGGGTCCACGCGATCCACACCGCTTCCGCGAGATCGGCGACCGCGCTTGCGGCGCTGCGCATCTGATGGAAGAGCACGCCGCTGGCGGCGACGATCGCTGGTTGGTCGGCGTCTTGGATATGATTGTGCTTGGACATCGGGGTGTCGCCAGCGATGACCAACATCGGAACACGGCCGCGCTGCGCCTCGATCAGCGCGGTCACCGTATTTGTCAGGCCCGGCCCGTGAGTCACCGTGGCCACACCCAGCTTGCCCGACACCTGGGCGTAGCCGAAGGCCGCCATCACCGCATTGGCCTCCGTGGACGTCGGGACGTACCGTCCGCCCGCCGCGGTGCGGAAACTGTCGACGATGAACAGGTTCGCATCGCCGACCACGCCGAACAACTCGTGAACGTCGTGGTCGGACAGGGCTCGAGCCAGTGCCTGGTGGACGTACATCAGGATCGATCTCGTTGTGGGCGCGACGGTGTCATAGGCTTGCCAGAATTTCGTCGGTGGTCGCCAGCTCGGCGAGCTTCGGAAAAACCTTTTCCAGGCTGTGGCTGTGGTCATCGGCGTCGAGGTCCCCGATGGCGTCGGTGACGACCACGACGTGGTAGTTGCGTTCATGGGCCGACCGTGCCGTCGACTCCACGGCCTGGCTGGTGGTGATGCCGGTCAGGAAGACCTGGCCTGCGCCGACCTCCTTGAGCAGTGCCTCCATCCGGTCGTCGTGAAACGCGCCCCACCCGAACTTGCTGAACGTCTTGTCCGAGGGCTGCACGCCGAGCTCCTCGGGCAGGTCGGTCCAGTTCTCCGGCAGACCCTCCATCTGAGGGGCCGTCTCGACGCGTCCGGAACTGCCACCGGCGACGTTCACCCACACCACCGGCAGGCCCTTGTCGCGGAACGCCTTCGCCAGTCCGGAGGAGCGCTGGAAAATGTCGGCGGCCGCATTCGGCGTGGTCGGCAAACCGGCCGTCGCAACCTGCAGATCAAGCACGATCAGAGCGGCGTTATCGTCAATTGCAGTGAGTGCCATGAGATTTCCTTTCCGGGTGTTTGCCCGAATGACGTTGGAGAATTTCGGTAATGCGGTCAGTCGACCCGGACGGGCCCGGAGTGGGTGGCGCTATCCTTCACCGGTCATCGCAGCGACGAGAGTGGTGGTGTCGCAGTAGTCACGAAAATGCTGGATCCGGCCGTCCGCGTTGAATTCGATGACACCGCAGATCGGAATCGACAGCGCGACCGAGCCGTCGGCACGGACGATGTGGTCGATCCGTTCGTTGTAGACGAGGTTGCCGACCTGCGCGATGTTGAGCGTCTCCACGTGGATACGGTCCATCGCCAACGAACTTTCGTTGGAGGGCCGCAGGATCTGCTCGTATGCCTCCTCGAAGCCCTGAACCTGGGGGAAAACCGGAGTGTTCCACCAAATCCCGTCCTCCGCGAAGTACGTGCGAAACGACGCACACATCGTCGGGAAGTCGGTGTTCCATTCGTCGAAGAACTTTAGAACGCTCTCGACATGTGGTTGATCGGTCATGGTGCGGGTTCCTTTCTGTCAGCAATCACGGTGAGTTTGTGGGGTCGCTACTCGTCGAAGACCAATGGCGCGTCGAACCAGCTGTGCCGCAACACATGGAGAACGGGGGTCGGCTCACTGACCTTGCGGATGCGCGAGAACCGGTCGAGAAGCTGGTTGAGGAAGATCCTCATTTCCAAGCGAACCAGTTGTGCCCCGATACACATGTGGGGTCCAAACCCGAACGCGACATGCTGGGTCGCGTTTGCACGACCGACGTCGAACGTATGCGGATTCGTGAAGGCCTCCTCGTCGAAGTTGCCTGCCGCGAAGAGCAGGAAGATCCGTTGGCCGGCTTTGATCTTCGTACCGCGAATCTCCGTGTCCTGCAGCGCGGTCCGCACAAACGAGCGGGCCGGGGTCACCCAGCGCAGCGCCTCCTCTATTCCGAGGTTTATCCTCGACCGATCCTCTTTGAGGCGCGTCAGCTGGTCCGGGAAGTCGGCGAACGCCAACATGGTGCCCGTCAGCAAGGCCCTAGTGGTGTCGCTGCCGGCCGCCAACACCGTGGTGCTGTACGCCAAGATATTGGCATCCGAGACCGGGTGCCCGTCAAGGCTGGCCTGCAACATGTCAGCGACCAGGCCGCTGCCGGGAGCGACGCGCTGGCGGGCGAACTCCTCTTCGAACACCGCGTTCATCGAGGCGAAGGTGGCCTTGGCGGCTTCGATCTCCTCGATGGTGTCAACGGAGTTCATGTCCTCGAGGGAATCGCTCCAATTCTTGACCATTTCGGTGTCTTGCACCGAAATTCCCAGTAGGCGGGTGGCGATCATGATGGGCAGCCGGTCGGCGATTTCGGCGACGAAGTCGATCGGGACCCCGGGCTGGATCTTGTCGATCAGTTCGGTGATGTACTGCTCGATCAGCGGCTTCATGTCATTGATGTTGCGGACCGCGAAGGCCGGCGTGATAAGGCCGCGCAGTATTTTGTGGCGAGGCGGGTCGGCGAACGCGAAATGCTCGGCGCCGCTGGGGAAGAACCCGTCGAACACGGACTCCTCGGCGACGTTGTCTTTCTGCATGCGCAGGTCGTTGAGGAACAACCCATGCCCCGAGGAGAAGATGCCGGCCTGGCGGGCAGCCTCGCGGATGTCATCGATCTTGGTGAGCACGAAGATGTCCAACGGCTCGTAGTAGTAGAC
>NZ_JBAPRN010000701.1:0-5412 GCF_049281135.1 Mycobacterium sp. | reverse complement strand
CATTTCTGACCGGCCGCATAGCTGCGCAAACCCGGCCGCGTTGCTAGTTTGCTAGTAGTGGCCGTACAAGCATCGCGAGAGGTTGTCATCGAGGCGCCGCCGGAGGCGATTCTGGAGGCGCTGGCCGATGTCGGCTCGGTGCCGTCCTGGTCCTCGGTACACAAACGGGCCGAAGTCATCGATAGCTATCCCGACGGCCGCCCCCATCATGTGAAGGTCACCATCAGGATCGTCGGCATCATCGACACCGAAGTCCTCGAGTATCACTGGGGACCGGACTGGGTGGTGTGGGACGCCAACAAGACTTTGCAGCAACACGCGCAGCACGTCGAGTACACGCTGCAACGCGAAACCGAGGACAGGACGCGGGTGCGATTCGAGATCACCCTCGAGCCGTCGGCGCCGATACCCGAGTTCCTGCTCAATCGGGCACGCAAGAAAGTCCTCTACGCTGCGACCGAGGGACTGCGACGGCGGGTCATGGCGAGCGTTTCGTCGAACCGTTCGATGTAGCGGGCCCCTCGCGCAGTTGCCCAAGTCGGCGGATCGCTTCGTCAAGCGTGTCTTCGCGTTTGCAGAAGGTGAACCGCACCAAGTGATTCCACGCAGCCCAGTCCTCCGCAGCGGGATCACAGAATGCCGTCATCGGAATCGCGGCCACCCCGACCTGTTCGGGCAGCGCCGCGCAGAACTCGGTGCTGTCGTCGTAGCCCAGCGGACGCGGATCGGCGCAGAGGAAGTAGGAGCCTGCGCTGTCATGCACCCGGAAGCCGACCTCGGTCAGCCCGCGTGCCAGCCGATCTCGCCTGTCCTGCAACGAGTTCCGCAGCGAAGCCACCCACGCGTCCTCGGTGTTGAGAGCATCCGCCACCGCCGGCTGGAACGGGGCACCCCCCACGTAGCTCAAGTACTGCTTGGCCGCGCGCACGCCATGAATGAGTTCCGCCGGCCCGCAAGCCCATCCGATCTTCCAGCCGGTGCAGTTGAACATCTTCGCCGCACTCGAGATCGTGATCGTTCGCTCGGCCATCCCGTCGAGGCCGGCCAACGGTATGTGTCGGTGGCCGTCGAACACCAGATGCTCGTAGACCTCGTCGGTGATGACCAGTAGGTCGGCCGCCACGGCAACCTCCGCGATAGCCGCCAGCTCGGCCTCGCCGAACACCGTGCCGGTGGGATTGTGCGGAGAGTTGAGCATCAGCGCGCGGGCGCGCGGGGTCACTGCTCGCCGCAGCGCGTCGATGTCGAGCGTGAAGCCGCGACCGTCCGGAACGAGCGGCACGACGACCCGCTTACTGCCGGCTATTGCCACCACCGGGGAGTAGGAGTCGTAGAACGGCTGGATCAAGATGACCTCGGAGCCGGGCTCGACCAGTCCGAACACGGCGGCCGCGATCGCCTCGGTGGCCCCGACCGTGACCAGTATCTCGGTCGCCGGGTCGTAGTCGATGCCGTACTTCCTCTTCCGCTGAGACGCGACCGCTTCCCGCAGCGCCGGAATACCGATGCCCGGCGGGTATTGGTTGACGCCCTCGGCGATCGCGTCCTGGGCGGCCTTGAGCATCGCCGGCGGGCCGTCCTCGTCGGGGAACCCCTGGCCGAGGTTCACCGCGCCGACCCGCGCGGCCAGCGCCGACATCTCGGCGAACACCGTGGTCGCATAGGGTTGCAGTCGCGACACCGTCATGGTCGTCGAGCCTAGGCGGCCGAGCCGGCCGCGAGCGTGCGGCCAGCTTCACGCTGGGCGCCGAGTGTGGGTCTAGCTTCACGTTCGTCCCTGCGGACCCGGCCCAACCAACAGGTTGATCGGCCGCCCTGTTACGGTGGCCAACAGAGGACTAGCGTCGGCAACGACAGGTCCGTAGCCGGATCTGAAAATCAACTTGTTGAAGAGGAATCAGTCATGTCCGAAGAAGCCTTCATCTACGAGGCCATCCGCACGCCACGTGGCAAGCAGCGCCACGGCTCGCTGAACGAGGTCAAGCCGCTGAATCTGGTTGTCGGCCTGGTCGACGAGCTGCGCAGGCGGTTCCCCGACCTGGACGAGACCCTGATCAGCGACATGATCCTCGGCGTCGTGTCGCCGGTCGGCGACCAGGGTGGCGACATCGCCCGGACCGCGGTGCTCGCTGCCGGGCTCCCCGAGACCACCGGTGGCGTGCAGCTCAACCGGTTCTGCGCCTCGGGCCTGGAGGCCGTCAACACCGCCGCACAGAAGGTGCGCTCCGGCTGGGATGACCTGGTGCTGGCCGGTGGTGTCGAGTCGATGAGTCGTGTCCCGATGGGCTCCGACGGCGGCGCCTGGGCGACCGACCCCGAGACCAACTACCAGATCGGCTTCGTGCCGCAGGGCATCGGCGCCGACTTGATCGCCACCATCGAGGGCTTCTCCCGCGAGGACGTGGACGCCTATGCGCTGCGCAGCCAGCACAAGGCCGCCGAGGCCTGGTCGGGTGGTTACTTCGCGAAGTCGGTGGTGCCGGTTCTCGACCAGAACGGTCTGACCATCCTCGACCACGACGAGCACATGCGGCCCGACACCACGCTGGAAGGCCTGGGCAAGCTGAAGACCGCGTTCGACGGCATCGGCGAGATGGGCGGCTTCGATGACGTGGCGCTGACGAAGTACCACGCCGTCGAGAAGATCAACCACGTGCACACCGGCGGTAACAGCTCCGGCATCGTCGACGGCGCCGCGCTGGTGCTCGTCGGCTCCGAGGCGGCGGGCAAATCGCAGGGCCTGACCCCGCGGGCGCGCGTCGTGGCCACCGCCACCAGCGGCGCGGACCCGGTCATCATGCTCACCGGTCCGACCCCCGCCACCCGCAAAGTGCTCGACCGCACCGGTCTGACGATCGACGACATCGACCTGTTCGAGCTGAACGAGGCCTTCGCCTCGGTCGTGCTGAAGTTCCAAAAGGACCTCAACATCCCGGACGAGAAGCTCAACGTCAACGGCGGCGCCATCGCGATGGGACACCCGCTCGGTGCCACCGGCGCGATGATCACCGGCACCATGGTCGACGAACTCGAGCGCCGCAACGCCCGTCGCGCGCTCATCACACTGTGCATCGGCGGCGGCATGGGTGTCGCCACCATCATCGAGAGGGTTTAAGGGTCCAGGGCCATGGCAGAGAACACCATTCATTGGGACAAGGATGCCGACGGCATCGTCACCTTGACGCTCGATGACCCCACCGGGTCGGCGAACGTGATGAACGAGCACTACGCGGAGTCGATGCACAACGCGGTGGAAAAGCTTGTCGCCGAGAAGGATTCGATCACCGGCGTAGTGATCACCAGCGCGAAGAAGACCTTCTTCGCGGGCGGTGACCTCAAGGGCATGATCCAGGCTCAGCCGGAGGATGCAGGCGAGTTCTTCAGCACCGTCGAGGGGATCAAGAAGGACCTTCGCGCACTCGAGACCTTCGGTAAGCCGGTCGTCGCCGCCATCAACGGCGCGGCGCTCGGGGGCGGCCTGGAGATCGCGCTCGCGTGTCACCACCGCATCGCCGCCGACGTCAAGGGCCTGGTTGTCGGTCTGCCCGAGGTGACGCTGGGCCTGCTGCCCGGTGGCGGCGGCGTGACCCGCACCGTGCGGATGTTCGGCATCCAGAACGCGTTCATGAACATCCTGTCCCAGGGCACCCGGTTCAAGCCGGCACAGGCCAAGGAGACCGGCCTGGTCGACGAGCTTGTCGGCTCCGTCGATGAGTTGGTGCCCGCCGCCAAGGCATGGATCAAGGCCAACCCCGAGTCGCACACCCAGCCGTGGGATGTCAAGGGCTACAAGATGCCTGGCGGTACACCGTCCAGCCCCGCGCTGGCCGGAGTTCTGCCGTCGTTCCCGGCGCTGCTGAAGAAGCAGCTCAAGGGTGCGCCGATGCCGGCGCCGCGGGCCATCCTGGACGCGGCCGTCGAGGGTGCTCAGGTGGACTTCGACACCGCCAGCCGCATCGAGAGCCGATACTTCACTCAGCTGGTCACCGGTCAGGTCGCCAAGAACATGATCCAGGCGTTCTTCCTTGACCTGCAGCACATCAACGGTGGCGGGTCGCGGCCGGACGGCATCGAGCCGGTCAAGATCCACAAGATCGGTGTGCTGGGCGCGGGCATGATGGGCGCCGGTATCGCCTACGTATCCGCCAAGGCAGGCTACGAGGTGGTGCTCAAGGACGTCAGCATCGAGGCCGCGCAGAAGGGCAAGGCGTACTCGGAAAAGCTTGAGGCCAAAGCACTTCAGCGGGGCAAGACCACCGAGGAGAAGTCCAAGGCGCTGCTGGACCGCATCACGCCGGCCGCTGACCCGGCCGACCTGAAGGGCGTTGACTTCGTGGTCGAGGCCGTCTTCGAGAACCAGGACCTCAAGCACAAGGTGTTCCAGGAGATCGAGGACGTCGTCGAACCCAACGCGCTGCTCGGGTCGAACACCTCGACGCTGCCGATCACCGGTCTGGCGACCGGCGTGAAGCGGCAGGAGGACTTCATCGGGATCCACTTCTTCTCACCGGTCGACAAGATGCCGCTGGTCGAAATCATCAAGGGCGAGAAGACTTCTGACGAGGCGCTGGCGCGAGTGTTCGACTACACCCTGGCCATCGGCAAGACCCCGATCGTCGTCAACGACAGCCGCGGCTTCTTCACCAGCCGCGTGATCGGCACCTTCGTGAACGAGGCGCTCGCGATGCTGGGCGAGGGTGTGGAGCCTGCCAGCATCGAGCACGCGGGCTCGCAGGCCGGATACCCGGCGCCGCCACTGCAGCTGTCCGACGAGCTCAACCTGGAGCTGATGCACAAGATCGCTCTCGCGAGCCGCAAGGGCGTCGAGGACGCCGGCGGCAAGTACGAGCCGCACCCAGCCGAGGCCGTTGTCGAGAAGATGATCGAGCTCGAGCGCCCGTCGCGGTTGAAGGGCGCCGGCTTCTACGAGTATGTCGACGGCAAGCGGACCCGGCTGTGGCCGGGCCTGCGCGAGACGTTCAAGTCCGGTTCGACTGAGCTGCCGCTGCAGGACATGGTCGACCGGATGCTGTTCGCCGAGGCGCTGGAAACCCAGAAGTGCCTCGACGAAGGTGTGCTCACGTCGACCGCCGACGCCAATATCGGCTCGATCATGGGTATCGGCTTCCCGCCGTACACCGGTGGCTCGGCGCAGTTTATCGTCGGCTACCAAGGTGCGCTCGGCACCGGCAAGGAAGCCTTCGTGGCGCGGGCCAAGGAGCTGGCGGCCAAGTATGGCGACCGGTTCCTGCCGCCGTCCTCGCTGACCTAGTCATTCGACGCGGGAACCCCTGACCCGTTGTGGTTCAGGGGTTTTTGCGTTCATAGAGGTAGTACTTCGCCGGCGTCTGCTCCTGATCCATCTCCCGCTCGTTTCCGGTGGACAGCATCGTCCAGGTGGAGGTGAATCGT
>NZ_JBAPRN010000700.1:0-1541 GCF_049281135.1 Mycobacterium sp. | reverse complement strand
GGGCTACCGCCCATACCGCCATGACCGCCGTTGCCGCCCGCTCCACCTTGGCCGCCGTTGCCGCCGTGGCCGCCTGCTCCACCTTGGCCACCGCCGCCGTCACCGCCGGGGGGATCGAAGAAGGCCGGACCACTGACGGTGTTGACCGCAGGGTGCGCCAAGTCAGCGCTTGCGACGGTTGCGGTGATCAGCGAGCTCGCCGCCGCGGCGAGAAATATTCCGCCAGCCGCACCGAGTACGGCCATACGACGGCGATATGCCGGCACGTCAGTTATCCGCACAACTTGTTGAGTTGAGTGATCTGGTTGTCGAGGTCTTTCCGCACCGGGTCCTGAACCTCGGGTCCCGCTTGGACCAGGTAGTTGACGCCCAGCTGTTCGACTGTGTTCGCGAAGGTATATGCGGCATCGGTGAGATCACTTGGGGCCGCGGTATTTGAGGCGAGCCGTTCGCGCAGGTATGCGCCACCCCCGATGAGGGCCAAACGCGCATTGGTGGCCACTGTGAGGTCGGAAACCGGGTCGTTGATGTTCCGGCTTTGCATGTGGGTATTGATGACCACCGCTTTGTGGGAAGTGTTGTAGGCGGCGCACACGTTCGCTTTCGCGTCACCGCCTTGCTGGGGTACGGAGGCGCTTTTGTGCGCGGGGAGGAAGTACGCCAGGCCGGCAAGGACGACGGCTATCAGGGCGGTTACCAGGGCCGCGAGCGGGAGCCACCGCGATGCCCCCGACGAGGGGGGGACGGGCACCGGTTTCTTGGAGGAAGACTCCTGGCTAACGGTGGACGGCTTCGGGGTTTCCGCAGCGGCGGACTTAGCTATAGGCCTGTCAGACATGGGGTGAGACTATCGTGCATTGTTGACGTTGTTAAGGCATTGCCGAAATGAGTTCAGCCACATCGGGTCTGCCGCCGATCATCGCGGGGAGATGGTGTGTAAGGACTCTTTTGGCCAGGCATTATTCGATTGTTGCCGGGGTTGTTCGCCGATGAGCGCGTAGAGATCCGGTGGGGTTATGGCCATCAAATTCCATCCGCTCGATCAGTGGGCTGGCTCGGCCGGGCACTGTCAATGATTGCGATACGCGTGAAGCCAATCGAAATGCGTTCTGCTAGAGGCGATATCGCGAAAGCTGCCATCTGATCGGCGTGGCTTCCCGCGCGGTGGTTATTTCCTCGACTGCGCCTCAACGTAGTTGGCGAAGCAAGCGGCGCTACTGAACGCACAATTTCATTGGGAGTTCTCAGGGAATTCACGCCGTACGCGGAGTCGAGGGCAACCGTGGATGAGGCCTGGCTCGAACAGCAGAGAGGCCCGCTGAAAGCGGGCCTCTCCGTCGGTTGCTTGCTTGCTTACTCCCTTTCACGCAGGACGCCGCGGGCTCCCTCGCCTCCGATGCCGCCTTTGCCGGCGGCCCCGCCGAGACCAGGGCGGAGCTCAGTGGTGCCAGGGCTGGTCTCGGCGGCGTTGCCAGCGAAGGTGATGGGTTGGCTGGCGGCGGATGGGCCGCCGGGGGCGCCGGGTTCGCCGGCGGTTGGGC
>NZ_JBAPRN010000699.1:0-5530 GCF_049281135.1 Mycobacterium sp. | reverse complement strand
GGCCAACGCGGCGTCCAGGGCCTGCCAGGACAGGTCATAGCGCACGTGCAGGCGGTCCAACCGATTGGCGGTGCGATAGCCCCAGGCGCCGAATCCGAGCAGCACCAGCAGCAGCAGAACCACGGCGACGACGACCGGAAGGGTCCACCACATCAGCTCGCCACCTGCACTTTGTTCCCGGTGACGGCGACCGTCTCGTAGACCCGCATGATCTGATTGGCCACCACCGGCCAGTCATAGCGGCGCACCGCTTCATCGCCGGCCGCGGCGTAGCGCTTGGCCAGCGCGTCGTTCTCCAGCACCGCGATCAGGCCCTCGGCCAGTGCGGCGCTGTCATCGACCGCCACCAGCCGCCCTGCCTTGCCGTCGCGCAGCACGCGCCGGAACGCGTGCAGGTCGCTGGCCACCACCGGAGTACTGGCGGCCATCGCCTCGACGAGCACGATGCCGAAGCTTTCCCCACCGAGATGCGGTGCGCAGTAGACATCTGCGCTGCGCAGCGCCGACGCCTTGCCGGCGTCGTCGACCAGACCGAGGAAACGCAAGTGACCGGCCAGTCCGCCGACCTTGGCCCGCAGTTCGTCTTCGCTGCCGCGGCCGACGATCAGCACCTGCAGCCCCGGAAAGCGCTCGACCAGGGTGGGCAGCGCATCGACGAGCACGGCCATCCCCTTACGGGGCTCGTCGTAGCGGCCCAGGAACAACACCGTCTTGGCGGGCCGCGGATACCCCTCGAGCAAGGGCGCCGAGGCGATCGCGGCAACGTCGACGCCGTTGGGAATCTCGACCGCGTCCGATCCCAGTGCCTCCATCTGCCAGCGTCGGGCCAAGTCGGACACCGCGATGCGGCCGACGATCTTCTCCTGCATGGGCCGCAGCAGGCCCTGAACTACCGATAGCGTCAGCGATTTGGTGGTCGAGGTGTGAAAGGTGGCCACGATGGGCCCCTCGGCGATCCGTAACGCCCACATCGACAGGCTCGGCGCATTGGGTTCATGCAGATGCAGCACGTCGAAGTCGCCCTCGGTCAGCCAACGCCTGACCTTGCCGTGCACGCTCGGGCTGATCTGCAAGCGGGCCACCGACCCGTTGTAGGGAATCGGCACGGCCCGGCCGGCCGAGACGACGAATTCGGGCAATTTGACCTCGGGCGACGACGGAGCCAGGACGCTGACGTCCTGACCGCGTTCCAGCATTGCCTCGGCAAGCTGCAACACATGCGACTGCACGCCCCCGGGCACGTCGAACGAGTACGGGCACACCATCCCGATCCGCATCAGACTTGCCCCTGATCCCCGGGTTGCTCCGCTCCTGCCCGCCGGATCCCCAATCGGGCCCGTCGCTCGTCGGACAGATCCGCCAGCCACTGCGGCTGGAGCATGTGCCAGTCGGCGGGATGCTCGGCGATGTTGCGGGCGAAAACGTCGGCCAGCGACTGAGTGACGACGCTGACGTCACCACTGCCGCAGTCCAACGGCGGGAAGAACGCGACTCGGCAGTCGTCGCCGTCGTACCAGCAATGCACGGGCAGCAGCGCAGCCCCGGTGGTGATCGCCAGCTTCGCCGAGCCGGCTGGCATCCTGGTCGGCTCACCGAAAAAATCGACCTGGACCCCAGTGCGGCTGAGATCCCGCTCGGCCATCAGACACACAAATTTGTTGTCCTGCAGCCGTTCGCTGAGCAACGGGAACGGTGGCTGCTCACCGCCGGACAGCGGGATCACCTCGAAGCCCAAGCTCTCCCGGTAGTCGATGAACCGCCGGTAGAGCGATTCGGGCTTAAGCCGTTCGGCGACGGTGGTGAATTTGCCGTAGGTCTGGGTCATCCACACGCCGGCCATATCCCAGTTGCCGCTGTGCGGCAACGCCGATACGGCACCGCGCCCGTTGGCCAGCGCCGCATCCAGATGCTCTTGGCCAGTGACACTTTCGGCGAGCCGCTGACCGAGCTTATGGTGATCCATCGTCGGCAACCGGAACGCCTCGCGCCAGTAGCGGGCATAGGACGCCAGCGACGCCCGCATCAGGCTGCCCGGCACGTCTTTCGGCGCGACGCCGATCACGCGGGCGAGATTTTTGCGCAGCTGATCCGGTCCCCCGCTGCGCGACGCATACAGCGCTCCCGCGTCGAATACGTTGCGCGCGGCGAATTCCGGCATGGCGCGCACCGCGAGCCAGCCGGCCGCATAACCCCAGTCGGTCATTCGACTGCCCAGCGAAAGATTGCCCCTACCAGGAAGTTTCAGTCCAGGCAGTTTCAGGCCAGCCGGAACGATCACGGCGCGCCCCTCCCGGGGTTTGCCTGGCCTGGCTTCTCCGGCGGCGGCAGAGGATCAGTCGCGCCGGTCGAGTGTCGCACGGTGTGCAACCGCTGAGCACAGGTGATCATGCTTGCCGCGGCCAGCAACCACATCGCCACCGGCAGCGCCCACGGCAGCGGAAAGATCGGTAGATCTGACAGTCCCGCACCGACGAGCACGATGATCAGCCGTTCCGGCCGCTCGATGACGCCGCCGTCACCGCGCAGCCCACTGGCTTCGGCGCGGGCCTTGGTATAGGAGATCACCTGCGAGGTCACCAAGCAGATCAACGTCGCCACCACCAGCGGCCGGCTATTCAGACCGAATGCCGCCCACCACGCCAGCCCGCAGAACACCGCGCCGTCGCTGATCCGATCGCAAGTGGCGTCCAGCACGGCGCCAAACCTGGTGCCGCCGCCGCTTTCTCGCGCCATCGCCCCGTCGACCAAGTCGAACATCACGAAAAACCAGATCACCAGGGTGCCGGCGAACAGCTGGCCGATAGGAAAGAGCGTCAAGGCCGCCAGCACCGCGGCGGCGGTGGCGATGATGGTGACCCCATCGGCGGTGAAACCGGCGTGCAGAAAGGCCCTCGCCACCGGGTTGGTGACTCGGGCTACTCCCTCGCGGGACAACAGCTTGCTCACGATTGCCCACTCATGATTGCCGGATCCACTCGGTGGCCAGCAGACGTCGGGTGTCACGCAGCAACTGTGGGATCACCTTGGAATCGCCGATGATCGTGATGAAGTTGGCGTCGCCACCCCATCGCGGCACCACGTGCACGTGCAGGTGTTCGGCCAGCGAGCCGCCCGCCGACTGGCCCAAGTTGACCCCGACGTTGAAACCGTGTGGGCGCGACACGTTCTTGATCACGCGAATCGCCTTCTGGATGAACGCCATCAGCTCGCTGCTTTCCGGCTCGGTGAGATCCTCGAGCTCAGAAAGCCGGCGATATGGCACCACCATCAAATGCCCCGGGTTGTACGGGTAGAGGTTGAGCACGGCGTAGACCAGTTCGCCGCGGGCCACGACCAGACCGTCTTCGTCGGACAGCTGCGGGATCTCGGTGAACGGCTCGGCCCGGTCGTCGGTGGATTGCTTCAGCGGCCCGTCGGCCAGGTAACTCATTCGATAGGGCGTCCACAACCGCTGCAGATGGTCGGCTTCACCGACACCCCTGTCGACGATCGAGTCGTCCTCAGCCACGAGTGCTCACCTTGACCAAATCGGCAGTGGGAACGTCATTTTCACGGTCGGCAATCCACTGCTTGATGACGGTTACCGCCTCGTCGCGGGGAACTCCGTTGATCTGCGTGCGATCACCGAACCGGAAACTGACCGCGCCGGCCTCGACGTCGCGGTCACCGGCCAGCAGCATGAACGGCACTCGCTGGTTGGTGTGGTTGACGATCTTCTTGGCCATCCGATCGTCGCTGGCGTCCACCTCAACCCGGATGCCGTGTGACTTCAATTGAGCGGCAACGTCTTCCAGATACGACACATGACCGTCGGCCACCGGAATGCCGACCACCTGAACCGGGGCCAGCCAGGCCGGGAACGCTCCCGCGTAGTGCTCGGTGAGGATGCCGAAGAAGCGTTCGATCGAACCGAACAGCGCGCGGTGGATCAGCACCGGACGCTGCCGCGAACCATCGGCGGCCGTGTACTCGAGGTCGAACCGGTCGGGCATGTTGAAGTCGAGCTGAATGGTCGACATCTGCCAGCTGCGACCCAGTGCATCCTTGACCTGCACCGAGATTTTCGGGCCGTAGAACGCCGCGCCGCCGGGGTCGGGAACCAGATGCAGGCCCGAGCCCTCGGCGACCTCGCTCAGAATCGCGGTCGCATCGTCCCACACCTCGTCGGAGCCGACGTACTTCTCCGGATCCTTGGTGGACAACTCGAGGTAGAAGTCGTTGAGGCCGTAGTCGGCCAGCAGATCCAGCACGAACCGCAACAGCGACGCCAGTTCGTCGCGCATCTGCTCGCGCGTGCAGTAGATGTGCGCGTCGTCCTGCGTCATGCCGCGCACTCGGGTCAGGCCGTGCACCACGCCGGACTTCTCGTAGCGGTACACGGTGCCGAACTCGAACAGCCGCAACGGAAGTTCACGGTAGGAGCGACCGCGCGACCGGTAGATCAGGTGATGCATCGGGCAGTTCATCGGCTTGAGGTAGTAGTCCTGCCCCGGCTTGCGAATGGTGCCGTCCTCGTTGAACTCCGCATCCATGTGCATCGGCGGGAACATGCCCTCGGCGTACCACTCGAGGTGGCCCGAGGTGATGTAGAGCTGCTCCTTGGTGATGTGCGGGGTGTTGACGAACTGGTATCCGGCCTCGGCGTGCTTGCGCCGCGAATAGTCCTCCAGCTCGCTGCGCACGACGCCACCCTTGGGGTGGAAAACCGCCAGGCCCGAACCGATTTCGTCGGGAAAGCTGAACAGGTCCAGCTCGACGCCGAGCTTGCGGTGATCGCGACGCTGGGCTTCTTCGAGCAACTCCAGGTGACGGTCCAGCGCCTCCTGCGATTCCCACGCGGTTCCGTAGATGCGCTGCAAGCTGGCGTTGCTCTGGTCGCCCCGCCAGTAGGCGGCCGAACTGCGAGTGAGCTTGAAGGCCGGGATGTGTTTGGTGGTGGGGATGTGCGGGCCGCGGCACAGGTCACCCCAAACCCGTTCGCGGGTACGGGGATTCAGGTTGTCGTAGGCGGTCAGCTCGTCGCCGCCGACCTCCATGACATCGGGATCGCCGGATTTGTCGTCGACGAGCTCGAGTTTGTAAGGTTCGCCGGCCAGCTCGCCGCGGGCCTGATCCTTCGACTCGTAGACGCGCCGGTCGAACAGCTGCCCCTCTTTGACGATCTGGCGCATGCGCTTTTCCAGCTTGTCCAGGTCTTCGGGCGTGAACGGGTCGGCGACGTCGAAGTCGTAGTAGAAGCCGTCGGTGATCGGCGGCCCGATGCCGAGTTTGGCTGCCGGAAACAGATCCTGGACGGCTTGGGCCAACACGTGCGCGGCCGAGTGCCGAATGACGCTGCGCCCGTCGTCGGTGTCAGCCGCTACCGGGACGACATCGGCGTCGGCGTCGGGAATCCAGCTCAGGTCGCGCAACTTGCCGTCGGCGTCACGCACCACCACGATCGCGTCGGGGGCGCCGCGCCCCGGGAGACCCGCTTCGCGCACGGCGGCCGCCGCGGTCGTCCCGGCGGGCACCCGGATCGGTGCTGCTG
>NZ_JBAPRN010000698.1:0-8685 GCF_049281135.1 Mycobacterium sp. | reverse complement strand
GTGTAAGTCTTCTTTCGACTTCGAGAACGGCGGATTGAGCAAGCCGATATTCGGCTTGTACTCCTTGACCTTCGCGATGATGCCGGAGTCGAAACACGACCCTTGATGGAGGTTCGCCCGTCCGTCTCCGCGGAGGATCATGTTTGACGCCGCGAGCGCGTACATCGTGGCCTGTTGCTCGACGCCGATCAATCCCTTTGATTGGATGTCGGCAATCTCTTTCTCCGTGGTTGCTGTGCTGATCATGCGCGACATCGCACTGATGAGAAATCCACCGGTTCCGGCGCAGATATCTACAACGACCGAGTCCTTGTTTACGTTTGCGAGCAGCGCGAATAGCTCGGTCACGTGTCGAGGAGTAAGGACGATCCCAAGCCCCTTACCGTCGCCACCGCTGTACCGCAGGAACTCTCCGTAGAACTGACCCACGACGTCGAAATCGTGGTACACGGTAAGGAACGGCAGCACGCGGTCCGCAAGCATTGTTACGATTTCGTTTAGCAGGCCCTTCGGGTAACCCTTCTTCGCCTTGCGAAGCTCGGGATGTACCTCGATGTTGGTAAACGGCTGGGTCATTGTCTCGATTTTCTCTACCGGCAAATCCGCAGCCGTGACCTCCGCATTGATTGTTTGCATCCAAAAGGCGGGCAAGTCTTTTGCCGGGTACGCATCGTAGGTCGTACGGAAGACCTTGTTGCGCAGCGCAATCAGCGATCCCGCGACCGCGAGCGGCTTCTCCTTCTCCTCAAGCTCGGCCTCGTCCCGCATGAACTCATGAAGTTCCTGACTGAAACCGATCAAGTCGCTGACGCGTTGGTGCTGCACGGCGGGATCGAAGGATGCAGCGCGGATGAGGTCGGCCATCGGCACAAGCTCTTTGATCTGTGCGCCGGTCGGCGACACCAGGTCGCGAATTTCCGTCGTGCCCTTATTCATTAAGAAAATGGTCCACTTGTTTGACGCTGGCTTGCCCGACACGGCCACGCCAATGACGGTGTAGTTCGGCGACAACGCCTTTGCGTAGTGGACGGCACCGTCGAGCGCGAACTCGGCTGGCTTGTCCAGCTCCTTACTTCGATGCTTTGACACTTCTGCCTTGCACTCAACAACCACGACCATGTCTGGGGTGTCCAGCGAGGTGATGATGAACTCGGGGTAGCCTGCTCCGCCTTTACCGGTCTTGCTTGCCTTGGCCAGCGCCGCTCGGATCGCTTCGACTTCGCTCTGCTGCTTTTCGACCGTGACCTCGTCGGGATTGTCGTAGAAGCCGAGTCCGTGGAGCATCTTGTCGACCATGTCCTCAGTGATTCGCTCGTTCGCCACGCCGGTCACTCTAATTGCCGCGGCACCAGCACTTTGGGTGGAACCGTCGACCGGCGATTCGGCGCTCACGTTGAGCGCCTGGGCGATACTTTCGGTTGGCGGCTCGCGTGTGCTGTTTGCCGACGGCCCATTCGGGCACGAACTCGTCGAGGGAGTTCTCGTTGAGCACGTAGATCTACGGTCAAGGCCCGCGTTGCTCAACGAGTTCCTCCCTACGCGTCCAGTGCTTCATCACCCGACCGAGCCAATCCCAGGTCGACAGGTCACGCTTTCCGCCGATGCAGAACACCCGTAATCCGCTGTCCCATAACGCTCGAACCTCGACTGTTTCGCTTTCGGAGTTTCTTATCGCGGGCGATCACGACGAGGCCGCGTGCGGCGACCGCCGGAATTAGTCGGGGTCGAGCACGCCATACAGGCACTCTGGGAGCGTCCAGCGTCCCAATTGACATGGACGATGTAAACGTCAGCCCCTAAGGGCTGACGGACTCAACCCAGACGACCAGGCCGTCATTGCGGCAATCGACCTTGTTCGGTGGGAACTCTCATTTCTGGGGTCGGAGTCGATGCTGTCAGGAGAAGATGCAACACTCGGCCGCTATGAGCGATCAAAAAGTGACTTTCACGGTGACGGTGCATGACGTCGACCTTGCTACATGGGCGAAGGTCGAGGACGTGTCTGAGGCCGATGCCGCCGATGAGTTTGCACTGATCGCCTCTCATCACGTTGGTGACGCCATAAGAGAGAAATTTGACAACCAGGGCCTCACAATTGCGACCACCCGCGAAGACGGTTCGTTGCTCTACACAGAACGTCCGGGCGACTTTCCCGACTAACCCTGCGCGCCAGGCAATCTAGACGGCTCGGCGGTTGGTCCGCCGTCAACTCGATCGCCGCAGGCCCGGATCGGCCCACATCTCGCTACGGTTGAGGCCCGTCGATCGACGCAAGTCCGCCGAACCCCAAATCGCTCAAAGCGCGAATAATTTCACTCGAAGGGATGCCGCGATAAAACGAGGGGGCGCGGACCTTCGCCGTCAATTCCTCGACCTCGCGTTCCAGGTGGTCGATGCGCCCCTCGGGCGTAGCTGGCGGCGGCGGTTCGTAGTCTGCGGCGCTGGCTCGAGTCGTCGGCGAACTGTCCTCGACCACTAGGCCGATGACCCGGCCATCATGCGCGACGATTGGGCCGCCGCTATTGCCCGGGCGAGCGATCGCCGAATAGAGAAACGTCTTTTGCCGCGGCAGCCCACCGCCAGCCGGGGTTTCCAAGGTCGGATTCACGACCTCACCGCGCTGCACGGTGACCGCCATCCCCGCAATCATCGGCACATGGGGATAGCCGAACAGGAAGACCTCATCGGCCCAGGCCGGATCGCGAAACGCCATCCCAGCTAATCTCGGCAAACCCCGCCCTTCAGGCGCCCGGATTTCGACCAAGGCGACGTCGAGTTCTCGATGCGGGTGAACGACGAGCTCGCAGTCGACGCTCTCGCCGCCTTCCTCCCCGCTCGGCGGCGTGATGCTGGGGGAGGCGCCCGGCGCCATCGCCGCGACGACGTGTTTGTTGGTTACGACATGCGTGTGGTCGAGGACCAAACCCGTACCCCAGCAGGGCTTTCCGGCGACATCAGTTCCTGCAATTTGGACAGTGACAACGTTGTAGCTCGGAATGATTAGCTCCGCGCCGAAAATCTCTGAAAGCCAGAGGTTCCCGCCGACCTGTCCGGGAGATGCGCCTCCCTGCGTCATATATCGCTGGGCCATGAAGTGTGGCAAGTTGGGTGCCGGGCCGCAGGGTAATAGAAAACCGACGCGCTCAAGTGCATCAATAATCCGGTTCAACGCGGCCATATTGCCAGCGTCGCGCAAACCGCGCGTGCGGAGATAGTTCGAGTAGTCGGCGACCGACCACGGTTCGATGATCGTTGGGTCGACGGTCTTGCCGATCGCCGCAGCAACTTCCGAGGTCTGCGGCGTCTTGAAGAACGAGTGCGCACAAGCTGCCACCCATGCGCGCCAGCCGAGGGTTCCTGGCTCTAAGTCGGCCGCCGATGGCGCCCGAGGAACCAGCGCCTCGGCACCTGGGGTGTCGTCGGAGCCCGCCACGGCCCTAACGCTATCTGCGGTCGACCACGACGCTGGCTTTCGACATGCCCGTGCCGGAGTTGCGGAGGCCGCTCACATCAGGTCCAGCACGGTCGCGGCGACGTCGAGCGCCCGGGCGACGCCGACCGAATTAACGCAGTAGGGGCCGCGGCCAGCGCGCACGGTGGCGGCACGACCTCGCAGCGATCCGACCGGATCTCCCGCGGCCGCGCCGGACTCTGCGATCCGTACCGCCTTTCATACCGCCTTTGAGCCGATTTGACCGTACTTTTCCGCACCTGTTCGCAGCCGTACGAATACGCTCAAAACTGTTGCGCCACAGAGCAGAAAGAACACACCAGCGGACACCTACGCATACCGCCGTTAAGCCTGGGGGTCAAGTGGTCGCAGGTTCAAATCCTGTCAGCCCGACCATAGAAATGCTGTCTGATCTGGTCCTTTCCTTTTTCCTCCACTGCACATACGTTCGACAGCGTCGGAAATTGTCACAGATTGTCACAACTAACCGGTTGATGTCACCGCACGAGTGTGCGAAGGCGTCACTCGCTGGCGCTTGATGTCGGCGGAGCAAAGCTGCGCGCCGCAATTTCGAGTGCCTCGGGCTGCGCGTGCACGTAGGTCCGTAGTGTGAACGAGACGTCGGCGTGGCCCAGCCAGGCCGCGACCAACGCGATGGGCACGCCTTGCAAGTGCATGAGTGTTGCGCAGGTATGCCGGGCGTCGTGCAGCCGCACCTGCGGCACTACGAGGTTCTTGATGGCCGCTTGCCACATGGTGGATAGCGTCGAGGGGTGGTACGGCTCGCCGGCCTCGTTACAGACCACATAGTCCAGGCCCGCGTAGGCCTCTCCGAGAGACAGCCTTTCCGCTGCTTGGCTCGCTTTCGCCGCGGTGAGCTCGCCGAGCAGCGCATCAGGTAGCGGGAGCACTCGCCCTGCTGACGCTGTCTTGGGGTCGTCTTGGTCGAGTGCGCGACCGCCAACGTCGACGCGGGTCTTGCCGATCCGCACTGTTCGCTGGCCGAGATCGACGTCATCCCAACGCAGGCCCGCGATTTCACCGCGCCGTAAGCCCGCGAGAGCGAGGTGCCAGGCATGCCGGTTGCGGTCCTTCGCGATGCCGCTGAGGACTGTGCGCACCTGATCGGCGGTGAATGTCTCGAATTTTCTGGCCTTGCCCGGTACGCGATCGACGAGTCCTGCAACATTTCTCGCCAAGCGGCCCTCGGCGACCAGCTGCGCGAGGACCTGCGATAGCGCTCCGAGCATGTAGTTGCACGACCGCGCGCTCCACGCCTTGCGCGGCCGGCCGCCGGGCCGCTCCAAGCTGCCGGCGCGCAGCTTCACGATCAGTTCGTCGATGTGTCGGCGGGTCAGATCTTGAACGGCCAGATCACCGAGCTCGCTGCGAACAGGCTGCAGGACATACTCATAACCCGCGGCTGTAGTGGGGCGGATCTTGTGGCGAGACTTGAGCCAATCCGCGCAAGCGTGCTCCACCGTAAGCGTGGATGGCTGCACGTAGGTGCCGGAATTAACTTGCCCCTGGATCTCCGCCAGCGCCTTCCGGGCTTCCTTCTCGGTCCGATAGCGGCGGCGCAGTTGTTTGCGCTTTCCGTCAGCGGTTCCCGTGTCGACGGTCAACTGATAACGCACGACAGCCTTGCTGCCGACGCGGCTGGTTAACTCGACGCGTCGGATCTGAGGCGGAAGCTTGCGGCGTTCGGCCATTTCAGTTGGGCGTTACGACGCAGCTTCGGTGTGTGCTGCGATGAAGCGGTGAATCTCAGCGGATGTGACCCGCCGAGAAGCCCCAATCTGGACCCAGGCGAGCTCGCCGGAATCGAACAGCCGGTAGATTGATGAGCGCGAAATTCGCAGCGCTGCAGCAGCTTCCGAAATAGTCAGAAGCAATCTGCCGTTGACGGGCTTTCCGGAGAAGGGGTTATGCTCGCTTGGGCCTGGGGAGTGTAGCTGGTTCATAGGATCCCCTCGTGGTGAGTGCTGTTCCACCACTGTAATTCGCCCCGGCGACTACTTCGTGCACAATCTTCCGGAGCCTACCGTTAGTAACGCTTTACGTTAATAACGGATAGCGTTACTATTGGTGAGTGATCCGCTCGTTCCGGGACAAGGACACTGAGGCGATCTGGCAGCGCCGCTACATCAAGAGACTCAGCCCGGAACTCAGCCGGCTCGCACACAACAAGCTCGTTCTCATCAACGCCGCCGAGAGCATCAACGACCTTCGTGTCCCACCCGGTAACCGCCTAGAAAAGCTCAGCGGCAGTCGCGCCGGCCAGTACAGCATTCGCGTAAACGACCAGTGGCGGATCTGCTTCACCTGGAGCACCGCCGGTGCCAGAAACGTCGAGCTCGTCGACTACCACTAGAAAGGAGAGCACCATGGCCGATTTCGCACCTACACACCCGGGCGAGATTCTTCTCACCGAGTTTCTCGAGCCGATGGGCATCTCGCAGTACCGGATCGCCAAGGCGATCGACGTGCCCGCGCGGCGCATTAACGAGATCGTCCACGGGAAAAGGGGAATCACCGCAGATACTGCACTGAGGCTGTCGCGCGCACTAGGACTGAGCGACATGTTCTGGATCAACATGCAGGCTCACTACGACGCCGAGATTGCGCGTGAGCACCTCGCGAAGCGGCTGGAATCGATCGAACGCATCGCGTGATGTCGAACCGCCTATCGCCCTGGCGGTCGACAACGGCCCGGTGCGACCCGGTCCGCTTTAAGCGTGTCGTGCGCAATAGAGCCGCCGCTCAGCGGAAGACTTCTAGCCCGTGCCCGGAGACCATGACCCGACCCTGTCCGAGCTCGGCACCGCTGACGTAGAGGCGATTGCCCAAGCAATCGACACCGCCGCTGGAGGCGATGACCAGTCCCATCACGATCTGCCGATCGCGGCATTGAAGACGCTAGACGACGACACGGTATCCGCAGACCTCCGAGGAGCGGTCGCGAGCACGTTCTATAGGGTCTGAGACTGGACGGGGACGATCCGGCCCGAGCAACCGTGTCTGTATCCAACGATTCGGCGGCGGAAGCTTCTGATAAGGAATTGTTTCTCTGGCGCGCCCTCGGGACCGCCCTGAACCATCCAATGCCAAAAAGCCTTGTGCAGGATCTCCTATTTCTTCGAAGAGACGGCAATGTCGGACAGCACGCCCGTGAGGCGATCCGTCTCTATCAGCCGAGACGCCGAATTAGCCTGGCGAAAGCATGGAGCGCTTAGGAGCTTTCAGCCCCGTCCCGCACTCGTGGCGCGAACCCCTTGCTGTACGGCAACACCCAGACTTTCTAGCTTCCCTGAGCGAACTGCTGGAATGGATTGGACAGGGCCAGTCCTGGCAGCGAGAGCACATGGGGCGAGAGCTCTTCGCGGCGGCAGCCGGCCCTTTTGATGAACCCGTTTTGTCGCTCCTTCTTGAGACAGTCCGGGCCGGCAGCGCAACTGACGCCCAAACCGTCGCAAAGGTCTTGGCGGCGGCTCCCAGTGATCTGGTGTTCAACCACGTTAATTTTGTAGCGGACTTACTCGCCGCCTCAGCACGGCTCGGGCCAAGCACCGCCGCGATGATGCAACAGCATCTTGATGTGAGCGCCATCACCGGGGAGCGCTGGGGTCGGCCTGGCGAACCATACGCTCAGGATGTTCGTATTCGAGACGACGGCGCGGCAATAGCCGCCAGTTTTCCGCAAGGAACCCTGGTTGCGGATTTTTATCGCAGCTTGAGCGAGCATGCTGCTCGGGTCGTTGAGCACGATTCAGCGGACGACGAGACAGGCGGCCCGACGTGGTAGCCGCGAACAAGTGTCTCGAAATTAAAGTAAATGAGACAGGCCCACCAGAATCACTTGTAAGGAGTGAACTGCCAGGCCACCGTGTCTCACAAGTTGACTCAAAGCTGAAGAGCGTGAAAGCGTCCTCCGCTCGTTGCAGGAAGGGATCGACTTGAGTGGCACGGTTTCGGGTGTGAGGTCATCGCATACATGACCTAGGGTCTTAGCCATCACCTTTAATAGTTCTTGTGGCCGTCGCAGATAGTCGGTCATCCACTTGCACCCGTGTACGAAACTGGACCCGATTGAGTAGCACCTCATAGCGCCCAGTGTCATCCCGAGTTGGGACAGCTCGGCGCTGGCGGGTCGGGATAGTCAATCCGGTTGTCGCACAATGAGAAATAGGCAATACCAGGGACTGTCAGGATCTAAGGATCGCTAATCCGTTGCTAAGGGTACGACGCACATCGCAAATCAGCGTAGGTGTTGTTTCAGGAAGTCCAGGGCGCGATCGGCGACCTCGTGCCAGCCGCTGTCGAAGACCAGCGAGTGGCCGCGGTTGGGCATCTCAACGAACTCGGTGGGAGAACTGTTGCGGCGCTGCTTCTTAAACGACGCGGTGGCGATCGCTGCGGGCGCGATATGGTCTTTTTCCCCGCTGAGGATGAGCATGGGCCCACGCTTGGGGTTGCGGGTGTCGGCCGTGATCTGGGTCGCCGGATTGAAGTTGGCGATGGCCGCCTGAAACAGCGGAATGCCCGAGCCTGCTACGGGCAGGGCCGCGTAGTGCTGCTGGCATTCGGCGTCGCTGATCGCGTTGCCGAAGGAATACCGGAATTGCCGGTAGGTCAGCGTGACCGATCGTCGATAATTCAGCGGGTTGCCGATGACCGGCCACGCGGAGCGCAGGGCCGACAGCGGTAACGGCAGGACACCTCGAAAGGGTGCGGAGTCGATGGCCACCGATGCCGTCGCCAAACCGCGGCCGGCGAGTTGTTGGGTGATCAGTCCGCCGAACGAGTGCCCCACGACGGCCGGCTGCTGATTGAGCTGCGCGATGGCCTCGGCCATATGGTCGGTGACTTGACGCACCGTCTTGCCGGCGAAGACCTCGGGGTGCGCCCGGCCCTGCTCGACCGTCTCGGGGTCGTCGGGCCAGTCCGGCGCCACCGTCGCGTATCCATGCGATTCAAACAGCTCACGCCACGGCTGCCAGCTTGACGCCAACATCCATAGTCCGTGCACGAAAACGACGGGTCTGCGCCCGGACGCATTCGCCTGATCGAGTTCGCGCTGTTCGCGTGCGGTCAACACGTTCATCACCTCATCCCGGAGCTATGTCGGCGGACCGGGCGCGCGGCGTTGCGCGGCGGATCCTCGCATTGATCGTGGTCGAGTTCATCTCGTTGGTCACTGTTTGTGGCGACAACTCTGTATCGCAGAGGGTTGT
>NZ_JBAPRN010000697.1:0-2192 GCF_049281135.1 Mycobacterium sp. | reverse complement strand
GTTCATCACCACGCCGCGATCACCGCCGAACAGGCAATCGGTCCACGCTTCCAGGCTTAGCGGCGTGGACGTGCACGGTATGCGGCATAGAGTGTGCGTTGTCATGGCAGCGCTGTCCTGCGCGAAGGATGATTTGTCGCCTGATTAGGTTAGTGACGATCTACGGAATGCCGGGTATCAACGTGAATGTCGACAACTTACGCGTGCGAAGACCGACCGGATGTTGTAGGAAGTCAAAGTAGCGCTGAATGTGTGAACAGGAACCGCACTCCTGCTGACGCCGCTCATCTGAAAGTGACCACTGCTGCTCGTTGAAAGTGGTTCTGGCACTAGCTTCTCTGTCAATTTGATGGTGGGTTGCTGTGGCTGAGGTCCGTTTGTAGGGCTACGAAGACGACGTCGGAGAGTCGGCGTTTCAGGATTCGGAGGGCTTCGATGCCGCTGTCGCCGCTGGCCCTTCTCCGGGCCATCATCTTCTTCGCGTCGGGATGCCAGTGGGCTTGGCTCAGTGCCATGCGGTGTAGGGCGGCGTTCAGCTGCCGGTTGCCGGTTCGGCTGAGTCGGTGTCGGGCGTTGTTGGAGGACCAGACCGGCAACGGTGCTGTGCCGTTGTGGCGGGCGTAGGCGTGGCGGGAGGTGAACCGGTCGATGCCGGCGGTCTCGCCGAGGATCTTGGCTGCGGTTAGTGCACCGCAGCCCGGGACCGCGAGCAGCGAGGGGGTGAGCGCGGTGATCAACGTTGTGATCTCAGCTTCGAGGTCGTTGATCTGTTCGGTGAGCTGACGGGCATGCTCGATCAGTGTTCGGGCCAGGCGGGCGACCAGGCCGTCGTGCTCGGTGATGCGCTGCTGGACTTGGTCGTAGGCGCTGGCGCGGTCCAGGCACCGGGGGCCTGGTTCCCAGGACGGGTCGAGTTCGTGCAGGTGCCAGCGCAGCCGGTTGATCATCCGAGTCCTTTCATTGACGAGGGATTCTCGGTGATCAACGAGTAACCGCACCTCCCGCTCGGGCCCGTCCAGACGCGCGATGGGGAGGTCCGGTTCCCGTAACGCGGCCCGGGCCACGGCGAGGGCATCGATTGGGTCGGACTTGCCGTAGGTGCCAGCCGAGTCGCGCACGTGGGCCATCAACTTCGGTGGCACCCGCACTATCGCCTGTCCGGCCGCGAGTAGGTCCCGTTCCAGGCGTCGCGATAGATGGCGACAGTCCTCCACCGCCCACTGACGCTGTCCGTCCTCGTGCAGGCTCTGCGCCCACCGCAGCAGACCCAGATGGTCCTTCGTGCTCGTCGCGATCGTCTTGGCCGCCAGCTGCTTGCCGTGCTCGTCGACGGCGACGATGGTGTGGCTGCGCTTGTGCGCGTCGATGCCCAGGGTGATCATGGACTGTGTCTCCTTCACAGTTGGAGGGCACGGACCGGCCGGCGGGCACATCCCAGTCAGGGCGTGACGCCACGCTTCTCTCAAGCCACGCCGGTCGGTCCACTACACGTCCGGTGAGCCGCACTAGTGCCAGTAGCCATCGAGGGCAACATTTCCGTGGAGCGAACCCACCGGACCTCAATAGCGTGTCACTGGGCACATTCCGTGATGCTGGTGTTGCGCGTGTTGCCGTTGAGACTGACGTGGTCGGCTCGATGATGAGGGCCATGTGATCTTGCGTGTTGTCGTGTCGTGTTGCCGCACCTGGCCGGCGCGGTGATTGACCGGATCGACCGGGTAGACGGCGTGGTCGAGATCGGCGCGCGGGCGCGCGGAAGCAGCGCGGCCTGTCCGGGCTGCGGTGCGCAGTCTGGCCGGGTGCACAGCCGCTACGAACGGGTGTTGGCCGATGCCGCGGTCGGTGGGCAGCCGGTCCGGATCCGGCTGCGGGTGCGGCGCTTTAGGTGTGCCCGAACGACCTGTGCCCGCACGACGTTCGTTGAGCAGGTCGAGGACCTGACGATCCGGTACGGACGGCGCAGCGAGCTGCTGCATCGGATGCTGGAGGCGATCGCGGTGGCGCTTGCGGGCCGGGCCGGCGCTCGGTTGGCGCACCGGCTGGCGGCGCCGGTCAGCCGGATGACGTTACTGCGGATGGTTCGCGCGCTCCCGGAGCGGATACCGACCGACGTCACGGCGGTCGGCGTTGATGATTTCGCCTTACGCCGCGGGCATGTCTACGGCACGGTCGTCATCGACATTGACTCCCAC
>NZ_JBAPRN010000696.1:0-3409 GCF_049281135.1 Mycobacterium sp. | reverse complement strand
GGCGGTGACAATTCTGCTGTTGGTGATCGGTACTGTCTACGCGCGGCGGTTGGAGGCGGAACCCAAGCTGCCGTTCAGCGAGGAAATCGGGGCCGCGCCGCGAGTCATCAAGAAGTTGCGCAAACGCGAAACCATGACACCAGAAGAGTTCGAGTACGCGCAGCGTATTGTCGCCATCCGCGGCAATCCCATGGCCTTCTGCATCCCCCTTACCTTGTTCGCGATGTCGACCTACTACGTCTTCGCGTGTCTGGAATACCTCCAGGGAGCCACCCCGTCCGAGCGGCATTTCATTGGGGTGATTCCTATGTTGACCTCGACAAACCTCGCGATTCAGCTGCTGCGCGCGAGGCGGCTCAAGGGTCGTCTGCGGACTGCGCAAGTGACGGCCTGAGGTCCGAGGGTCCGCGCTGCCGAGTGCGTTGGCGGGTGATACCGTTTCGCAAGTTGTAGCCGTGTCCGTTCAGTACCTGGTAGCGTCCTATCCGCCGAATATCAACCTGGTTGATATATTGAGCCGACGGTGGGGTCGGATCGAAGCACGACGGCCGGGGAACGCGTTCCGAGAGGTGATCGAGTGAGCCCTCGTTCAACGGGGAGGACTGTCCTAGCGCGGATCTGGATGCCGCTAGTTGCCGTTGTCGCAGTGAGCGTGGGCTTGGTAGCCATGTACAAGGTGCATCAATTCTCCGAACCCGAGCCCGTCATCACTGTCAACGGGCCCCAGGCGCCTGAAAATTTCTATCTCAAACGGCTCACCTATGAGGTGTACGGCCCCGTCGGGAAGGCCGGGAAGATCGTCTACGTCGACATCGAAGGGCATCCGCATCCGGTCGATGTCATCTTTACGAAGGAGCCTTGGACTCACGACGAGACCACCACACTGACAGTGGCGTCCGGCGCCATTTCAGTGCATGTCCACGGCGGTCCGCTGCGCTGCCGCATGTTGGTGGATGGCGTGCCGCCACCTCCGGAGTCCGGCGTCCCCGAGGCTTCGGATAATCATCCGGACGCTGACGTCGAGTGCAGGGTGAAGTCCGCGTGAGCGAACACCGACTGGATGAACCACAGGTCAAACGCCCGTTCCTTGCCAGGATGGTGCGGAGATTCGCGTTACCACTCATCTTCTTCTGGGGTTTTTCTGCGGTGACGATGACTGCGTTCACGCCCAAGGTGGAGGACGTCGCAGAAGAACTCGCCGGCCCGATGGTCCCGCACTATGCGCCGTCGCAGCGGGCTCTGCTGCACATCGGCGAAAAGTTTCAGGAATCCAATTCGACGAACCTGACCATGGTGGTGTTCGAGGCGCAAAACCGGCAACTCGGCGACCAGGATCATGCGTACTACGACGATTTGATGAAGCGATTCAAGCGCGACAGCAAGCACGTGCAGTACGTGATGGACCTCTGGGGCCAACCGTTCACGGCGGCCGGCGCGCAAAGTGTGGACGGCAAGTGCACCTACACGCTGCTGCGTCTGGCCGGCGATATCGGCCAGATGGAAGCCAATGACTCGGTGAATGCGGTCCGCGACATGATCGCCAAGGACCCACCACCGTCGGGACTGAAGGCTTTTGTGAGCGGTGCGGCGCCACTGGCCTCGGATACGTTGAGCATCGCCAACTCGAGCTTGAACAACGTCACGATCATCACGATCATCCTCATCCTGGTGATGTTGATGTTTGTCTATCGCTCACCACCCACGCTGCTGCCCGTTTTGCTCGGCGTCCTCATCGAAATGCTGTTCGCCAAAGGTCTCATCTCATTCCTCGGGCATCACGGATGGCTCGAGTTGTCCTCGTTCGCAGTGAACATCGTCATCGCACTGACCTTGGGAGCCGGGACGGACTACGGCATCTTCCTGATGGGGCGCTATCACGAGGCGCGGCAAGCCGGAGAGAGCCGAGAAGACAGCTTCTACATTGCCTACAAGAACGTCACGCCGATCATCCTCGGGTCCGGGCTGACGATCGCCGGCGCGTGTTACTGCCTGACGTTTGCGCGCCTGAACTACTTCCACACCATGGGTCCCGCTGTCGCGATCACCATGCTGTTCACCATCGCCGCAGCGCTGACCCTCGGTCCCGCGATGTTGACGGTGGGCAGCCTGTTCGGGATGTTCGATCCGCGACAGGCCGCCAAGGCGCACGTGTATCGACGGATCGGCGCGAGCGTGGTGCGCTGGCCGGTGCCGATCCTGGTCGCCAGTTCGGCCATCGTCATGATCGGGGCGGTCTTCGTGCCGACCTACCGGCAGAACTACGACGACCGGCAGTACCAACCGCACAATTCGAAGGCGAATCTGGGTTTCCAAGCCGCCGACCGACATTTTCCCAAGAGCAAATTGTTCTCCGAAATGCTGATGGTGGAAACCGACCACGATATGCGCAACTCGGCCGACTTCATCTCGCTGGACCGGGTCGCTCGAGCTCTGATCCGCCTGCATGGTGTGGCGATGGTCCAAGGCATGACCAGACCCTTGGGCCGACCGCTCGAACACGCCAGCATTCCCTACTTGTTCACTACTCAGGGCAGCGGCAACGGTCAACAGCTGCCCTTCAACAGGGAGCAGAACACCAACACCGACCAGCAGGCACAGATCCAGGAAGACTCAGTCGCGGTGCTACGCAAAGAGATCACCTTTTTCCAAAGGGTCTCCGATGAACTGCATAACACGGTTCTGACCATCGAAGATCTGGAGCGTGTCAGCAACGAGATCAACGACGATGTCTCGAATCTCGACGATTTCTTCCGTCCGATCAAAAGCTATTTCTTCTGGGAGAAGCACTGTTTCGACATTCCCATTTGCTGGACGTTCAGATCGGTGTTCGCGACCATCGATCAGATCGACCATCTGGCCGAAGACATCAAGTACGCCAGGATTTCTCTCGCGGTGGTGGACGAGACCTTTCCCAAGATCATTGCCGAGCTGAAGGCCACGGCCGACGATACCGAGGCGCTGAAGGCGAAATTGGTCAATAGTTACGGATCCGCAGACCTGCAGTCCCTTGCGACCGAGCAGACATTCGATGACTCGATCAACGTCGGGAACGACTGGGACAAATCCCGTAGCGATGACTTCTTCTATATACCGCACGAGGGTTTCGACAATGCAGACGTCAAAACCGGCGAGAAATTGATGATGTCGCCGGACGGTAAGGCAGCCCGCTTCATCGTCACCCACGAGGGTGACGCGATGGGCCCCGAAGGGGTCGAACATGTCGAAATGTTCCCCGAGGCAATAAAAACGATCCTCAAAGAGACGTCGCTGGCGGGCGCTCGCGTCTATATCGGTGGTTCGGGAGCCACCGACAAGGACATCAAGGGATTCGCCGCATCGGATCTGCTGATCGCGGCAATCGCTGCCTTCGTGCTGATCTTCTTGATCATGATGTTCATCACGCGAAGTC
>NZ_JBAPRN010000695.1:0-6424 GCF_049281135.1 Mycobacterium sp. | reverse complement strand
GACCGTTGCCGAGAAATAGGCGAGCAGCGAGCTGTAGATGAAGCCGGTCTCAATGATGTCGACCTCGACGGCAACTCCCAGACGGCACATGACTTCGAGACCGGCTGCCACGGCGACGATCAGGTCTTGGCCGGAGTGGTCACCACTGAGTTGGGCCGCGGCGATCGCCGCAGGAACCGTCGAGACGCCGGCGTGCAGTATTGCGGCGTCGTGGGTGTCGTCGTAGTCGCGTGCGTGCGCCATCCCGCTGTTCAGCCAGGCAGCGTGATGTGCGGGTACCTTGCCCCCCAACACAAAGACGGATGCCTCCGGCGTACCACCCCATCCGTAGACAAGATCAGCGACCTCGGCGATGCCTTCGGCCGAGGAACCTGCCAGCGCGCACGAGAGCGTGTCCAAGATGTTGGACTTGACGGCCGCGACGACGTCCGACGGAAGATCCTCGTATCTCAGTGATACCGCGAAGCGCGCAATATCAAAAGCCAGATCAGGCGAGGTTTCCACTCAAACTCCTACGGACGTATATGCGCACATGCGTACCTAATTCCGACTCAAAGGCTATGCCGAGCGGCTCGGAGTGTCAACGCCGACCCGTGCAGTCGTCCCGATATCGACTCCTCCGGACGTCATTGACCGCAGAATTCCCGAAGCTCCATGTTGGATTTCCTTGCCCTTACAGGCCGTCCGAATCTAGAATGAGCGAATATACGAATGGCTGAGCGTAGCTACGATCGCTTGGGCCCAATCGCAAGGAGCTGAGCGTGGAGCACCGCAGCGACATCTTCGTCAACGGCAGCTGGGTGCCGTCTGCTGGGGACGGCACGATCCCGGTTGTGAATCCGGCGACTGAGGAGACCATTGCGACGGTCCCCCGCGGCAACAGCGCCGACGTCGACCAAGCGGCCTCGGCAGCGGCGGACGCCTTCGCAAGCTGGTCACGTACCTCACCGGCCGAACGCGCGCGCGTCTTCGCCAGGCTCGCCGACCTGGTGTCACAGAACTCGGAAGAGATCACCAAGACGATCGTCTCGGAGGTCGGTTATCCCGCGTCGATAGCAAAAACGACTCAGACGGCTGGCGCGGTTGACGAGCTGCGCATTATCGCCGACTCCCTCGCTGAGATCAGTTGGACCGAGCAGATCGGGAACACGACCATCCATCGTGAACCGTCCGGAGTCGTCGGTGCGATTACCGCATGGAACGCTCCGTTGCGCTCAATCGTCAGCAAGGCTGGCGCCGCGATCGCCGCTGGATGCACTGTCGTTTTGAAGCCGAGCGAGGTTGCGCCCTTGGCCGGCTACAAGTTCGTCGAGCTTGCCGTCGAGGCGGGGATGCCAGCCGGGGTGCTCAACATGGTCAGCGGGACGGGCCCCGAGGTTGGAGAGCCGATCGCGGCGCATCCCCTCATCGACATGGTGTCGTTGACAGGCTCGGTCCGCGCCGGTCGCCGAGTGATGCAAGTCGCCGCAGAAACAATCAAGCGGGTCCACTTGGAACTGGGTGGAAAGTCCGCAAACATAATCCTTGCTGACGCTGACCTCGCTCGTGCCGTTGAGGTTGGTGTCGAGGACGGCTTCCGCAACGCCGGGCAAGTTTGCGGTGGACTCACCCGGATTCTGGTTCCCCACGATCGCCTGCGCGAGGCCGAAGAGATCGCCGTTGCTAAAGCACGGAGCTACGTGTTGGGCGATCCGTTCGGTCCGGCTACGACGCTCGGTCCAGTCGCAACGGCCGAGGCTTACAAGCGAGTCCGCAACTACATCGACATCGGCCTCGGAGAAGGTGCACGCCTGCTCACTGGTGGCACTGAACGTCCTGCCGGTCTCGAGCACGGCTACTTCATCCAGCCGACGGTGTTCACAGGCGACAACGCGATGCGTATAGCTCAGGAGGAGATCTTCGGCCCGGTGCTCGTCATCATCCCGTTTGGTGACGAGGACGAAGCGTTGAGTATCGCCAACGACTCGCCATACGGGCTGGCAGGCGCGATCTGGGCCGGCGACACGGGTCATGCTCACGCCCTCGCTCAACGGCTGCGCGTGGGTCGCATTCGGATCAACGGTGCACCGCTGGACAAGCGCGGTACGCACGGTGGATTCAAGTTGTCAGGTGTCGGACGAGAGTGGGGCCGTATCGGAATCGAAGAGTTCCTCGAGTACAAGTCGGTCATCGGTTAGCTGCCAACTCCACGCCGAGTACCGCCGGCGCCAACTTGTCATCGTCGCTTCTCGGCATCGCGGACGTCGCGCGCACGGTGCGAGAGGCCTGGCCGTCGCGGTGACTGGGTGAGCCTCACCGCTGTGCCCTCCACGGACCTCCGCTAAGCCCGCGAAGAGGCGCGTGGCGCGCGGTAGTCGGCCCCATCAACTGAGTTGGATTGTGATCTGGCCGCCCTTGATGGCGGGGATCACGCCGCCGTCTATGCGTAGGTCGGTGCCGGTGATGAATCCGGCGTCGGGTCCCAGGAGGTAGGCGGCGGCGGAGGCAACTTCGTCGACGGTGCCTGAGCGTCGGGCTGGGGACTTGTCGAGCATGGCCTGGTAGCCGGCTGCGCCGGGACCTGACATCTCATCGCGGGCCAACGGGGTGAGCACGATGCCGGGGCTGATGGAGTTGACTCGGGCGCCTCGTTTGCCCCAGGCCAGGCTTGCCGCCTCGACCTGTATGTGGTTGGCGTGTTTCGACATGGCGTAGGCGGCACCTGATCCGGGGACGGCGGCGGCGCTCAGCATGGGCAGATTGAGCAGGTCTTCGGTCGGAGTCTGGGCGAGGAGTCGGTCGTGTTCGGGGTCCAGCCTGGGCAGCATGTAGCCGGCCATGCTGGAGATCACTAGGCCTGCGCCGCCCGGCTCGATGATGGTGCCGAACTGTTCGAGGAACAGAGCGGTGCCGTAGAGGTCGACCCGCAAGATCGCCTCGGCCGTCGCTTGCACCGGGGACAGACCCGCTGTGTTGACGACCTGCACGACGTTCCCGAGGCCGGTGGCAGTCTTGATCAGTGCCTCGACCGAGGCGCGGGAGGACACGTCGACGGTCTCGGCGGTGACGGCGTGCCCGTCAGCTTCCAGCGCCGCGGTGGCTGACTGGAGGTTGTGCTCGTTGTAGTCGGCAACGAGCACGGCTCGGCCGGCGCCCTGTCGGCGAGCGATCGCTCGCCCGATGGCTCCGGCGCCGATGATGACGACGACGTCTTTGTTGCTCATAGCTGGTATCTCCTGACGGGATGCAAGAAGGGCAGGGACGGGTCAGCGTTCGAGAGTCTGGGCTTGGGCCTCGTTGTGGTGATCACCGGCCGCGGGGGTGAGTGCGTCGAGTCGGTGTAGCTGCTGGGCCGTTAGTACCAGTTCGTCGGCGGCGACGTTCTCCTGCAATCGGGACACTCGCTTGGTGCCCGGGATAGGGACGATATGTTCGCCCTTGCTCAGTAGCCAGGCCAGCGCGACCTGAGCGGACGTGGCACCGCATTCGGCGGCGATGGCGTCGACCTCGTCGGCCATGGCCAAGTTGCTTTGAAAGTTGTCGCCGGTGAACCGCGGGTTGGTACGTCGCCAGTCGTTGTCGGCCAAGTCATCAATCGAGCGGATCGTGCCGGTGAGGAAGCCGTGGCCCAGCGGGGAATAGGGCACGAAGCCGATGCCGAGTTCGCGCAGCAATGGCAACACCTCAGCTTCCTGATCGCGGGTCCACAACGAGTACTCCGATTGCAGCGCCGTGATCGGATGGACGGCGTGGGCACGGCGGATGGTGTCCAGCCACGCCTCGGACAACCCGAGGTGCAGCACCTTTCCTTCGGTCACCAGTTCCGCGAGCGTGCCGATCGTGTCTTCGATCGGCGTGTTGCGGTCCACTCGATGCTGGTAGTACAGGTCGATGTGGTCGGTGCCGAGTCGGGCCAGCGAGCCTTCGACCGCGATGCGGATGTTCGCCGGTGAACTGTCCAGTACCCCGGGCCGGTCGCCATCACGGTGTGACATGAACCCGAACTTCGTCGCGAGCACGACCTCGTCGCGACGGCCCTTGATCGCGCGCCCGACCAGTTCCTCGTTGGTGTATGGGCCGTAGATCTCCGCGGTGTCGATCAGCGTGACGCCGAGATCCAACGCGCGGTGAATGGTGCGTATCGACTCGGCGTCGTTGGTGCCAGAACCGGTGTAGGCGGCCGACATACCCATCGCGCCCAGGCCGATCCGTCCGACGTCAAGTGTTCCTAGCTTGGTGTGCTTCACGGTGATCCCTCAGATCCGGTAGCGTTCGGACTTCTCAAGCGTGCCCGCTAGCCCAGGCCCGCGGCAGGGTCAGCTGTTCATGGCAGTGACAGGGCTACCCACGACGGTGACCGACTCCGGTGGGAAGGGCAGACTTGATTGTCATGACGGCCAAACCTGACGGCGGCAGCGAACTCGGCCGGTTCCTACGGGCACGTCGCGCGCAGATCACACCGGCCGAGACCGGGTTACCGATCGGCACCGGGCTGCGCCGAACACCCGGCCTGCGGCGCGAGGAGGTGTCCACGCTTGCCGGCGTCAGCGTCGACTACTACGTCCGTCTGGAACAGGGCAAAGAAACCAGACCGAGCAGGTCCGTCATCGACAACATCGCGCGCGCCCTCAAGCTCAATGAGACCGAACACGATTATCTGCGCGACCTGGTCGCGCGGTCGGCCGGTCTCACACCAAAGCCGCCGACGTCGACCAGTCGCACTGTCAGCCCGACCGTGCATCTGCTGCTGGAGAGTCTGCGACCGTTCCCAGCCCATGTCGTCGGTCGTACGGGCGACATCCTGGCCCACAACCCCGGGGGGATGCGTCTACTCCCCGGACTCGAAAGCTGGCCCGGCAGCCACCGCAACGTCGCCCGCTACGTCTTCCTGCACCCAGCCGCACGCGAGCTGTTCCCAGACTGGTCACGCCAAGCCCGAGAGATGGTCGGCTTCCTCCGCGCATTCGCCGGCACCGACCCCGACGCCCCCGACCTGGCGAACCTCGTAGGCGAACTCGTCCTCAAGAGCCCTGAGTTCGGCCGCATGTGGGAACGCTACGACGTACGCGGCCACAGCCGCGGCAACAAGACCTTCCACCACCCCGACACCGGTGACATCGCCCTGGACTACCAAGTCATGCAGCTACTCGGCGCCCCCGGTCAACACCTGATCACCTACCTCGCCGCGCCCCGAACACCCGAGCACGACAAACTGGCGCTACTCGACATGATCGCCACAGAGGACAGCGCAGCCCGTAGCGCGACGATGCGCGAAGGGGGCCCACAGACAAGGTGACAACACAAGCTCGCCTCGATCATGCGGACTGAACCATCCTTGAGCGCAGCGAATCGCCCGAGGGATAATGGAGGCTCGACCGGGCCGTGGGCGCTCCTAGATGTTGACTGTTACAACTTCGATCTGAGCTGAATGGCTAGTCGAGTGCACCTCAGCTTCACTGCTTCTTACGTGCGCCTCCACCGGGCGGCACGTTCGGCTTCTTCCCGAACAGGGCGGATTCTTCCTGCTGCCTCGAGGCGGTAAAGGTGGGCGTAGGTCTCGCCAATGGCCGAGCGCAAGGCGAGCGTTGACAACTCGGTGAATGGTCGGGACCACCGCACCGCCTGCGCTACCTCCCACACCGTGCTACGACCATCCAAGACCGCGTGGGCTATCTCGTCGAGCCGCGCCTCGTGATGCGTGCGCAACTCTGAAACGCGCCGGCCGACTGCGCCGAACGCCCACTCGTGGCCCGGGAGGGCGGTGACCGGCGCCTGCGCATCGATCTCGTCGACTGTCGCCAGGGATGAAAGGTAGTCACGTAGAGGATCGACATCCGACGTCGGTCGCTTCGACACATTAGGGCTGACGCGGGGCAAAAAATGATCGCCCGTGAAGAGCAGTCCACGTTCGCGGTCGAGGAAGCAAACGGACCCTGGCGTGTGCCCGGCGGTGTGAACTGCCACCAGCTGTCCTTGGGTATCTGGGATGGGCGCGGAAGCGACCAGATCAATATCTGGTGCCACAACCGGGAAGCGCCGACTCACCTCGTCCAGGTCATTCCGCAACGCTTCGAGTTGCATTGGTGGCGCGCCGCACCGCTGCATCCACTCGTACATGTCTTCGAAGCGGCGCATTGTTGCCGCTTCGTTCTCGACAATCTGCGGGCGCTCCGCTGGATGCAGCGCAATCCAGGCGTCCGACACAGTCCGCAGTCGGGCAGCTAATCCGAAGTGGTCCGCGTGCGCATGCGTAACGACCAGACCGCGGACGTCGTCGATGGCCTTACCGGCGTTCGCCAGGCCGGCCAGGAACTTGTCCCAGCCCGCATCGGAGTCCCAGCCGGCATCGACCAGGATCGTTCCCCCTGGGGTGTCGACGATGTAGGACAGGCTGTAGCGCAGCGGGCTCGGGAAGGGCAGGGCGGTAGCCCACACCCCTGGGGCA
>NZ_JBAPRN010000694.1:0-1815 GCF_049281135.1 Mycobacterium sp. | reverse complement strand
GAGCCAGGGATGCTTGAGCCGTCCGACCCCGTGTTCGCCGGTGATCGTGCCGCCCAGATCCATTGCAAGATCCATGATCTCGCCGTAGGCCAACTGGGCCCGCTCACTCATCGCGGCGTCGTCGGGGTCGTACACGATCAGCGGATGGGTGTTGCCGTCGCCGGCGTGCGCGATCACCGCGATCATCAGGTCGCGCTGTTCAGCAATGCGAGCGATCCCACCGACCAGGTCAGCCAGCGCCGGCAAGGGCACACCGACGTCTTCGAGCAGCAGCGGCCCCTTCTCCTCGACCGCGGGGATGGCGAACCGGCGGGCGGCGACGAACGCCTCGCCCTCATCTGGGTCGTCGGTCGAAAAGACTTCCGTTGCACCGAATTCGGTAAACGTCGCGGCCATGAACTCGGCGTCGTCGCTACCCGCTTGGCCGCGTTCGTCGGAGGTGCCGACCAGCATCGCGGCCGCATCGCGGTCCAGGCCCATCCGCAGCTTGTCCTCGACCGCGTTGATGGTGGCCGAGTCCATGAACTCCAGCATCGCCGGGCGCAGCCGCGAGGTCACCCCGAGCACCGCCTTGGCGGCGGCTTCAATCGAGGCGAAGTTGGCGACCACCGTGCTCATCGGCTGCTGTGGCGGCACCAACCGCAGCGTCACCTCGGTGATGATGCCCAGCGTGCCTTCGCTGCCGACGAACAACTTGGTCAGGCTCAGTCCCGCAACGTCTTTGAGCCGGGGGCCGCCCAGCCGGACCGCAGTGCCGTCGGCCAACACAACCTGCACGCCGAGGACGTAGTCGGTGGTGACGCCGTATTTCACGCAGCACAGGCCGCCGGCGTTGGTCGCGATGTTGCCGCCGATGCTGCAGATTTCGTACGACGACGGGTCGGGCGGATACCACAGGCCGCGTTCGGCGACCGCCTTCTTGACCTCGGCGTTGAGCAGCCCGGGCTGGCAGACCGCGGTCCGGGTGACCGGATCGACGACGATGTCGCGCATCTTTTCCGTGGACAACACGATCCCGCCGTCCACCGCGGTCGCGCCGCCGGACAGGCCGGTGCCCATACCGCGGGTCACCACCGGAACGTGGTTGGCGGTGGCCCACCGCAGCACGGTCTGAACTTCTTCGGTCCGCCGCGGCCGCACCACTGCGACCGGCTTTCCGGCCGACGGATCGAGGGCTCGATCCTGCCGATATCCCTCGGTGATCGCGGGATCGGTGACCACCGTTCCCTCGGGCAGCTCGGCGATCAGGCCGGCCAGCGCGTCTGCGGCCATGACCGCGATCTTACGGAGATCCTCATCCCACCCGACCGCCGCGTTCGTGCACAGTGGAGCGGTGAACCTCGCCCATCCGCGGACCGGTGCGCTCTTCGACTCCCCGGTGCCGCCAGGCAGCGGGTGGCCCGGCGATCCCGCGACTGCCCGCACGGTGGTCGCGTCGGATCAGGCGCAGGTAGACGCGATGGCCGCCGCCACGAAAACGCTGGCGCAGCTCGACGCCGAGGTGTCGGTGTGCCGGGCCTGCCCACGGCTGGTCGAGTGGCGCGAAGAGTCGGCGCTGACCAAACGGCGGTCATTCGCCGATCAGCCGTATTGGGGCAGGCCGGTGCCGGGCTGGGGTGCCGCGCGTCCGCGGGTGCTGATCGTCGGCCTGGCTCCGGCGGCCAACGGCGCCAACCGGACCGGCCGGGTGTTCACCGGCGACCGCTCCGGCGATTTCTTGTATGCGTCGATGCACCGGGCCGGCCTGGCGAACTCGCCGATCGCCGTCGACGCCGCGGACGGCTTGCAGCTCAACGACACCCGGGTGGTGGCCGC
>NZ_JBAPRN010000693.1:0-2317 GCF_049281135.1 Mycobacterium sp. | reverse complement strand
ACTCGAGGTTGTCCAGCGAACATCTGACCGCCGCCAGACGCTGGTCGCCAGCGCCGAACGTTGGGGACGCTATCCAGTGCGCGCCGCGGTCGAGGTCGTCGCGCACGGGGGCTTACTGGTCGGCACGGGAACCGTCGACGCGGCTGAGGTGACCGTTTTCCCGATGACGCCGCCGCAGCCGACAGCGCTGCCGCCGACCGAACTACTCGACCGGCTGGGCATCCACTTGACCCGGCACATCGGCCGTGGCGTCGAATATGCCGACATCCGCACCTACGTGCCGGGCGACCAACTGCGCACCGTCAACTGGCCGGTGAGCGCCCGTCGCGGCCGCTTGCACGTGACTCAGCGATTGACCGATCGGTCCGCGGACGTGATTGTGCTGATCGACGGCTATCCGCAGCCTGCCGGGCCCGCGACGGTCGCCACCGAGCGGGTTGTTCGCGGCGCCGCCCAAGTGGTGCAGACCGCGCTGCGCAATGGTGACCGGGCCGGCATCGTCGCGCTCGGTGGCCGAAGACCCCGCTGGCTCGGTGCCGATATCGGCCAGCGGCAGTTCTACCGCGTGCTCGACACCGTTCTCGATGCCGGTGATGAATTTGAAAGCACCACTGGAACATTGGCTCCGCGGGCGGCAATTCCGACGGGCGCGATCGTCGTCGGGTTCTCGACACTGCTCGATACCGAGTTCGCGCTGGCGCTGATCGACCTGCGTCGCCGCGGTCATGTGGTGGTGGCGGTCGATGTCCTGCAGGGCGCCCCGTTTCCCGCCGCCCAGGACCCACTGGTCGACCGAATGTGGGCGCTGCAGCGTTCGGCCATGTACCGCGATATGGGCACCGTCGGCGTTGACGTGGTGGCCTGGCGGGCGGATCGCACCCTGGATCAATCGATGCGGGCCGTCCCCGATCATCGGCGGCCGCTGACCGGACGCCGCGGATGAGGGGCGGCGCGCAGTTGGCGGCGCACGTCTTGTCGACGGCGTGCGGGGTGCTGATGGTGGCGGCGGTCGGCATCGGAGCACACGGATCGACCCTCGTCGCGGCGACCTCGGCGGTGGCCGCGGTGACGATCGCGGTGCTGATTCGCCCGGTTGCCACGCTTGCGGTGTTGCTCACCGTGGTCACGATTGCGCTGTCCGGGCCGCCGGCCACCGTCGCCGCGGTGTCCGGATTGTCGGCGGCCGCCTATGTGGTGCTGCGGCATGCGGCCAGTAACGGCGCCGGACTCGACTCGGTCAGCGGCGCAACGATGGTCTCCGCGGTCGGATTTACCCTTGTCGGCCTGGTTGCGACCGCATTCCCGTTGCGGCTGCCCTGGTTGCCGTTGCTGGCGCCGCTTGCCGTGTTTGCGGTCTATCTGCTGGCCACGCGGCCGTATCTGCGGGACGAAGATGGCTAGCGACGTTGCTGGAGCCGGCGTCGTACCAAAAATCTGCTTGCGCGCAACGCCTTGACCGGTGTCCAGATGGAGGCAACAATATCGGGATGCCGCAAGAAGAGCGGGCGTTGATCAGCGACCTGGAGCGTCGCCTCGCCGAGAAGTATTCAGCTCTTCCGATGGACCACATCACCGCCGTCGTGCGGCATGCGTATTCGCAGTTCCAAAGCAGCCGGGTGAGGGATTTCATCCCGCTATTGGTGCAGCGGCGCGCCGACGAGGAACTCGAAGAGCTGAGCGTCCTGCGGCCGGACCTGGCGGCAGTTGCGCTCGACGACATGGGTGTGACCGTCCTCGAGACCATCGCAGCCGTCTAGCCATCGCGGCCGCACCGGCCGACGCTGAGATTTTCCTTGCGAACAGCCATGATTAGCGACTCCAGCCTTACCGGTTTCGGCCTGAATAATTAACTATCTCGGTACGGTCGACACTGGGGTGATCGGCGAGGGGGCCATACCCGGGCGCGATCTGGCGGCGCTACGACCAGATGGACCGTTTTCCCGCGGGCTTCCTGGTGTTCGGCGATGCGATCTGCAGTACCAGTCCCATCTACGGCCAGGGCATGACGGTGGCCGCGCTCGAGAGGACCGCTCTGCGGGACTGCCTGGCCGACGGGAACGCCGATCTGAGCCGGCGATTCTTCGCTACCGCCGCTGCCCACATCGGTCCGATGTGGGCATCCAATCCGTTCAACGATCTCCACATGGACAGCGGAGACCCCGATCATGCGGCGTCCAAAGAACTGCTGGACTTCCGCGAGGCGGTGCTGTCCGCGGCGGAGAGCAGTCCGGCCCTCACCGAGAAGTCGTACCGATCAATGAATTTGGTCGACCCTCCGACCGACTACAGCCCGCTGCTCACCTAGGACTGCTGAATC
>NZ_JBAPRN010000692.1:0-1752 GCF_049281135.1 Mycobacterium sp. | reverse complement strand
GTCTACTACAACATCACCATCACCGGCCTGTCGGTGGTCGTCGCGCTGCTCATCGGCACCGTCGAATTACTCGGACTGCTGGCCGAGCAGTTCGGCTGGACCAGTGGATTCTGGAGCTGGCTGGGCGGCATCGATCTCAATGCCATTGGTTTTCTCATCGTCGGCCTGTTTGTGGTGACGTGGGCCGGCGCCTTGCTGATCTGGCGCTACGGGCGCATCGAGGAGAAGTGGACGGTGCAGGCCGAACGCGTCGGCTGAGACGCGTCGACGACAAGTCGGCTTGGGTTCATCCCAGGTCGCGATCACCACCGCGTCCGGCCGGGGTGTGCAACCCAAGATCGTTACAGCCCTGAGCTGAACCGGTGGCTTTCGCCGCCGACACACATCGATGACCGCAGATTTCCAGCCGGTCCCCGCTGCGGTGCTCGCTGTCTGCAATCAGCTTGCACCGAAACACTTTTCACGCAGGTCCACGCCTCGGGCTTGCGTTGTCGTCGCGCGCCCTGATTCAAGGAGAAACCCATGTCGTTCGTATCCATCGTACCGGAGCTTTTATCCACCGCAGCGGACAACCTTCAATCCGTCGGCTTGAGACTTCAAGCGCAGAACACCGCAGCGGTGGCACCGACCACCGGTCTGGTCCCGCCCGCCTCTGACGAGGTATCCGCTTTGACAGCAATGCAATTCACTGCACATGCGCACGCCTACCAGGCGGTGAGCGCCCAAGCTGCGGCGATTCACCAGATGTTCGTGACGATGTTGGCGGCCGGCGCCAACTCGTATGCCACTACCGAGGCCGCCAACGCGGTTGCGGCCGGATAAAGGGTTTTGTAATGGATTTCGCAACATTACCGCCAGAAGTCAACTCCGGGCTGATGTACGCCGGTCCAGGTTCCGGACCGATGATTGCGGCGGCTGCGTCGTGGAACAACCTCGCGAGCGAGGTGTCCTCGGCCGCGGGCGATTACGGGTCGGTGATCTCCGGCCTCACCAGCGGTCCGTGGCGAGGCCCGGCCTCGACGTCCATGGTTGCCGCCGCCGCACCATATGTGTCCTGGATGAATGCCACCGCCGCGCAAGCCGAACAGGCCGCCGACCAGGCCAAAGCGGCGGCCAGTGCATACGAAGCCGCGTTCAGCGCGACGGTTGCGCCGGCGGTCGTCGCTGCCAACCGCACGTTGTTGGCATCATTGGTCGCCACCAACATCCTCGGCCAGAACACTCCGGCGATCGCGACGACCGAAGCCCACTACGCCGAGATGTGGGCCCAAGACGCCGCGGCGATGTACGGCTACGCCGGATCCTCAGCCGCCGCATCGACATTGACACCGTTCCCCGAACCGCCGGCGACCACCACGGTCGGCCAGGCAGCCGGCACCGGAACATCGGCGCCGCTGTCGCAGTTGGTGACTTCGGTCCCCGCTGCACTGCAGGGACTCGCCTCGCCCGCAACGTCGACGTCGGCGGGGTCGGGTCTCAACGGCATCATGAACTGGCTCGGACTAGGTGGAACGAACCTCACCACCCCAGCCGGGATCCTGAATTTTCTTTCCGGAGCCGACGGATCCCCGTTGGGCGCGTTCTTGAATGACAACGGCCTCAATACGATGTTCTCCTCCGGTTTCTACATGCCCGGCAACTTTCTGGGCACCATGTCGGATTTCGTCGGGCTTGGGAATGCCGGTGCGGCTTCAGAGGCCGCCGGAGGTGCGGCCGCGGCTGGGGACGCGGCGGGCGGTGCCGCCGCTGGGG
>NZ_JBAPRN010000691.1:0-1966 GCF_049281135.1 Mycobacterium sp. | reverse complement strand
GGCCAGCGCGCCGGCGACATCGTCCTCGTCGACTCCACGAACTTCACCACGCTTTTCGGCGGCACCGACAGCCTCAAGAATTTTTGGCACAACCTGGCCACCATGAAGTGACGTTCCAGCGGGGAAGGTAGGTCACAATGCCCGGTATGGCAGCGATGGCGATGGGCGCAGCTCCCGTCGTGGGTGGTGCGCTATTCGGCGCTGCGGTGGGACAACTCAGGGGTCCCAACCTGCGCGAGGGGATCAAACAAGACCTAGAGCTGCTCGAGCAGCTGCCTGAAATCGAGGCGGTCCGGCGGGATGCGTTGCGGCGCAGCATTGACGACCGCATCGACGAACTGATCGTGGCGGAGGACACGGCACGGCGGCTGCGCACCGCCGCCAGTTCTTATGAAGGAAGCTGGCGTGACATCGTCCTATTTGCCTGCACGGTGCTTTTCTCGGTTGTCTGGTGGTCTGTCGACCACGACCGGGACAGCTGGCTGCCCGTATTCGTCACCACGATTGTGGCATCGGCCGTGGCGGCCGGCTACACAGTCCGGGGTCTGCGCCGAAGCGTGCACAGGATGCGTCGTCGCGCCGATCGTGGTCAGCAGTCGTAAGCCGCGTTCGCCCGGTCACACGCGGTTGGCAACACAGGTGCGAGCGTCGTCGGTGGCTTCGCGCGCCACGCGGGCTTGGCTGGCCCATCGGGCAACCAGGGTCCGCATCGACCCGGGGGCGCCGCTACGTGCCGACTGCGGCATGCTCGCCGGCCGTAGCCGCGACGGGGACGGGCGCTCACCGGACGGCCGAAAGCCGACGCATCAGTGACAGCACCAAACCCCGTACCCGTCCTCACCAGTTTCACCGCCGACGAGATCGACACGATCTACAACGACCTTTGGGCGGCGGGTTACGTCCTGCATTGCACGGACATCAAGGACGCGGAGGTTGTGGTTCCCATGGACGACCGGTTGCGCGAGATTGGCGACGTGCTGCACGACATCTGCGACAGGCTGTTAGTACCCGACGAGGCCGACGCGCGTCCGCGCCGGCGAGCGCCTACGCAGGGCCACGCCTTTCACAATCCCTGTAGCCCGAGTTGAGCATTCGCTCATTCAGCAAGCTGGATCAAACGGACCACAATGGGCGATAGGACGGAGCAGAATCCGAATGCGTAGGGCCCAAACTTGGAGTACAGGAATCGCATGAAAAGAATGAAGAAAATCATAACTTGCGCTTCATTGGTATTTTTCGGCTTCTGTGCGTCAATACTTCTCGCGGCTGGATCGGCTCACGCCGACCTCTGCCCGTATCCCGGCGTTGGGTCCGGTGGCGGCGCTTTGTTCGCGCAAGGCGGCTTTTGCGACTACCCGACCGAGATCAACGGCTCGCATATGCATTGCGAGGCAGGTGGTTTCGGCGTCAACGGCATTCTCGGTGCCGCTAACGGCGGCGGTAGCTTCGCATTCGGTGGCGCTGGTATCGGCGCTCTTAGTTGTACGTGGCGCTGTCCAGACGGCGTTACATCACCGGCACCCAACCCGCCAGGGTTGTGGAGGGAATACATGGTGGTGATGAACTCTACTAACTTCTGCAAGGATCACATGAATCCCAACGGATTCACCAGCGATCCCGTTCTAGCCACCGAGGGAATACCGCCAGATGAGCGACCACCGGAAGCACCGGAAATACCGGGACGACCGATCCCCAAACCGGGACCACCAGCACCCGCGTTGCAAGTAACACCGGGGATACCGGGAGCGTTAACACCAGGGATACCGAATCCGTAATGGACCGGCACGTCGCGTGGATTGTTGTGTATGAACTGCGTGCCGGTTTTCATCTGACGCGGGCTGGTCCGTTCATCACCGAGCAGTTGACGCCGAGCGATGGGTCGAATGTGCCATACGCCTACTGCCCGTGATACCGCAACCCGAAGTGCGCTCAAAATGTGCTGATCAGTGCTCACTACATCAGGTAG
>NZ_JBAPRN010000690.1:0-14769 GCF_049281135.1 Mycobacterium sp. | reverse complement strand
GATCAGGCCCTCGCGTTCCAGCCGCACCAGATCACCGCTGCGGTAGGCGCGCCGCCAGCCCAGCGTCGGCATCGGCGCGTACTTCTCGGCGTCTTTGGCCTCGTCGAGGTAGCGGGCCAGGCCTACGCCACCGATCACCAGCTCGCCCACGTCACCGTCACCCACCGGCTGGGCGTCGCCGTCGACGACGGCCAGGTCCCAGCCCGCCAGCGGCAGGCCGATGCGTACCGGGCCGACCCCGTCGAGCCTCGCCGCGCACGCGACCACGGTGGCCTCGGTGGGGCCGTAGGTGTTCCACACCTCACGGCCTTCCACGGCGAGGCGGGTGGCCAGCTCCGGGGGACAGGCCTCACCGCCGAAAATCAACAGCCGCACCGCCTCGAGCGCCTCGGCGGGCCAGAGTGCGGCCAGCGTCGGCACGGTCGACACCACCGTGACGTCGCGGCTGACCAGCCACGGACCGAGGTCCATGCCGCTGCGGACCAGCGATCGCGGGGCTGGGACCAGGCAGGCGCCGTGCCGCCAGGCCAGCCACATCTCCTCGCACGATGCGTCGAACGCCACCGACAACCCTGCCAAGACTCGATCGCCCGGCCCAATCGGGTTGTCCTGCAGGAACATCTGCGCCTCGGCGTCGACGAACGCGGCCGCGCTGCGGTGCGTGACGGCAACGCCTTTGGGCGTGCCGGTCGATCCGGAGGTGAAGATGATCCACGCGTCATCGCGCGGCAGTGGCGCACCGGCCCGCCAGCCGCGCGAGGAGCCCGGGCCGCGCGACATGCCGGCTTCGCTCACGATCGCGACCACGTTGGCCTCGCCGAACACCAACTCGGCGCGTTCGTCGGGATCGTCGGCGTCAACCGGGACGTAGGCCGCGCCGACGGCCAGGGTGGCCAGGATCGCTTCGTAGAGCGCAAAACTGCCCGACGGCATCCGGATGCCGATCCGGTCACCGCGACCGATCCCGCGGGCCGCCAGCCAGGCGACGCTGGCTTCGATGTCGCTGATCAGCTCGCTGTAGGTGAGCTGAACCGTGCCGTCGTCGATCGCGGCGGCTTCCGGGTAGCACGCGGCGGTGTCGTAGAGGATGTCGATCAGCGTGCGCGGGTCCGCGGCCCGCGGCGACAGCAGGTACTGCGCCGGGACCAGTTCGGGAGCTTGAGGCGTCGCCACCCCACGAAAATACTCAAGGGTCGGCCGTTCGACGTCCGCCGCGCGCACGGCGTGTGTGAAATCAGGCTGACGGCTTCCGATCGCCGCCGAGGTGACCACCTATGATCGGCTCCTGTGCGTCACGCCGTGTCGCCAGCCCGGCAGATATTGCCTGGCAAGGCTTGTCCACCGAAAAGGAGAGTGTGGCCGCGTTGGGTGCCCAGCCCCCGTCAACGGAAGCCCTGTCGCCGGAGGCGTTGACCGCCGCGGTCGACGCAGCCCGGCAGGCCTTCACGGTCGCGGCTGATCTCGACGCGCTGGCGCGCGCCAAGACCGAGCACCTCGGCGATCGCTCGCCGGTGGCGTTGGCGCGACAGGCGCTGGGCAGCGTTCCCAAGGCCGAGCGGGCAGATGCCGGCAAGCGGGTGAACACGTCGCGCGGCGATGTCCAGCGCGGCTACGACGAACGACTCGCGGCGCTCCGCGCCGAGCGTGATGCCGCGGTGTTGATCGCCGAACGAATCGACGTGACACTGCCCTCAACGCGGCAGCCGACCGGCGCGCGCCATCCGATCACGATCTTGGCCGAGCACATCGCCGACACGTTCATCGCGATGGGATGGGAACTTGCCGAGGGGCCCGAAGTCGAAACCGAGCAATTCAACTTCGACGCGCTGAATTTCCCTGCCGACCATCCGGCCCGCAGTGAACAGGACACGTTCTACATCGCGCCAGACGGTTCGCGTCAGCTGCTGCGTACCCACACTTCGCCGGTGCAGGTGCGCGCGTTGCTCGAACGCACGCTGCCGGTCTACGTGATCTCGATCGGTCGCACATTCCGCACGGACGAGCTCGACTCCACCCACACCCCGGTCTTCCACCAGATCGAGGGGCTGGCAGTGGACCGGGGCCTGTCGATGGCCCACCTGCGCGGAACCCTGGACGCGTTCGCCCGTGCCGAGTTCGGGCCGCAAGCGCGCACCAGGATTCGCCCGCACTTCTTCCCCTTCACCGAGCCGTCAGCCGAGGTCGACGTCTGGTTCGAGAACAAGAAGGGCGGCGCCGGCTGGGTGGAGTGGGGCGGCTGCGGGATGGTGAACCCGAACGTGTTGCGCGCCGTTGGCATTGACCCGCAAGATTATTCGGGCTTCGCGTTCGGCATGGGCCTGGAACGCACGCTCCAGTTCCGTAACGGCATTCCGGATATGCGCGACATGGTCGAAGGCGACGTCCGATTCTCGTTGCCCTTCGGGGTGGGGGCCTGATGCGCGTCCCCTATAGCTGGCTGCGGGAGGTCGTCAGCGCCGGCGCTCCCGGCTGGGACGTAAAACCCGACGACCTCGAGCAGGCGCTGATACGCATCGGCCACGAGGTCGAAGAGATCATCACGCTCGGCCCAGTCGAGGGTCCGCTGACGGTGGGACGTGTCGCGTCGATCGAAGAGCTCACCGAGTTCAAGAAGCCGATCCGCGCCTGCACGGTCGACGTCGGCGAAGACAAGCCACGCGAGATCGTCTGCGGGGCAACCAACTTCACGGTCGGCGATCTGGTGGTGGTGGCGCTGCCCGGCACCACGCTGCCCGGCGGATTCCACATCGCCGCACGTAAGACCTACGGCCACACCTCCGACGGGATGATCTGCTCGGCGGCCGAACTCGGGTTGGCCGCTGACCATTCCGGCATCCTGGTGCTGCCGCCGGGAACCGCCGAGCCCGGTACGAGCGGCGCCCAGGTACTCGGACTCGACGACGTCATCTTCGATCTGGCCATCACCCCGGACCGGGGCTACTGCATGTCGGTGCGCGGGCTGGCCCGCGAGATCGCCTGCGCTTACGACCTCGACTTTCACGATCCCGCTGATGTGCCTGCGCTGCCCTGTGAGGGTGAGGCCTGGCCGCTGACCGTGCAGCCCGAGACCGGTGTGCGCCGATTTGCGCTGCGCCCGGTCACCGGTATCGACCCAACTACCTTGTCGCCGTGGTGGTTACAGCGCCGGCTGCTACTGAGCGGAATCAGGGCGATCTCACCGGCCGTCGACGCGACGAACTACGTGATGCTCGAACTCGGTCACCCGATGCACGCGCACGACCTCAACCGGATCACCGGCGGACTCACGGTGCGGTTCGCCGCGGACGGCGAGACGGTCGAGACGCTCGATGACGTCGAACGCCGGCTCAACCCGGCCGACGTGCTGATCGTCGACGATGTCGCGACGGCGGCGATCGGCGGCGTGATGGGATCGGGCAGCACCGAGATGCGCGACGGCTCCACCGATGTGCTGCTGGAGGCTGCCGTGTGGGATCCGGCCGCGGTATCGCGGACCGCGCGACGGCTGCGTCTGCCCAGCGAAGCCGCCCGGCGCTACGAGCGGGAGGTCGACCCGGCCATTTCCGTTGCCGCGTTGAATCGCTGCGCGGCATTGCTCGCCGAGATCACCGGCGGTGAGGTCTCGGCGAAGCTCACCGACTGGCGGGGCGATCCGCCCCGGGAGAACTGGTCACTCCCACCGATCCGGCTCGCCGCTGACCTGCCGGACCGCGTCGCCGGCGTGAGCTATGCCCAGGGCACGACAGCCCGGCGGTTGACCCAGATCGGCGCCGCGGTCGGCAATGCCGGCGACAGCCTGACCGTCACGCCGCCGAGTTGGCGGCCCGACCTGTTGCAGCCGGCCGACTTGGTCGAGGAGGTGCTGCGGCTGGAGGGTCTGGACGTCATTCCCTCGGTGCTGCCCTCGGCCCCGGCGGGCCGTGGACTTTCGGCGACGCAACGACGCCGCCGCGCGATCGGCAAGTCGCTGGCGCTGTCCGGCTACGTCGAGATCCTTCCGACGCCGTTCCTGCCCGCCGGTGTCTTCGACGCCTGGGGACTGCCCGCCGACGACGCACGGCGAACGACCACGCAGGTACTCAACCCGCTGGAAGCCGATCGGCCGCATCTGGCCACGACCTTGCTGCCGGGACTGCTCGAAGCGCTGGCGCGCAACGTCTCTCGCGGCATCGTCGATGTTGCGCTGTTCGCCGTCGCGCAGGTCGTGCAGCCGACCGAGCAGACCAAAGCCGTCGAGCTGATCCCGGTGACCCGGCGCCCCACCGACGACGAGATCGCCGGTCTGGACACCTCGCTTCCACGACAGCCCCAGCACGTCGCCGCGGTATTGACCGGGCTGCGCGAGCTGCGCGGACCGTGGGGCGCAGGTCGGCGATCCGAGGCGGCCGATGCTTTCGAGGCAGTACGAATCGTTGCCCGCGCCAGTGGAATTGGCGTGACACTGCGGGCCGCTCAGCATTTGCCGTGGCATCCGGGCCGCTGCGCAGAAGTACTCGTCGGCGAAACCGTGGTCGGCCACGCCGGGCAGCTGCACCCAGCGGTGATCGAGCGTTCCGGCCTGCCCAAGGGCACCTGCGCGGTCGAGCTCGATCTCGACGCCATCCCGATCGTCGATGCGTTCCCGGCACCGCGCGTTTCCCCGTTTCCCGCGGTATTCCAAGACGTCAGCCTCGTCGTGGACGCCGACGTCCCCGCGCAGGCGGTGGAGGACGCCGTTCGCGACGGCGCGGGCGAGCTGTTGGAGGATGTCCGGCTGTTCGACGTGTTCACCGGCCCGCAGGTCGGCGACGACCGCAAGTCGTTGACCTTCGCGCTGCGGTTCCGCGCGGCCGATCGCACCCTCACCGAAGACGAGGCCAGCGCGGCTCGCGATGCGGCGGTCCAGCGCGCAGCCGAGCAGGTCGGCGCGGTACTGCGCGGCTGAATCGGCCGTCGAGAATGAGTTTGCATCAGTGTGCATAGTCATGCAACGATGGGCATCATGAGCCAGGGCATACGGGTCGCGATCGCCGGTGCCAGCGGCTATGCGGGCGGCGAGATCCTGCGACTGCTGCTGGGGCATCCGGCCTACCACGACGGACGGCTGACGATCGGCGCGCTGACCGCCGCCGCCAGCGCAGGCACCCCACTGGCCGAGCACCATCCACACCTGGTGCCGTTGGCGCAGCGGGTGCTGGAGCCCACCGAGCTTGACGTGCTGGATGGCCACGACGTTGTTTTTCTGGCTCTTCCGCACGGGCACTCGGCGGCGTTGGCCCAACAACTCGACCCGCAAACCTTGGTGGTGGATTGCGGCGCGGATTTCCGGCTCAGCGACTCCGGCGCGTGGGAGCGCTTTTACGGCTCCCCACACGCGGGCAGTTGGCCGTACGGATTGCCCGAACTACCCGGTAATCGGGAGGCGTTGCGCGATGCCCGGCGCGTCGCCGTACCGGGCTGCTATCCGACCGCTGCGGTGTTGGCGCTGTTTCCCGCCGTGGCCGCCGATCTCATCGACCCCGCCGTCACCGTCGTCGCGGTCAGCGGCACCTCGGGCGCGGGTCGCGCAGCAAAAACCGATCTGCTCGGGTCGGAGGTCATCGGTTCGGCGCGGGCCTACAACATCGCCGGCGCGCACCGGCACACCCCCGAAATCGTTCAGGGACTCAGCCAGGTAACCGGTCGCGACGTCACGGTGTCTTTCACGCCGGTGCTCATCCCGACCTCACGCGGAATTCTGTCCACCTGCACCGCGCGGACCACGTCACCGCTGTCGCAGCTGCGGGCTGCCTACGAAAAGGCTTATCATGACGAGCTTTTCGTGCATCTGTTGCCCGAAGGACAATTGCCGCGTACCGGTGCGGTGATCGGCAGCAATGCCGCCCATATCGCGGTCGCCGTCGATGAGGACGCGGCCACCTTCGTCGCGATCGCGGCGATCGACAACCTGGTCAAGGGCACCGCCGGCGCCGCCGTGCAATCGATGAACCTGGCCCTGGGTTGGCCGGAGGCCGAAGGTCTTTCGGTGGTCGGGGTGGCACCGTGACTCGCGCAGACCTCGCTCCGCTGGTACGCGCGCAAGGCGTGACCGCTCCGGCGGGTTTTCGTGCCGCCGGCATCGCGGCCGGGATCAAGGCATCGGGTGCACCCGATCTCGCGCTGGTTTTCAACGAAGGACCCGATCACGCGGCCGCCGGGGTCTTCACCCGCAACAAGGTCAAAGCGGCGCCGGTGTTGTGGACCCGCCAGGTGCTGGCCGACGGGCAGTTGCGCGCGGTGGTTCTGAATTCCGGTGGTGCCAATGCCTGTACCGGGCCCGGCGGATTCCAGGACACCCATGCCACCGCCGAGGGCCTGGCCGCCGCGTTGTCGGAGTGGGGCACCGAGACTGGGGCGATCGACGTGGCAGTGTGTTCCACCGGCTTGATCGGTGACCGACTGCCGATGGACAAGGTTATGGCCGGCGTCGTGAATCTGGTGCACGAGATGGCCGGCGGCATCTCTGGCGGCGAAGATGCCGCCCGGGCCATCATGACCACCGATACGGTGCCCAAACAAGTTGCGCTGCACCATCCGGGGAACTGGACGGTCGGCGGCATGGCCAAGGGCGCCGGGATGCTGGCGCCGTCGCTGGCAACCATGCTGTGCGTGCTCACCACCGATGCCGTCGCCGATGCCTCCGCGCTCGAGCATGCGCTGCGTCGTGCCACCGCGCTGACGTTCGACCGGCTCGACATCGACGGCGCCTGCTCGACCAACGACACCGTGCTGCTATTGGCATCCGGCGCCAGCGAAATCGCGCCCAGCCACGGCGACCTCGACGATGCCGTGCTGCGGGTCTGCGACGATCTGTGCGCCCAGTTGCAAGCCGACGCCGAGGGGGTGACCAAGCGCATCACCATCAGCGTGACCGGCGCGGCCAGCGAAGACGACGCCGTCACCGCGGCCCGGGTGATTGCGCGCGACAGCCTGGTGAAGACCGCGCTGTTCGGCTCCGACCCGAACTGGGGCAGGGTGCTCGCCGCCGTCGGCATGGCGCCGGTAGAGCTCAACCCCGACCGGATCACCGTGTCGTTCAACGGCTCAGCGGTCTGCGTCGACGGGATCGGCGCGCCAGGGGCACGCGAGGTGGACCTGTCGCCCACCGACATCGAGGTCGCCGTCGACCTGGGGGTTGGCGCCGCGCACGCCGCGATCCGGACCACCGACCTCTCGCACGCTTACGTCGAAGAGAACTCGGCGTACAGCTCATGATCTCGACCGAGGTCAAAGCGCAGGTGCTGGCCGAGGCGTTGCCCTGGCTGACCCAGTTGCACGGCAAGATCGTGGTGGTGAAATATGGCGGCAACGCCATGACCAACGACACGCTGCGACGTGAGTTCGCCGCCGACATGGCTTTCCTGCGTAACTGCGGCATCCATCCCGTCGTGGTGCACGGCGGGGGCCCGCAGATCAGCGCCATGCTCAAGCGACTCGGCATCGCCGGCGACTTCAAGGGCGGCTTCCGGGTTACCACACCGGAAGTGCTCGATGTGGCGCGGATGGTGTTGTTCGGTCAGGTCGGTCGTGAGCTGGTCAACCTGATCAACGTGCACGGCCCCTACGCGGTCGGCGTCACCGGCGAAGACGCGAATCTGTTCACCGCGGTCCGGCGCAGCGTCAGCGTCGACGGCGTCGACACCGATATCGGCCTGGTGGGCAACATCGCGCAGGTCAACCCTGCGGTGGTGCTGGATTTGATTGCCGCCAACCGGATTCCGGTGGTCTCGACGCTCGCGCCCGACGTCGACGGCGTGGTGCACAACATCAACGCCGACACCGCGGCGGGCGCGTTGGCCGAGGCGCTGGGCGCCGAGAAGCTGCTGATGCTCACCGACGTCGAAGGCCTCTATACCAGTTGGCCGGATCGGGATTCGTTGGCCAGCGAAATCGATACGACCGCTTTGGCGCACCTGCTACCGACGCTGGAGACCGGCATGATTCCCAAGGTCGAAGCCTGCCTGCACGCGGTGAAGGGCGGCGTACCCAGCGCACACGTCATCGACGGCCGCGTCGAGCATTGTGTGCTGGTCGAGCTGCTCACCGACGAAGGGTCCGGCACAAAGGTGGTGAGCGCATGACGAACACCGAAGACGTTCAGCAGCGGTGGTCCGCGGTGATGATGAACAACTACGGTGTCCCGCCGGTGGCTTTGGCCAGTGGCAACGGCGCCGTGGTCACCGACGTGGACGGCAAATCCTACCTGGACCTGCTCGGCGGCATCGCCGTCAACGTGCTGGGGCATGGGCACCCCGCTGTGCTCGACGCCGTCACGCGACAGATGTCGGCGCTGGGGCACACCTCCAACTTGTATGCCGCCGAACCCGGCATCGCGCTGGCCGAGGCGCTGGTTGGCCTCCTCGGCACCGATGCAGAGGCGCGGGTGTTGTTCTGCAACTCCGGCACCGAGGCCAACGAGGCAGCTTTCAAACTCTCCCGTCTCACCGGACGGACCAAATTGGTTGCCGCGCAAGGTGGTTTCCATGGCCGAACGATGGGCGCACTGGCGCTGACCGGGCAGCCGTCCAAACAGGCACCGTTCGCACCGCTGCCCGGCGACGTGGGCCACGTGCCGTACGGCGACGTCGACGCCCTGGCGGCTGCGGTCGGTGACGATACCGCCGCGGTGTTCCTGGAACCGATCATGGGGGAGAGCGGCATCGTCGTACCTCCCGACGGCTACCTGGCGGCCGCCCGTGACATCACCACCCGCCACGGTGCGTTACTGGTTCTGGATGAAGTCCAAACCGGAATGGGCCGCACCGGAACGTTTTTCGCGCACCAGCACGACGGCATCACCCCTGACGTCGTGACCCTGGCCAAGGGACTGGGCGGGGGCCTGCCGATCGGCGCGTGCCTGGCGATCGGTCCGGCGGCGCAACTACTGACGCCCGGACTGCACGGCAGCACCTTCGGTGGCAATCCGATCTGCGCCGCCGCGGCGCTGGCGGTGCTGCGGGTATTGGCCGGCGAAGATCTGATACGACGGGCCGGGGCGCTTGGAAAGACCTTGCACCAGAACATCGAATCGCTTCATCACCCGTCGATCGACCACGTTCGAGGCCGCGGGTTGTTGTGTGGGATCGCGCTCACTTCTCCCACTGCTAAAGAGGTCGAAGGGGCCGCCCGCGATGCCGGGTTCCTGGTCAACGCCGCCGCGCCTGACGTCGTCCGCCTGGCGCCGGCGCTGATCATCTCCGAGCATCAGCTCGACACGTTCGTCACCGCGTTGCCGGGCATCCTGGACACCGCCGAGGGGGCTGCATGACGCGACACTTTCTACGCGACGACGACCTGACGCCGGCCGAACAGGCAGAGGTGCTGGCGTTGGCCGCCGAATTGAAGAAGGACCCGTTCAGCCGTCGCCCGTTAGAGGGCCCGCGCGGTGTCGCGATGATCTTCGACAAGAACTCCACCCGCACCCGGTTCTCCTTCGAGGTGGGCATTGCTCAGCTCGGCGGCCACCCCGTGGTGGTCGACGGCCGCAGCACCCAGCTAGGCCGCGAGGAGACGCTGCAGGACACCGCTAAAGTGTTGTCCCGCTACGTCGATGCCATCGTCTGGCGGACCTACGGGCAGGCCCGTTTGGCCGCGATGGCCGAAACCGCAACGGTCCCGATCGTCAACGCGCTCTCCGATCAATTCCACCCCTGCCAGGTGCTGGCCGACCTGCAGACCGTCACCGAACGCATTGGATCGCTACGCGGTCTGCGGATGTCGTACTTCGGCGACGGCGCCAACAACATGGCGCACTCGCTGATGCTCGGCGGTGTCACCGCCGGCATGGACGTGACGATCGCCGCTCCCAACGGTTTTGGCCCCGATCCTTCGGTGCTCACGGCCGCCGAGCGACGCGCCGCCGATGCCGGCGCGTCGGTAACGGTCACCGCAGATCCGGCCGCTGCGGCGTCGGGCGCCGACGTGCTGGTGACCGACACCTGGACGTCGATGGGCCAGGAGGACGACGGGCTGGACCGGGTTCGGCCGTTCCGTCCATTCCAGCTCAACGCCGGGCTGCTATCCCTGGCTAACTCGGAAGCTGTTGTGCTGCATTGCCTTCCGGCTCACCGCGGGCACGAGATCACCGACGACGTGATCGACGGGCCGCACAGCGCGGTGTGGGACGAGGCCGAGAATCGGCTGCATGCGCAAAAGGCGCTGCTGGTGTGGCTGTTGGAGCGGTCCGCATGACGCGCTCGAAGACCACGCCCGAAATCACCCGCGTCGGACGGCAAGCCCGCATCGTGGCGATTCTGTCGTCGGCTGAGGTGCGCAGCCAGAGCGAGTTGGCCGCGTTGCTCGCCGCCGACGGTGTTGAGGTAACCCAGGCCACGCTGTCGCGGGACCTCGAAGAACTCGGGGCGGTGAAGTTGCGCGGGGCCGACGGCGGTGTCGGCGTCTACGTCGTGCCAGAGGACGGCAGCCCCCTACGCGGGGTATCCGGTGGCACCGCCCGACTGTCGAGGCTGTTGAGCGAGGTGCTGGTCTCCACCGATGCCAGCGGAAACCTCGCCGTGCTGCGCACCCCGCCCGGCGCGGCCGACTACCTGGCCAGTGCCATCGACCGGGCCGCACTGCCCTACGTGGTCGGCACGATCGCAGGGGATGACACGATCTTCGTGGCGGCCCGCGAGCCGATGACGGGCGCAGAGCTCGCGACCCTGATCAAAGACCTCACATAACCGCACAACTCTAAGGAGATCAATCCATGTCCGAGCGCGTCATCTTGGCGTATTCCGGCGGTTTGGATACCTCGGTGGCGATCAGCTGGATCGGCAAGGAGACCGGCCGCGAGGTTGTCGCGGTCGCCATCGACCTGGGCCAGGGCGGTGAGGACATGGAGGTGGTGCGCCAGCGGGCACTGGACTGTGGTGCCGTCGAAGCCGTGGTCGTCGACGCCCGTGACGAATTCGCCGACGGCTACTGCCTGCCCACCATCTTGTCCAACGCCCTTTACATGGATCGCTACCCGTTGGTGTCCGCGATCAGCCGGCCACTCATCGCCAAGCATCTCGTCGCGGCCGCCCGCGAACATGGCGGTACCATCGTCGCGCACGGGTGCACCGGTAAGGGTAACGACCAGGTCCGCTTCGAAGTCGGATTCGCCTCGCTGGCACCGGATCTGGAGGTGCTCGCACCGGTCCGCGACTACGCGTGGACGCGGGAGAAGGCCATCGCCTTCGCCGAGGAGAACGCCATTCCGATCAACGTCACCAAACGCTCACCGTTCTCCATCGATCAGAACGTCTGGGGCCGCGCCGTGGAAACCGGCTTCCTGGAACACCTCTGGAACGCGCCCACCAAGGACGTTTACGACTACACCGAAGACCCCACCGTCAACTGGAACACCCCTGACGAAGTGATCGTCGGCTTCGAGCGTGGCGTACCTGTCACGATCGACGGCAACTCGGTGTCGGTGCTGCAGGCGATCGAGGAACTCAACCGGCGCGCGGGCGCGCAGGGCGTCGGGCGCCTCGACGTCGTCGAGGACCGGCTGGTGGGCATCAAGAGCCGCGAAATCTACGAGGCGCCAGGCGCGATGGTGCTCATCACCGCCCACACCGAACTCGAGCACGTCACCCTCGAGCGTGAACTGGGCCGATTCAAGCGCCACACCGACCAGCGGTGGGCGGAGCTGGTGTACGACGGGCTGTGGTACTCGCCGCTGAAGACCGCCTTGGAGAGCTTCGTCGCCACGACGCAGGAGCATGTCACCGGGGAGATCCGAATGGTGTTGCACGGCGGACATATCGCCGTTAACGGCCGGCGCAGCGCCGAGTCGCTGTACGACTTCAACCTGGCCACCTACGACGAGGGCGACACGTTCGATCAGTCGATGGCGCGCGGCTTTGTCTACGTGCACGGGCTGTCGTCCAAGCTGGCGGCGCGCCGGGACCTGACTACCGACGAAACGTGAGCACCAACGAGGGATCGCTGTGGGGCGGGCGGTTCGCCGACGGCCCGTCCGATGCGCTGACCGCGCTGAGCAGATCCACCCACTTCGACTGGGTGCTGGCGCCTTACGACGTCACCGCGTCCAAGGCCCACGCTCAGGTCCTGTTCAACGCCGGATTGCTGACCGACGATCAGCGCGACGGGCTGCTGGCCGGTCTGGACAGTTTGGCCGAAGATGTCGCCGACGGGAGTTTCGGACCGCTGGTCACCGACGAGGACGTGCACGCCGCGCTGGAGCGGGGACTAATCGACCGGGTCGGGCCCGACCTGGGTGGTCGGCTGCGGGCCGGCCGCTCGCGAAACGACCAGGTGGCCACGCTATTCCGGATGTGGCTACGCGACGCGCTCCGGCGTGTGGCCGCGGGCGCGCTGGACCTCGTCGCCGCACTGGCCGGCCAGGCCGCGGCTCATCCGAGCGCCATCATGCCGGGTAAGACGCACCTGCAGTCCGCGCAGCCGATCCTGCTGGCCCACCATCTACTCGCGCACGCCCACCCGCTGCTCCGCGACGTCGACCGCATTGTCGACCTCGATGCACGCACCGCATTGTCGCCGTACGGCTCTGGGGCGCTGGCCGGCTCGTCGCTGGGGCTGGACCCGGATGCGATCGCCGAGCAACTCGGTTTCACGGCGGCCGCCGACAACTCCATCGACGCGACGGCGTCCAGGGATTTCGCCGCGGAGGCGGCGTTCGTCTTCGCGATGATCGGTGTCGACATGTCCCGGCTGGCCGAGGACATCATCATCTGGAGCTCAACCGAATTCGGCTACGTCACCTTGCATGACTCGTGGTCGACGGGTAGCTCGATCATGCCGCAGAAGAAGAACCCCGACATCGCCGAGCTGGCTCGCGGCAAGTCCGGTCGGTTGATCGGGAACCTGGCCGGGCTGCTCGCGACGCTCAAGGCTCAGCCGCTGGCCTATAACCGGGACCTTCAGGAGGACAAGGAACCGGTGTTCGACTCGGTGGCGCAGCTGGAGCTGCTGCTGCCGGCGATGGCCGGCCTGGTGAGCAGCCTGACGTTCAACGTCGAGCGGATGGCAGCACTGGCTCCCGCCGGCTTCACGCTCGCCACCGATATCGCCGAATGGCTGGTGCGCCAGGGGGTTCCGTTTCGTGATGCCCATGAGGCCGCCGGCGCGGCCGTCCAGGTGGCCGAGAAGCTCGGCGTCGGACTCGAGGAGTTGACCGACGATCAGCTGGCGGCCATCAGCGCCAATCTGACCCCTCAGGTGCGGGAAGTCCTCACCATCGAGGGTTCGGTGTCTTCACGCGACGGGCGTGGCGGCACCGCACCCACTCAGGTTGCCCGGCAACTCGATTCGGTTTGGGCCTCCGTCGAGCGGCTTCGAGAGCAACTACGCCGCTAGACCTTCTGCGCCGGCACCGAGGGAACCTGCGGAATCTCACCGGCCGGCAGCGGGCCGCAGAAGTAATTGCCTTGCACGACGTCGCAGCCGAACCTCCTGAGCCACTGCACTGTTTCATCGTTCTCGATGCCTTCGGCGACGCTCGCGATGCCAAGCTCCGCGGCCAGTTCGATGACCGACCGTGCGATCGTCGCGGCGCGTTGGTCGTAGGGGATTGGTGCGATGAGATGCCGGTCGAGTTTGACCTCGTCGATGGGCAGCTCGCGCAGATAGGTGAGCGTGGAGTAGCCACTGCCGAAGTCGTCGATCGAGACCCGAATGCCGGCGTCGCGCAGACGATTGAGCACAGCACGACCCTTGGCGAAGTCTGCCACCACCAATTCCTCGGTGATCTCCACCGTGAGCAGGTTGGCGGGCATGCCGTGGGCATCCAGCACGGACATGATGCGGTCGGGCAGGGTGTCCTCGTCGAGCGAACGCGCCCATATGTTGATGGCGACCGGGATCCCGGTGCCCGCCGCGTGCCAGGTCGAAGCGTCCGCCACCGCCCGCGACAACACAAGGTCGGTCACGGCGTCCATCAACCCGTGTTCGCGAACCAGCGGTAAGAACTCGCCAGGCTCCAAAGAGCCCAAAGTGATGTGTTCCCAACGCAATAGCGCCTCTGCGCCGCAGATGGCGCCAGTGGCCAACCCGAATTGCGGTTGATACACCAGCGTGAGCAAGCGATCGTCGATCGCGCGCCGCAGATCCCAGAGCAGTTGCAATCGGGCCATGCCGTCGCGGAACGACTGCCGTGTGCCGAGATGGGCGTCCATCTCCGGGGTGAAAGTCTGCATATCGGTCGCACTCGTTTGCTCGGCACGGGAACGGGCGGCCTCAGCATGGTCTAGGAGATCTCCCGCGGTGACGGAACCGTCGTCGTGCGGTCTCGCGGTTGCCACGCCAATGCTCAGATGCACGTAAACGCGGTTGGCCCCGATGTCGAGCGCGCTGTCGAACGCGCGGGCAAGCCTTGTGCCGACTTGCGCGGCGACCTCGGGGTGGTCTTCCACCAAGATCGCGAATTCATCCCCACCCATGCGCGCGACGGTGTCGTCGACGCGGACGCTGGCTTGGATCCGCGCCCCCACGCTGCGCAACAATTCTTCGCTGGCGGCATACCCCAACGTGTCATTGACGACGTTGAAATCGTCGACTCTGACCCTGAGCAGGCTGACCGGGACAGCCAGACGCACATGCAACTGCATCGCGTGCGCCAGCCGTTCATCGAGCAACCGCCGATTCGCCAAACCGGTCACCGTATCCCGCAACGCGGCGTCGGCGACCGCCTCGAGCAGGCGTTGTTTCCGGTCCAGAACCAGCAACTGCCGTAGCAGCACGGCGACGGCGATGACCATACCGGCCGCGAAGATGAACGCATCACCGCGGTCTGCAGGCCAGAAG
>NZ_JBAPRN010000689.1:0-17274 GCF_049281135.1 Mycobacterium sp. | reverse complement strand
CACCCGGACAGCCCGCCGGCGGGAACGGCCCGCCACCGGCATCGGGCGCGATCTCTACCTAGCTTTCGTCGGGCGACTCTCTGCTCCCAACGCCGTCACTTGTTGAAAATGGTTGATCGGGAACGTGTCCGACGACCCGTTCACGTGATTACGCTGAACTGATTAGTGCAACGGTCCAGCAACGGGCTTTACCGCGACAGCAAGGAGATCCGATGAACGGGATTGCCGCTTCTCAATATCTCGCATTGTCCACACCGACCGCCGTCAGCTGGCTCGCCTACATCATCATCGGCGGCATCGCCGGCTGGCTCGCGAGCAAGATCGTCAGAGGCGGTGGCTCCGGCATTCTGATCGACATCGTCGTCGGCGTAATCGGCGGCTACATCGGCGGAACGCTGCTCAGCTGGCTCAACGTCGACGTCGAGCATGGGCGCCGGTGGTTCACCTTCTTCACCGCGTTGCTCGGGGCCGTCATTCTGCTATTTGTCGTGCGGCTACTGCGTGGCGCCGTCAGACGCTAACCCGTTGCGGCCGTAGCAATTAACGGCACGTTGTCCATGACCTCCACGAACATGCATGCGTGGCGGGTGCGCCGGCCGGGTCCGATGAACACCGAGCCGCTGGAGTATGTCAGCGCGCCGGTGCCGCGGCCCGAGCCGTCCGAACTCCTGGTTGCCGTGCGTGCGTGCGGTGTGTGCCGGACCGATCTACACGTCACCGAGGGCGATCTTCCCGTGCACCGGGAAAAGGTAACGCCCGGACACGAGGTGGTCGGCGAGGTCGTCGAGGTCGGCGCTGACGCAGGTGACACGTTCAACGTCGGCGACCGGGTCGGGATAGCGTGGCTACGGCACACCTGCGGCATATGCGCATACTGCCGACGCGGCGACGAGAATTTGTGCCCGAATTCCCGCTACACCGGTTGGGATAGCGACGGCGGCTACGCGGAATTCGCGACGGTCCCTGCGGCTTTCGCCCATCATCTGCCAAGCGGCTACAGCGACAGTGAGCTGGCGCCGCTGCTGTGCGCCGGCATCATCGGCTATCGGTCGCTGCAGCGCGCCGCGCTCCCGCCCGGCGGCCGGTTGGGGCTGTACGGGTTTGGCGGCAGTGCGCACATCACCGCGCAGGTCGCCCTGGCTCAGGGCGCCGAGGTGCACGTGATGACACGCGGCGTCGCAGCCCAGGAATTGGCCCTGGGATTAGGTGCCGCATCGGCGCAGGGCGCCGCCGATCCGCCACCGGTACCGCTCGACGCCGCGATCCTGTTCGCCCCGGTCGGCGAGCTGGTGCCGCCGGCGCTGGAAGCGCTGGATCGCGGTGGCACGCTGGCGATCGCGGGAATTCACCTGAGCGATATTCCCGCGCTCAACTATCAGCGCCATTTGTTTCAAGAGCGCCAGATTCGCTCGGTGACGTCGAATACCCGCGCCGACGCGCGGGCATTCCTCGACTTCGTCGGCGAACACCACATCACGGTGACCACGCCGGAATACCCACTGGATCAAGCGGATCGGGCGCTGTCGGATCTGAGCGCCGGCCGCATCGCCGGGGCCGCCGTCCTGCTGGTGTAGCGACGCGTCAGCTCGACAGGTGCCACACCAGTGCGGCAGCCAGAGCCCCCGCCCCGTTCAGCGACCAGTGCAGCGCGATCGGTGCCAGCAGGCTGCCGCTGCGTCGCCGCAGCCAACTGAACACAAACCCGGCCGCGGCGGTCGCGAGCACCGCCAGCAAGACCCCGGCCAGCATCCCGACGACTCCGCCACCGAACAGCCGGGTAAAGCCGACGTTGCTGGTGGTCAAACCCAGCGACGTGGCGATGTGCCACAGACCGAACAACAGCGAACCTGCGAACGCAACGCCGCGAAACCCCCACGCCCGGTTCAATGCGCCATGCAGCACGCCGCGGAAGGCCAACTCCTCGGGGATGACGGTTTGCAGCGGAATGACCAGCATCGAGGCGATCAGCGCCCCGGAGATCGTCGCGTAGCGGTGGTTCATGAACATCGGCCGTGTCCACGGCAGCAGCGCACCGATCGCGATCACCGCCACCACCAGCACAACGGCGCCCACCGCGTATGCGGCTCCGGACCTCCAATGCTCCCGGCCCAGCCCGAGTTCGGCCCAACCCAGGCCGTTGATGCGCAGCCAAGCGACCAGTCCCACCGCCACGACCGGCACCGTCACGACACCTGCCCACGGTGTAGTGAAGTGCGCCAGCAAGTTCGCGCACGCCAGCACCACCACGACAACGGCGACGTCGACCTGGACGCGGAATTGATGCAGCGCCGAGAGCTGGGCGAGCAGCGGGTGCGGTTCTGCCGCGGCGCTCTCGTAGCCAGACATCCCACCAGGCTACCGACGCTAGCGCGCGAACTGCTCGACGAGGACGACCTGCAGTTCTCCCACCAGGAAGCCGAGCACGGCGCCCACCGTGACCATCAGCATCTCGTCGTCTTTGAAGACGGGTCGCAGGATGGCTTCATACTGAGCGGGAGACAGCTTGGTCATCTTCTCGACGATCAGGTTCTCGATGTCGAGCGTCTTGGCGGTGTAATCCTTGGCTTCCTGCATCGCCTCCGGCAGACGCTCGAGCAGCATCTGCACGATCGCGTCCTTGGCCTGGCGGTAACGCTTAGTGCCGATCGCGAGCGTGATCAGCGGTTGCGCGAACCCGGCCTGCGCGTCGAGTGCCGCGGAGACCTCTCTCTCGATCGCTGCGAAGAGCCGTTCGGCGGTCGGGCCGTGCAGGATCGCGTCGAGCAGCACATCGGCGGAGAACAGGTCGTTGGCCAAAATGCGCGCGTAGTCGCGGGTGACGTTGTCGCGCTGCGCGTGCAGGACGCCGTGCACCGGGACGAAGCCGAAGAGTTTCTTCGGCTCGCGCGGAATGAAGATCAGGTTGAGGGCCAGCCAGTCGCTGGCGAAACCGGTGACGAAGCCGAACCCCGGCATGATCCACGGGTTGTGGAACAGGCCCCAGGCGACCATCTGCACCAGGCCGATCGCGAAGCCGAAGTAGATTCCGCTGCGGCGGATGAACTTCATCGCCGCACCGCCCATACCCTTCATCAATTCGTTGAGCTGGGCCTTGTTATTGACCAGGGTGGTGATGGCGAGATATTGCAGATCGACGAACCGCGGCAAATCGGTCTTCATCTCCGAAAGCAGATTGTCGACGACTCCGGGGGCGGCCGCGTGCACGCGCGACAGCACCGCCTTACGACCGGCTTCCGGGATCGAGTCCCACAGACCGGGGCGCACCTGCTCGGCGAGGTCGCGAGCCATCTCGTCGACGGTTCGGGTGAGCGGCTCGCGGAGGTCCTCGACGGCCTGCTTGGCGTCGATCTTGTCCAGGATCTCCTCGGGTTTCAGCAGCTTGTCGGTGAGCATTTGGATGGTCATCGCCGCGGTCTTGCCGGCGCGGCGCGGAACCACACCCTGCCAACCGAACGGCCCGATGCCGACGAACTCGATCGGCCGGTAGAGCATCTGTAGCGCAACGAGTTTCGTTGTGTAGCCGACGAACGCGGCAATCAGCGGCATCGACAAGTAGATGAACCAGTTCAGCTTGACGTCAGAAGTGATCTGACCCCAACTCTCCCCCCAGGCGATGAGCGACGAAGTCACTCCCGCTCCCGTGGGACGCTCGCTGCGGCCCACAGTTCCAGACCAAGCCCGCTCAACTGCAGCGTGTATTTCTCGATTCGCGCCGGGATGGGACCACGGCTGGCCGTCTTGATGGCTTGAAGCACCGCGGTGTCGGCGGCGAGGATCTCGTATTCGTCCTTCATGGCGGAGTCCTCGGGGCCGGACTCGACCAGCCCGAGCGACAGGAGATGACTGACGTACATCGGGGTCAACTGCGGAAGCGCGAGGTTAGCGGTCTTGCCGATCAGAGACATGTTTTCCAGCACCACCTCGACCCCCAATCCCGCGCGGGTGCGCGCGTATACGTGCAGCAATGGGGACGTGGAGCCGTCGGACAAGGCGCTGATGATGCGCGCCTCGTCGGGCACGATCTGGTCGAGAATTTTGTGGAACAGCTCTTGGCGGCTCGACGCCGTGTTCTGTCCGACCGCACGATCGAGCAAGCCGTGCATCTTGGCATCAAGGCTCTCGGCGTCGTCGTCCGAGCGCTCCTCTATCTCGGCGTCAGACTGGGGTAGCGCCGGCACCGCCGCGGTGGACACATGCATCCCGGACCGGATGAGTCCAAAGACCTGACGCTCACCCCAGCTCGCGGCTTTGATGTACGCGCGCACGGTCTGTTCCGCGAGGTCGACGATGCCGGCGGGATTGAACAGTGACGCCATGGCTGAACGGTAGCCAACGCGTCGCATCGTTTTCGCGGATTTCAGCCGGGGGGTGGTCGCGACCCATCACCGCTTGCCGCACCGGTACCCGAACGTGGCAAACCCGCGCACTATTCTGGCCGAGGTGACCACCTCGGTTGACGGCCTGCTCGCATCGCTGCGGGTACTCGACCTGTCCGACGACGACGGCGACGCGGTGACCCGGCTGTTGGCCGACCTGGGCGCCGATGTCCTGAAGGTTGAGCCGCCGGGCGGCTGCCCGTCGCGCACCCGGCGCCCGACGTTGGGCGGCACCGGAGTGCGCTTCGCACTGCACAATGCGAACAAGCGCAGCACTGTGCTCGACCCGTCCGACCCGCAGCACTGCGAGCGGTTGATCGAACTCGCCGGCGCCGCCGACATCGTTGTCGACAGCGGGACTCCTGGCCAGGCCGCGGCATACGGAACCTCGTGTGAAGACCTGGCGGATCGTTTTCCGCAACTGGTGTCGATGTCGGTGACCGACTTCGGCCGAACAGGGCCTCGTGCGTCGTGGCGGGCAACCGATCCGGTGCTGTATGCGCTGTCCGGGTCATTGGCACGGTCGGGCCCCACGACGGGGACACCGGTCTCGCCGCCAGACGGTATCGCGTCGGCCACCGCCGCCGTGCAGGCCAGCTGGGCCGCGCTGGTCGCGTACTACAACCGATTGCGTTGTGGAACAGGCGATTACATTGACTTTTCCCGGTTCGAGGCTCTCGTGATGGCGCTCGATCCGGCATTCGGGGCGCACGGCCAAGCGGCTGCGGGCATCCGCCGGCCGGACCGGTGGCGCGGACGACCGAAGAACCAGGACGCCTACCCGATCTACCCGTGCCAGGACGGCTACGTCCGGCTCTGCGTGATGTCGCCTCGACAGTGGCGCGGGCTGCGGCGCTGGCTGGGGGAGCCTGAAGACTTCCAGGATCCCAAGTACGACGTGATCTCTGCGCGGTTCGTGGCGTGGCCGCAGATCGGCCTACTGGTCAAGCAGCTTTTCGCCGGGCAGACGATGAAAGCCCTGGTGTCTGAAGGCCAGTCGCACGGCGTGCCGATCTCCGCCGTGCTGGATGCCACCCAGATCCTTGCGTCCGACCATTTTCACGAGGTGGGCGCCGTCGCCGACGCCGAACTCGCCCCTGGCGTGCGCAGCCGCATCCCGACCGGCTATTACGCCGTCAACGGTCAGCACGTCGGCTTCCGCACTCCCGCACCCAGTGTTGGCCACGACCAGGCTCGGTGGCTCGCCGAGCGGGCCCAGATCGGCGTCCCGGGCAGTTCCGGCCCGCGTCCGTTCGACGGGCTGCGCATCATCGACTTGGGCATCATCGTGGCCGGCGGCGAGCTCAGCCGGCTGTTCGGCGATCTGGGCGCTGAGGTCATCAAGGTCGAAAGTGCAGCGTATCCGGACGGATTGCGACAGGCCCGGGTCGGCGATGCCATGAGTGAGTCATTTGCCTGGACGCATCGCAACAATCTTGCGTTCGGCGTGGATCTGCGCGACAAAGCCGGCAAGCAGGTCTTCAGCCGGCTGGTTGCCGACGCCGACGCGGTGTTTGCCAACTTCAAGCCCGGAACGCTTACGGCCCTTGGGTTTCCGTACGACAAGCTGCGATCGCTGAATCAGCGGGTGGTGCTCGCCGAAAGCAGTGCCTTCGGCGACAACGGGCCGTGGAGTAACCGGATGGGCTACGGACCGCTGGTCCGCGCCACCGCCGGTGTCAGCAAGCTGTGGACAGACCGGCACCCGCAACCGGACCAGGCCGACGGCGCTCGGCACCGGTTCTATGACGCGACCACGGTCTTTCCCGACCATGTGGTCGGGCGGATCACGGCGATCGGTGCGTTGGCAGCGCTGATCCACCGCGACCGAACCGGCACGGGAGCCCGCGTGCACGTCTCCCAGGCCGAGGCCGTCGTCAATCAACTCGATGCCCGCTACGTCACCGACGCGGCACGGACCGGCGATCATGCCGAGTTAACCGACGACACCAGCCTTCATGAAGTTCTTCCGTGCGCGGGCGACGACGAATGGTGTGTCATCTCGATCCGCACCGATAACGACTGGCGTTCGGCCAGTGCGGTTTTCGGCCTACCCGAGCTGGGCGAAGATGCGCGGTTCGCGACCGGCGAGGCGAGAGTGGCACACCGGGGGGATCTGCTCGAGCGGGTGTCGGCGTGGACCCGCGGTCGGACCCCGTCGCAAGTCGCCGAGGCATTGCAGGCCGCCCGCGTGCCGGCCGGTCAGATGAACCGGCCGCCCGATGTCTTGGAAGACCCGCAGCTGCGGCAGCGAAAGCTGTTCAGCGACATGCGTCATCCGCTGTTCGATCACCCGCTGCCGGCCGAGACCGGCCCGGCTCCGTTTCGGCACATCCCGCAGGCGCTGCAGCGGCCGGCGCCGCTGCCCGGGCAAGACACCCGCGAAATCTGCCACAAAGTCCTCGGGATGAGCAGCGAGGAAACCGAGCAACTGATCGACGCTCGAGTGCTGTTCGCATCCACCGAACCCGCCTAGCATTCGCCCGGCGCCAACCGCGGAAGGTTCCGTCATGCCCGTCAACCCCAGAACGCCGGTGTTAGTCGGCTACGGCCAGGTGAACTACCGCGGGACCGAAGAACCGGAAAACACTCCGGAGCCCATCGATCTGATGGTGTGGGCGGCCCGCGAAACCACCGACGCGCGGGTGCTCGAGGCCGTGGACTCGGTCCGCGTCGTCAACCTGTTGTCGGTGCACTACCGCGACCCCGCCCTGCTGCTCGGCCAACGGATCGGCGCCGACGGTTTCAGCACCCGATACAGCGGGATCGGCGGCAACGTGCCGCAGACACTGGTCAACCGGGCGTGCGTGGACATCCAGGAGTGCCGCGCGAACGTCGTGTTGGTGGCCGGCGCGGAGATGTGGCGAACACGAACGCGGCTGCGCGCCAATGGCCAACGGCTTGGCAGCACCGCGCAGGACGAGTCCGTGCCGATGCCCGAAGGCAGTGACGAGAATGTCCCGATGGCCGGGCCGGCCGAGGACCGGATCGGCCTGGACCGCCCGGCGTTCATCTACCCGATGTTCGAGCAGGCGCTGCGCATCAGCGCGGGGGAGTCGGTCGACGAGCACCGCAAGCGGATCGGTGCGTTGTGGGCGCGGTTCAATGCGGTGGCGGTGCGCAATTCGCACGCCTGGATTCGTAAACCTGTTGCAGCAGAAGATATTTTGCGGGACGGCCCCACGAACCGGATGATCAGCTGGCCGTACACCAAGCTGATGAACTCCAACAACATGGTCGACCAGTCCGCCGCGTTGATTCTGACGTCGGTGGAGAGCGCGAGGCGGTTGGGAATCCCGGCCGATCGGTGGGTGTATCCGTATGCGGGCACCGACGCGCACGACACCTACGCGATCAGCGAGCGCGACGAGCTGCACCGGTCCCCGGCCATCCGCATCGCGGGTACACGAGCGCTGGAACTGGCCGGCCTGGGCATCGACGAGATGGACTACGTCGACCTGTACTCATGCTTTCCGTCTGCCGTGCAGGTGGCGGCCGCCGAACTCGGGCTGCCGGTCAACGATCCGGCGCGGCCGCTGACGGTCACTGGTGGGCTGACCTTCGCGGGCGGGCCGTGGAGCAACTACGTTGCTCACTCGATCGCGACGATGGCCGAACTGCTGGCGGCCAACCCCGGCAAGCGGGGTCTGATCACCGCCAACGGCGGCTACCTGACCAAGCACAGCTTCGGCGTCTACGGCACCGAACCGCCGCCGTCCGAGTTCCGTTGGGAAGACACCCAATCCGCGGTTGACCAGCAGCCGACACGGACCGCGGCGGTGCAGTGGGAAGGCGTGGGCACCGTCGAAGCTTGGACGACTCCGTTCGACCGGGAAGGCCGCCCCGAGAAGGCCTTTCTGTCGGTCCGCACCCCGGATGACCGTCGCACGCTGGCGTTGATCACCGACGCCAGGGCGGCGGCGGCCACCGTTGGCGATGACATCGGTGGCACCAAAGTCACGGTTGCGGCTGACGGCACCGCCACATTGCAATGAGCTATCAGGGTTAGCTGAAAGCCACCGGGAGTCGGCTCGCACGACTATTGTCTTTCAATCGACTAAACGCCGTGGAGGTGCTCGGGCGTGCGGATCTTATTGACCGGCGTCACCGGACTGCTCGGACGTGCGATGGCCGGGCAGCTGATCGCCGCCGGGCACGCGGTCACCGGCATCGCCGCGTATCCACACCAGAACCTGCATCCCGACGTCGACTTTGTCTGCGCGCCGCTCGGCGACCCGATACTGGAGCAGCTGGCTGATGCCTCCGACGTGGTGCTCCACCTCGCCCCGATCGAGGCGGCGGTGCCCGGCAGCGCCGGAATCAACGGGTTGGTGCGCGTTGCCCATGCGGCTGCGCGTGCCGGCGCCCGGCTGATCTTCGTGTCAGTCTCGGCCGGCCAGCCGACGCTGTACGGGCAGGCCGAGACTTTGGTCTCCAGCAGTTGGGCACCGAGCCTGGTCGTGCGGATAGCGCCGCCGTTGGGCCGCCAGCTCGATTGGATGATCTGCCGCACCATCGGCAGCCTGCTGCACAGCAAGGCGTCGGCCGAACAGTTGCGGCTGCTGCATTACGACGACCTGATTCGTTTCCTGGTGTTCGCGGTGGCAACCGATAGCACCGGAACGGTTGATCTGGCCAGCCCGGACACCACCGATCTCGCGGCGGCACAGCAATTACTGCGATCTGCCGGTCAGCGCCCGCGACTGGGCCGCCTGCCGAGCTGGCCCGAACTGACCCCCGAACTCGACCTCACCGCGGCCCAAGAAGGGTGGCGATTCGAATTTGGTTGGTCTGCACATGATTCGGTCGCCGACACGGTGCGCGGACTGGCGGGCCGCAGGCTCGGCGTCAGAGGCGCCACCGATGTGCCCGAACATCTGCCGCTACCCGCCGAGGTCGGCGTGCGAACCGAGCCGTTGGACGGCACCGTGTTGCGGTCGGCGTCGCCGGAGGGTCTTGAAGGGGAGTTCGACGACCGCGCCGACCCGCGCTTTCCGGTGTTCAGCGCGGCGCCACTGGCCGCGACGCTGCCCGGGCCGTTGACGCCGATGACGCTCGACGTCCAGCTCGGTGGGTTGCGTGCGGCCGCGCGGGCGATAAGCCCGGTGCTGGCGCTCGGCAACGTGGTCGCCGAGGAATGGGGGAGCAGGGCGATCGCTGTGTTCGGTCACCGTCCCTACGTTGGCGTTTCGGCGAGCGTCATCGCCGCGGAGCAGCTCCCCGGCTGGGATGTCGCCGACATCGTGCGCACGTCGTTGGGCGACGCACCTGTCGATTCGTTGTTGCCGATGGGACGTCCGCCGCTGGCCGGCGGGCTGCTCGGTCCGGCCGCCAAGGCAGTGGTGATCAAACGGGCTTTGGCATTGTTGCGACACCTGAAGACCGACACCCATGAGTACGTCGCGGCCGCGACGGCCGAACATCGCGATGCAACGCAATTGATGTCGCTTTCGGATGCTCAACTGCAGGTGCGGATCCGGCTGCTGCGAGACAGGATTCATCAGGGGTGGGGTATATCGGGACGGTGGCTGATCGACAGCGCAATCACCGCAGCGACGGTGGGGCGCGCCGGGTTGCAGGTTGCCGTCTCCGGGCTAGGCGCCTTGCTGGAAAGCGATGCCATCGCGGCTGAGACCTCGTCGTTGGCGGCGCTGATTCGTGACGATGAACAGCTGTGCGCGCTGGCGCTGGAACGAGATCTCGATGGCGTCGCCGCTCAGTCGGCCACCATCCGTGCGGCGTTCGCCGCCGCGGTCCGCCGGATCGGGCACCGGGGTCCGGGTGAAGTCGAGTTGGCCAACCTGATGTTCGGAGACGATCCGGCGATGCTGGTCGCCGCCGCCGGGCGTGCCGCGACCGACCTTCCTCAGCCGACGTCACCCGTCGGGTCAGAGGCGACGCTGTCCGAACGGATGGCGGCCAGTGCCCGGGCCTCAAGAGAAATGGCTTACGACACGACAGTCCGCTTCACCCATGAACTGCGAATGACTCTGCGAGAGCTGGGTTCTCGTTATGCCCGTGTAGAACTCATCGATGTCGCAGGCGAGCTGTTCTACCTCACCTGCGATGAAGCGGTCACGCTTCCCTCCGACGCACGGCTGCGCATCAAACGCCGGCGCGCCGAGCGGGAGCGCTTTCAAGGGAAACGCCTACCCGACATCATCACGATCCGCTGATCTGGTCTTTCAGCGACGCCTGCGGATCGATCAATTTATTGAGGTCGACGACGGTCTTGTTGCGGATCAGGTTCTTGATGTCGTCGAGCACATCCCAGACATTGACGTTCATTCCCGCCAGCACGTGGTTGTCGGCGTCGAGCCAGAAGGCCACGAATTCCAGGCTGTCGACGTCACCGCGGAACACAACCCGCTCGGAGTTCGGCGCGTGGCCGGCGTATTCCATGCCCAGGTCGTATTGATCGCTGAAGAAGTACGGCAACTCGGTGTACTCACCGGGCTCACCGAGCATGCCGGCGACCGCGACGGCGGGCTGCTTGAGCGCGTTGGCCCAGTGTTCGGTCCGGATCCTTTCATCGAACAGTGGATGCTCGGCCGCAGCGATGTCGCCCACCGCGTAGATGTCGTGGTCGCTGGTGCGTAGCGACGCGTCGACGAGCACCCCGCCGTCGCCGGTCGACAGGCCGGCGTCCTCGGCCAGTTCGATGTTGGGCTGCGCCCCGACGGCGATCAGCACACGGTCGGCGGTCACCGTCGATCCGTCGCCTAATCGCAGACCGGTGGCTTTGCCATCGTCGGTGGTGATCTCCGTGATTTCGGTCTCCAGGCGCAGATCGACACCGTGGTCACGATGCAGCTTGGCGAACACATTGCCGACTTGCTCGCCGACGGCGCCGATCAGCGGCGCCTTGGCGGTCTCGACCACGGTGACGTCGACACCGCGTTCGCGAGCACTCGCCGCGACCTCCAGCCCGATCCACCCGGCCCCGACGATTGCGAGCGAAGTGCCATCCTTGAGAGCGGTATCCAGGTTCTCCGCGTCGCCGAATTTCCGCAGGTGATGGACGCCGGTGGAATCCGAACCCGGAATCGACAACCACCTCGCCCGTGAGCCGGTGGCCAGCAGCAGCTTGTCGTAGCGCAGATCGTTGCCATCAGCCAGAGCGACGGTGTGTGCGTTCCGGTCTATCGCGACCGCCCCGGTGCTGATCCGTAAGTCGATCTTGTTGTCCCGGTACCACTCTGAGTCGTGGACGGTGAAGTCGCTGAGCGTTTTCTTGCCCGCCAGGAATTCTTTGGACAGCGGCGGTCGCTCGTAGGGCAAGTATTCCTCGTCCGCGAGCAGCACGACTTTTCCGTCGAAGCCTTTCTCGCGCAATGCTTCGGCCGCCTTGGCTCCGCCCAGGCCGCCGCCGACGATGACGAAAGCTTTCGAGTCCTTGACCATGAGGTACGGCTTACCCGTAGTTGGGGTTCGCAAACGTCGTGGTTACTTGCGCGGAAGACTCCGCGCATAGTCCACGCCACGAGTCACCCAATCCGTCAATTGCCGTTTGGTCTTGACGCCGTCGGCATCCACACGGATCCACCCGCGGACTTCGCGGCCGGCCATCACCATCGGGTTGACATGGGCTCGCCGCAGGAGTTTTTCGGTGTCATCCGGCGGCACCCGCACCATCAGACCGCCCTGCCTGCTGACAGCCACGGACATGTTGCCGTTGATCAGGAATGCCAAGCCGCCGAACATCCGCTTCTCGTCGACGCCGCGCAGCGGGCCGAGCAGCTCGCGAATGCGATCGGCAAGGTCGGTGTCGTAGGCCATGGCAGAGTCAGCCTCAGTCCAGGTCGACCCGGATCGTCAGCAGGTCGCTGCCCATCAACCGCACCAGAGCGCTGTTGAACCCGGGCAGACTACGCAACCGTGCGTTGACGTCGTCGCCCGGGAGCAGGTGAGCGGTTCCGCCGCGCCACTTGCCCCGGATGCGCACGCGCACTTCCGGATTGGCCTTGATGTTGAGCACGTAGTGCGAATGGTCGCCGTGCTCCGAGACCATCCAGAACTGGTTGCCGGTCACCCGGCCCCCGATCGCGGTGCGTCGCGGTTCCCCCGACTTTCGCCCGGTGGTCTCCAGCATGGTCATCGGTGACCGTCGACCGACTGGATTGACCACCAGGCGTTGAGCCGCGTGAACGATGCGGCGTTTGAGCTGTTGCAGGTCGGTCATGACCGCAGGCTATCCGACATCAGGCAGCAGCGGTCACCGCTTGCGACGCCGGCTCCAGTGCCAGGGCGACGATCTCGGCGACGTCGGTCATCGGTTTGACGTCCAACGCCTCGAGCACCTCGGCGGGCACATCGTCCAGGTCGGGTTCGTTGCGCTGCGGGATGAACACCGTCGAGAGCCCGGCCCGCTGCGCGGCCAGCAGTTTCTGCTTGACGCCGCCGATCGGCAGCACCCGGCCGTTCAGCGTCACCTCGCCGGTCATGCCGACATCGGCACGGACCTGTCGTCCGGTGGCCATCGACACCAGCGCGGTCACCATCGTGACACCGGCGGACGGGCCGTCCTTCGGGACGGCGCCGGCGGGCACGTGCACGTGGATCCGCCGGTCCAGCGCAGCGGGGTCGACGCCCAATTCCGCGGCGTGCGAACGCACATACGACAGGGCGATCTGCGCGGACTCCTTCATCACGTCACCCAGCTGACCGGTCAACTGCAGACCCGGTTCGCCGTCGTTGGCGCCGGCTTCGATGTAGAGCACATCACCACCCAGCCCGGTCACCGCCAGCCCGGTCGCCACACCCGGCACCGCTGTGCGTTCGGCCGACTCCGGCGTGAAGCGTGGGCGGCCGAGGTAACCCACCAGATCCGGCTCGTCGATCGTCACCGGGTCTTCAGCGATCTTCGTGGTCACCTTGCGCAGCGCCTTGGCCAGCAGCCGTTCGAACTGCCGCATGCCCGGCTCGCGGGTGTAGTCGGCTGCGATCTTGCGCAGCGCTGCCTCGGTCACCGCGACTTCGTCCTCCGTCAGGCCGGCACGGTCGCGCTGCCGCGGTAACAGGAAGTCCCGCGCGATGGCAACCTTGTCGTCCTCGGTGTACCCGTCGATCTGCACCAGCTCCATCCGGTCCAGCAACGCCGAGGGGATGTTCTCGATGACGTTGGCGGTGGCCAGGAACACCACGTCGGACAGGTCCAGATCCAGGTCCAGGTAGTGGTCCCGGAAGGTGTGGTTCTGGGCGGGGTCCAGCACCTCCAGCAAGGCGGCACTGGGGTCGCCGCGGAAGTCCGAGCCGACCTTGTCGATCTCATCAAGCAGCACAACGGGATTCATCGATTCGGCTTCGCCGATGGCACGGACGATTCGACCCGGCAGCGCGCCGACGTAGGTGCGCCGGTGGCCGCGGATCTCGGCTTCGTCACGCACACCGCCCAGTGCGACGCGGACGAACTTGCGACCCAACGCTCGGGCAACGCTCTCGCCCAGCGACGTCTTACCGACACCAGGGGGACCGGCCAGCACCATCACAGCACCGGAGCCGCGACCACCGACAACCTGCAGGCCGCGTTGTGCACGCCGGGCTCGCACCGCCAAGTACTCGACGATGCGGTCCTTGACGTCATCCAGCCCGTGGTGATCGGCGTCGAGAATCTCGCGTGCGGCCTTGAGGTCGCTCGAGTCCTCGGTCCGGGTGTTCCACGGCAGATCGAGCACGGTGTCCAACCAGGTGCGGATCCAGCCGCCTTCGGGGCTCTGGTCGCTGGAGCGTTCCAGCTTCCCGACCTCGCGCAGCGCGGCCTCGCGGACCTTGTCCGGTAGGTCGGCCGCCTCGACGCGGGCCCGGTAATCGTCGGAACCCTCGGGCTCACCCTCGCCCAACTCCTTGCGGATCGCGTTGAGCTGTTGGCGCAGCAAAAACTCCTTCTGCTGCTTTTCCATGCCTTCGCGGACGTCTTCGGCAATCTTGTCGTTGACCTCGACTTCGGCCAGTTGGTCGCCGGTCCAGTCGATCAACGCCGTCAGCCGCTCGGCGACATCCTCGGTTTCCAGCAGCTGGCGCTTCTGCACGGCGGTCAGATACGACGCGTAACCGGCCATGTCGGCCAGGGCTGAGGGGTCGGTCAGCTTGTTGACCACGTCGACGAGCTCCCAGGCCTCGCGGCGCTGCAGCATCGCCAGCAGCAATTTCTTGTATTCGCCCGCGAGCTTGCGAATCTCGTCACTGGGTTCGGCATCGGCGATCTCGGTCACCTCGACCCACAGCGCGGCTCCCGGCCCGCTGGCACCGGCACCGATGTGGGCCCGTCGCTCGCCACGCACGACTGCCGCGGTGCCGCCGCCGGGTATCCGGCCGACCTGCACGATCGTCGCTAGCACGCCGTAGGACGGGTAGCGGTCCTCGAGCCGGGGCGCGATCAGCAATGTGCCGGACTCGGTGGCGCGCGCAGCGTCGACGGCCGCGCGAGCGGCGTCATCCAGGGCGATCGGCACCACCATTCCGGGCAGCAAGATCGGATCGCTGACGAACAACACCGGCACTGATTTGGCTTCAGCCATCATTCCTCCAAAGTTAAGCCTGTTGCGCTCAACCTGGATGGCCGCGGAATTGTTCCCGGATGATCAGAAGGGTTGATTCGGTGACGCAGTGGCGCTCGCCAAACGCGCTGACCTCGGCTTTATCTCCGCAAAGCACGCAAGGTTCACCGATTCGTCACCGGCGCGCCGCGGAGTGTTTCCACGTTACGCCCATGTAACACGCGTAACCTAGTTGTCATGGCCGATATCTTGGTTGTCCTCGGAATCATCGGATTTGTCACCGGAATGTTGTCTGTAATCTTCGGCTTCGGGCGGGCGGAGCGTCGCCAATTGAATTCCGGCGCCGTCGATCGCCGGTCGTCGGTCGCGATGGATTAACGCGCCGGCGCAATCACCGGTGTAGTGAGAGTGCCGTGCGTCAGGTACTCGTCCAGATTGCGCAGGGTTAGCGCGGTCATCGCGGCGCGGGTGCGCGCGGTCGCGCTGCCCACGTGCGGCAGCACAACGACGTTGTCCATCTCCCGGAGTTGCTTCGGCACATCCGGTTCGTGGGTGACGACGTCGAGGCCGGCGCCGGCGAGCCGTCCACGGGCCAACAGATCCACGAGAGCCTCCTCGTCCACAACGCTGCCGCGGGCGATGTTGACCAGGTAGCCGTCCGGGCCTAATGCTTCCAGCTCTTCGCGGCCGACCAGGGGCGGCGCGTTGTTGCTGCCGGCGGCTGCCACCACTAGCACCTCAACGGATTTCGCGAGATCCACTGCTGACGGCGCGTACGGGTAACCGGGATTGGGCAGTTGCCGGCGGTTGTGATAGCTGATGGCACAGTTGAATCCGGCGAGTCGGTGGGCGATTGCTGAACCGATGTGGCCCAGGCCAAGGATCCCTACCCGCGATCCAGTCACGTCCCGCGCCAACGGATATGGTCCCTCGGCCGACCAGCGGCCGGCGCGCGCGTAGCGTTCCGCGGCGCCGAAGCTGCGGACCGTCATCAGCATCAGTCCAACGGCCGCGTCGGCCACGGCGTCGGTGAGTGCCTCGGCCGTGTTGCTCACGCCGATACCCAGCCGACGTGCGGCGTCAACGTCGATCGTCTCGTAGCCGTCTAGCCAATGAATGATCGCACCGAGATTGGGCAATGCCTCCATCAGTTTTGCGTCGATGGGCGCGCGGCCGGCGTCGACAATCGCTCTGACCGAAGCACCATGCTCGGCGAGGAAATCCGAACGCCCCCCATCGATCGGCAGCACCAGAGCGTCGTACTTCGCGGTCAGGGCCGCGGCGAGCGGCGGCGGAACGTCACCTACCTGCAGAACGGTCGCGACCATCACACCATCGTCGCGGAGGCCGCTCTTGCGGTCACTAGTCCTTCCAACAACTCGGACACGCCGAATCTGTGACGACGAACACCGCGCCACTCAGGGCGCGCTGTCCCACCCTTGGCCCGGATCGCCGCTGCACCAGCGACCAGAGACCCTGGTACCAGGAGCAGGGCCGCCGAAGGCGGTGAGGCAGTTACCAACATCATTCCTGACCTGGCCGTCGGGCTGGAAGTTCCAATGTTGGACCATCGCACCCCTACACATTTCGAGATGCAAAACCGCAGTCTTGTCCTGCGGTGTCAAGCACTTTCCGGGGAAGGCCACGTTCTCGAGCTGCTGGCCAGTGAGATTCCAGCGCTGAAAGTCCGAATCGTTGCAGGGGTTGATCACCACCGGAACGTCCCCGATCCAGCTCGGGGCGTCCAGGCAAGCATCGCCCAATAGGCTTCGTACGTGGACCGGGCCGTCGGCGCTGGCCGCACCAGTGCTGAGCATCGCACCACCGAGCACCATGCTGACGACAACAACCGCCCGGCCGGCACCGCGCATCAACCCCAATACACGCATGCACCGATATCAACACGGCCAGTGACGGATTGCCGCAGATTACGAATTCTTTGTCCAGCGACTGCTGTCGCTGAGACGGCTATGGCACACAGCCGAGGTGGATGACACCGAAGCAAAAGCCAATCCTCGGCTTACACTGCCGCAATGTTCTCCGAGACGCGCTATGCGCTGAACGGTGACTTGCGCGTCGCCTACCGCACCTCGCGTGAAGGTCCTCGCGATATTGTGTTCGTCCCGAACTGGTTCACGTGCTGCGAGCATCTTCCGGAGCTACCGTCTCTTCAAGGTTGGGTCGAGGCGATGACGTCGCTCGGGCGGCTGATCTTTTTTGACCAGCCGGGCACAGGAGCATCCGACCCCGTCACGCCGGGCGCGCTGCCGACATTGGAGCAATGGGCCGACAGCATCACTGCGGTGTTGGACGATCTCGGGAGCCGCGAAGCGGTCCTCCTGGCGAGCAATGCCGCGATCGCGCCAGCGGCGCTTTTTGCAGCATCACATCCGTCTCGGACC
>NZ_JBAPRN010000688.1:0-6337 GCF_049281135.1 Mycobacterium sp. | reverse complement strand
TCACCGCAGACGCGCGCTATGTGCTGATAAAAATCGGTAGGTACCCCGGGGGGTAGGCTGCCGCTGGCCACGACGTATCGGGCGGAGGTCGCCGCGGCGCGAAGTTCGTCGACACAGAGCGCCCGTTCGGCAGATGTCAGTTGCGGGCCCGGGAGCACAAAGCGATACTGCTGCCCGCTGTCTTGCTCGTTGACGGTGAAGCTCTCTCGCGTCCGGCCGGCGATCTTCACTCGACGGAACGGAACATTCTCTCTCGCAAGGAGGTCAGTAACGACTTCCCCGATTGGTCCACCGGCGGGGAACACCGCTGTGACCGGCGAACCGAGGACGTGAGCAATGCGGGCCACATTGATGCCGCCACCACCGGGATCATGTCGGGCATCCTGACAGCGAAGCTTGTCGGTGGGACGAACCTGGTTCACACTCGTTGTGATGTCGAGGCACGGATTCATCGTCAACGTCACGATCGGTACCGAATTTCGCTGCGGGACAGCGTGAATGCTCATCACATATCCTAGGCGCGCTACAGGCCGGTCGGATAGGTTTCGGGGGTCTCACCCGCAACCCACCGGCTGGTCACTTCAAGCGGCTGAAGTGCCCGGGTCTTCTCTATGTGAATCATCGCGTCGAACTGGTCCGCCGGGCGGACGTGGAAGTAGTGGCTTTGCATTTCTGTCCCGGGCCGATAGATCACGCCGATCGCGCGGCCCAATCTGACCACATCCAGTGCGGCGCCGGCGGCACCGGCGGATGAGACAGCGAACGCCCGGTGACCCGTCTCGTGGAACAGCTCTTCGACGCTTCCCGGCAACCCGGGCCGGACATTCTTCCGTTCGGCCATGTCTCCCCACTGGCTGGCGGCGGTCACGGTTCCGGTGTAAGTGCTGAACCCGATCAGCCGGGCGTCGTCGCGGTACCGTTCGCGGACGAGCTGACCCAACGTCAGCTGACCGTCGACCGACACTTCCGTTGCCCGAGCGTCACCGACATGAGAGTTGTGTGCCCACACGACGATTCGTGCTGGCGTGGCCTGCCGCTGGCGGTCCAAATGGGCGAGTAACGCGTCCAGCGTCTGGGCCATGTGCTGGTCTCGCAGATTCCACGAGGTCACCCGATCGCCGAACATGGCCCGGTAATAACGCTCGGCGTCGCGAACGACTTGTGCGTTCTGCTCGGCATAGAACAGCTCATCTTCGCCGAGCAGCCCGTCGCGGCGCGCGTAGGCCAACGCATTTCGCTGGATGTCGACCAGCTGATCGATGGCTTCCCTCTCACAGGACAGGCCGGCCCCGAATGCCGCCCGGAATCCGTAAGCCTGGCCGTCGTCAGCGGACGAGACGTGGTCGAAGCACGAGTACCGAGAGCGCGCACGGGCCGCAGCCATCGGATCGACCTTGTCGAGAAAGCTGACCACCTCCTGCATCGAACGATGCAAACTGTAGAGATCCAGTCCGTAGAAACCGGTTTGACGCCGATCCTGCGTTTCGCAGAGCCGATTGTCGGTCCGCAGCCAGTCGACAAAATCGCGGACCACCGTGTTACGCCACATCCACGACGGGAACCGCTCGAAGCCGCGTAACGCTTGCTCCCCAGTGCTATCCTCCCCCATGCCGCGTACGTAGCGGTTGACCCGGTAGGCGTCGGGCCAGTCCGCCTCCGCGGCCACTGCGCAGAACCCCTTCTCCTCGATCAGCCATTTCGTTATCTCAGCTCGGGCCTCGTAGAACTCGTGCGTGCCGTGCGAACTTTCCCCGATGAGAACGATCCTCGCGTCACCGATCAACTCGGACAACATCTCTCGGGGCGGGACACCGCCGGGAGCGTCGACGGCGACGCGCCGGATGACCTCGGCCGCCGTCTCTGCGGCAGGCCCCGCTGTCGACGCGGTAGTCGGGGTGGCGAGGAGGGTGCGAACTTCTTCGTCGCTGACCTGACTGAAGTCCCAGAACGACGCTCCCACAGCGAAAAATGGGGTGGGCATGGACGCGCAGACCATGTCGTCAACCAGACCGGCGAATTCGCGACAGGTCGATTCCGGTGCCGATGGCACCGCAATCACAATGTGCGCGGGTTCGGCTTCCCGCAGTGCTTGCACCGCGGCGAACATGCTGGCACCGGTGGCTAATCCGTCATCGACCAGGATGACGGTCTTACCCGTGACGTCGACCGGTGGACGCCCGTTGCGGTAAGCCGCTTCCCGCCTGACTAACTCGCGCCCCTCGCGTTCAGCGACATCTCGCAACTGCTGAGGGGTGATACCTAGGCCTCGAACCACATCGTCGTTGAGCACGACGCGGCCGCCGCTGGCGAGCGCGCCCGCCGCGAACTCCTCGTGGCCCGGAACGCCGAGCTTGCGAACGATGAATGCATCCAGCGGCGCATGCAGTGCGGCCGCGACCTCCCATGCGACCGGCACTCCGCCTCGCGCCAGACCCAGGACCACCACGTCGGGTTGGTCACGATAGGCCTGCAACAGGTCGGCCAACACCTGGCCGGCCTCACGGCGGTTGCGGAACAACCGATCTGGAGTGTCCTTGCCGAGGATGATCGCTCTGCTCATCTGGTGGTCCTCACTTCCTCGCGGATGGCGCCGCTGTCCAGGCGGCAGATGAAGTGGCGGACCCGCAGCCAAAGGGGCGCAGCTGCGGGCCCGCCTCGCAATCTGGTCAGTTAGCCGACGCGATCGGAACGTGCTTTTCGGCCGGCTTGGCCTCGTCGATGGCAACGGAGACTGTCACGATGCCTTTGTCGTAGGTGGCCTTGACATCGTCTTCGTCGGCACCGGCCGGAAGCGACACCGTGCGGACAAACGACCCGTAGGAAAACTCCGAACGCCCTTCGAATTCTCTCTTCTCGCTGCGCTCGGCCTTAATGGTCAATTGTCCGTCGCGCAGGCTGATGTCGATGTCCTTCGCCGGGTCCACACCGGGGATCTCGGCCCGTACTTCGTAATGACCGTCCTTCATCTCATCCTCAAGCCGCATCAACCTGGTGTCGAAAGCTGGGCGAAGTCCAGTAAAGGAAGGGAATGTCGCGAACAGCTCAGCGAACTCGGGGAACATCGAGCGCTGCTGACGTTTAACGGGAAGGGTACTCATTCTGATCTCCTGCTAGTGGGTTCGTTACCTACCCAGAGGATTCGACCACTCGGCCCGACGCTTCAGTAGGGGCAGAAGTCCCGTCTTGCTGAGGTCGTTCGTCGGCTCGCTGCGAGATTCCCGCATACCGCGACACTCGGGCCGTAAAGGGCCCTAAGGCAGCGACCTAGGGACCTATGACTCTGCTCGACGCCCGCCCACATCCTTAGTCTCAGCTGCAGTGAGCCCACCAACACGGGAGGACGGCTAATGCCTACGGACGCGGAGAAACATCAAGGCATCGTCGTAGGTGTGGACGGGTCGCCCTCGTCGAAGACGGCGGTGTGCTGGGCCGCGCGCGAAGCGGCAATGCGCAACGTTTCGCTGAGCCTCATCCACGTTATCGAGCGGCCGCCATGGGGACTCCTGGCTTTAGGAGGCGGCGCTGTTCAGCCGCCCCCCGACGCTCTCGAGTGGCAGAGAACCGAAGGCGCGGAGATCATTTCAGCCGCCGTCAAGATCGCCAAGGACAGCACACAAGATCGTTGCATTCCCGATCTACACGCCGAAGTGTATTTCTCGGCGATCGCTCCGACCCTTTTCGAATTCTCCAATCAAGCGCAGATGATCGTGGTCGGCTCCCGTGGCCACACCGCGGTAGGCCGCGTCCTGCTGGGCTCGATCAGCACCGGGCTGATCCACCACGCCCGCTGCCCGGTGGCCGTTGTGCACGGCGGGGCGCAGTCCTCCTCGGAGCGCTCGCAGTTGCCGGTGGTGGTCGGTATCGACGGGTCGCCGGCATCGGAGACGGCGACAGCGATCGCGTTCGAAGAAGCGTCCTGGCGCGGAGTCGAGCTCATCGCCATCCACGCGTGGTCCGACCAACACAAGTCCGACGCTCCAAGCGATGAGTGGCCGAGCATGCAAGCCGTCGGAGAGAAAGCACTGGCCGAGCGGCTGGCAGGCTGGCAAGAGCGTTTCCCGGATGTCGTTGTGCGACGCCGAATTGTCAGCGATGCTCCGGCTCTTCATCTCCTGGAGGCGGCCGAGTCGTCGCAGCTCGTCGTCGTTGGCAGTCACGGCCGCGGCGGATTCGCCGGCATGCTGTTGGGCTCGGTGAGCACGGCCGTCGCACAGGCCGCCCACGTACCAGTGATCGTCGCCCGACAACAGCGGCAGCCGGGTAGCTGAAATCTTTTCCACTGCAATACCTTCGGAGGTCAAAATATGCGCGGCATCCCGATCGGACGTATCGCCGGGTTCCCGGTCAAGGTCGACTGGGGCGTGCTGGTCATCTTGTGGCTGTTCACCTGGAGCCTGGCTTCGACGCTACCCACCACCGCCGCAGGCTTCTCCTCACGGACCTATTGGGTGGCCGGTGCCTGCGGCGCCGCCGTTCTCCTCGCATCATTGCTTGCCCACGAGCTGGCGCATGCGATCGTGGCCCGGCGTGCCGGTATCCAGGTTCTCGACGTGACGCTGTGGCTTTTCGGCGGTGTGACTCGTCTCGGCGGTCAAGCTACGACGCCGAGGACCGCCTTGCGCATCGCCGTCGCTGGACCCGCCACGAGCCTGCTGCTGGCCGCCCTGTTCGCCGCTGCCGGTATGGAATTCCGAGTCCTGGGCGCCGGGACCATCGTTGTCGCTGTCGCATTATGGCTCGCCGGGATCAACGGTCTGCTAGGCCTTTTCAACCTGCTGCCCGGTGCACCATTGGACGGTGGACAGGTTCTGCGCGCGTGGCTCTGGCGGCGCCATGGCGACCCGGCCCGGGCCGCATTGAGCGCCGCGCGGGCCGGTCGCGCTCTCGCCTACACCCTTATCGCATTCGGGTTGCTTGAATTTCTAGCCGGAGCCATGGTCGCGGGTATCTGGTCTGCGTTCATCGGTTGGTTTATTTTCACCGCCGCGCATACCGACGAGGTGCAGTTGCTGACGCGCGACGCGCTGTCCGGCGTGCGCGTCGCCGACGCGATGACGCCCAACCCGCATTGCGCCCCGGCGTCAGTGACCGTGCAGGATTTCATCGAGCGTTATCTCCTCGGTGACCGGCATTCGGCGTACCCGGTGACGGGCCATGACGGAACCATCACAGGGCTGGTGACACTGGCCGAATTACGTCACGTGCCGCTCGAGAGTCGCGCCGCCACCCTCGTAGGTGAGATCGCCTTGCCGTTCAATCACGTCACGATTGCAAGCCCCGACGAGGCGGTCACCACGCTATTGGAGCGGTTGGCGTCCGGTCATGGAAACCGGGCGCTCGTTGTCGATGGCGGGCGCGTGGTGGGCATCGTTACCGCAACGGATCTCACCCGCCTGGTCGATGTGCGCCGACTCGCCAGACCCACCGCCGTTGCGTACGGACACTGACCTCATCGACAACACGACCAACGACAGAGGAAGCTATGACTCACACCCGAATCGGCCCCACAGTCATCGTCGGTATCGACGGTTCGCAAGCCGCGATCCATTCCGCTGAATGGGCCGCAGATGAGGCCGCCGGTCGCGAGGTGCCGCTCCTCCTGCTGGCCGTCCTCAAAACCACACATTCCTCCGCGGAGGATTACCACCGCGATCTCGCACACGCCGAGACCTCCCTGCGGGCGGCGCGAGCCGTAATCGAGGCGAAAGGAATAGCGGTCAAAATCGAAACCGATATCCTGCGCGGCCAACCTGGTGTGATCCTCGTTTCAGAATCCGACAGCGCTGAGATGGTGTGCGTTGGATCCACGGGAATCGATCGCTACTCCCGGGCGCTATTGGGCTCGACCGCAACCGAAGTCGCGGAGAAAGCTCTTTGCCCGGTGGCGGTGATTCGTTCCCAACCGGATCAGCGGGGACCCGCCATCAACTGGATCGTGGTAGCGATCGACGACTCGTCACAACGCGATCTTGTGATCGATCAGGCGATGAGAGAAGCAGAGCTGCACAAGCTTCCGGTGCTGGCCATCGGTACCGACGGGTCCGAAGCAGCGGCTCACGAACTCAACGACCGGTTGGAGCCCTGGCGACGCTGGTTCCCAAATGTGCGCATCTACCCCGTGACGACACGCGACGGCGTAACGGATTTCGTGAAGCACAACGATGACCTGGTGCCGCTTGCGGTGATCGGCGGCGCCGACGCCGGCCAGCTTGCTCAGATTGTCGGCCCGTACGATCACCCGATCTTCCGCCATCCCCAATCTTCGGTACTCATCGTTCGTGAATAAATCTGCCGCCAGCACAATCGGCGTTAACAACGAAAGGTGGTGCCCTCGAAG
>NZ_JBAPRN010000687.1:0-3602 GCF_049281135.1 Mycobacterium sp. | reverse complement strand
GTGCTGGACCGCCTGCGCCTACCGTCGGCCGCCCTCATCGGCGATGAGGGCCAGGCGTGGCCGTCGCTTGCCCGCGCCCGCGACGAAGGCGCTGCGGCGGTCTGTTCGGAGGCCGTGGGGTGTATGCGCAGAGTGGTCGGCGATACCGTCGAATACTGCAAGCAACGCCGACAGTTCGGCCAGACGATCGGCAGCTTTCAGGTCCTGCAGCACCGCATGGTGGACATGTACATGGAACTCGAGCAGTCCGTCGCTGCCGTGTATCTCGCCGTTCTCAACCTCGACGCCGAGCCCGATATTCGAGCGCGGGCAGTGTCCGCGGCCAAAGCGACCATCGGCCGTGCGGCGCGGTTCGTCGGCCAGAATGCCGTGCAACTTCACGGCGGCATGGGCATGACCGAAGAGCTTGCCGTCGGTCACTACTTCAAACGGCTCACCGCCGTGCAGTACGAGTTCGGTTCCACCGATTACCACCGAAGCCGCTATGCCGCGTTGATGACGTCCTCGTAGCCGGCTCGTCGAATTGATTGACGTCTCCCTGCCTATCGACCGAGGTTGTATACCTATCGTCGCAAGGTTTAGGCGTCCGTGGTGCGGATCGACCCTTGCACCACCTCCCCAATATTTGAGACCCTAGGTCTAAATACTGATCGATGTCGCTACCCCACCGCTCGTGATCCCGCGAGGTTCTTGTAGCAGGGAGATCTCACCATGACGATCGAGAAGCACGCCGTAACGTCAGATGCGCGCGTCGGCGCCGGCCGCGTTAGTGACGTCGAGCCGCCGAAAACCAAACCAGTCGTGGTGTTGGCGACCCTGGGTGCGTTGATGCTGGCGTTCGAGGCGTGGATCATCTTCCGCTGGGTCAGCGGACCGTTCTTCGAGCGCGTCGCACCGGGACCGAGTCAGCCGCCCACCTGGATGAAGGTCGAGCTCATCCTGTGGCAGACACTGTCGATTCCCGCGGGACTGGCGCTGATTTACGCTTTCATCATCCGACCCTGGCGTCGTCAGGGCCGAGTCGGAGTCGACGGCATTCTCGTCGTCGCATTCTGTTCGGTGGTGTTCCAGGATCCGTTGTCGTCGTATGGCGGCCACTGGTTTGCCTATAACACCTGGATGTGGAACCGCGGGTCGTGGGTCAACAGCGTTCCCGGATGGAACTCCTACGGCGCGCCAGGGGCGATGCTCAGCGAGCCGGTGCTGTTCACCTGGGCCGCCTACATCTACATCTTCGTGATTGTGATGGTCATTGGCAGCAGGTTCATGCGCATGATGCGGAGGCGGTTCCCACGCATCGGGAACGTGTCGCTGATCGCGAGTTGTTACGCGCTGATGATCCTGTTCGACATCGTGCTCGAAGGCATCATCTGGATGCCGCTGGGTATCTTCCACTACGGCAGTGGGCACTGGAGCCTGTTCCCCGACCACTACTTCAAGTGGCCGCTGCACGAGGGCTTGTCGATCGGCTTGGTCTTTACCGGCGCGGCGTGCCTTCGTTTCTTCGTCAACGACCGCGGTCAAAGCGTCGTCGAACGCGGCATCGACGAGATCTCAGGCAGCACCTTCAAGAAATTCGTGATACGGGCACTCGCGATGACCTTCGTTGTGCAGACCATGATGTTCATCGGCTACAACATCCCGAACTACTTTGTCGGCACGCACCCGGCGGAATGGCCGAAGAGCGTTCAGGAGAAGTCCTATTTCACCAGTGGCTTGTGCGGGCAAAATACCGACCGGGCCTGCCCCGGACCAGGAGTTCCGCTGAACAGGCCCGGTGCTGGCCATGTCGACACTCAGGGCCACTACGTGCCTGGTGATGTGCCCATCCCGCCGGTCGTTCCCTTCGCGCCCTGACCACGTTTCAATATTGATCGGCCTTCACCGTCTGCCCATCACAGCTCGCAACGACGAGTTCGCGCCGGCTACGCCGGGTGTGTTTACGCGGCGGTCAGCACATCCAGGATGTTGGTGAGGTATTGGTCCACGGTGATGCCGTCTAACAGGTTGGACGTCAGCTCGAACACCGTGTTGGTCCCGAGCCCGAGATCGGTTACCAGCCCACTCAGCGTCGTATCGTCGAGCCCCCCAAAGGTGTTCAGCAGCTGGCTGATCGTCGATTGGTCGCTGAGTCCGAAGGTGTCCAGCAGCCCACCGATTGTCGCGTTGTCGAATCCGGGGATATTGGTATACACATCGCTGACCGTGCTGCCGGAGTTGATCCCGAAGCCGCTCAGGAGCCCAGAAAGTGACAGGTCGTCGAACGAGATGTTCTTCAGCGTGTCGTCCACCGTGCCTGCACCGCCATTGAGCCCAATCGTGGTCGCCGCATCGCTCAGCGTCGCGTCGCCCGTGCCCGGGATGGACAGCAGCTGCGTCACCTTGTCGTGGCCGAGACCAGCGGTGTCGGCAAACTGTTCCGCGGTCGTGCCAGCGGCAAAGGCATCCGTACTCGGGTCCCAAAGTGAGCCCAGCGCGCTGGGTTGAATGCCAAGGATGCTGAGCAGTTGGCTCGGGGTCACGTCCAAGCCCTGGAGAAAGTTGTTGATATTCATCGACCCGACGCCCCAGTCACCGAGCAGCGTGTTTACCTCAGTGTTGTTGATCCCCAGGGTGTCCGCCGTTTGGCTCAGTGTGCTGTTGGCGTTGAGCCCGATAAGATCCCACAGGTTCGAAATTGGTTGGTTACCTACCCCCAGAATCTCCGCCGTCTGGCTCACTGTGTCGTTCGCGCTGAGCCCGAACAGGTTCTCAATGTCCGACAGCGGTTGGTCATCAATCCCCAGGACGTCTAAAGCCTGGGTCAATGTGGTGCTATCACTTAACCCCGTCAAGGCCAAAAGCACCGACACCGGATTTGCACCCAGGTAGAAGAAACCCGTCAGTTCGTTGAGTGTCACGCCGCCAAGGCCAGTGAAGGACAGCAACTCGTTCGGCGTGAGGCTGCCAAGCCCAAAATCATTGAGCGCCTGCGGCACGGTCAGCTCGTTGAAACCGGTGAGGCGCGCATTTTCGCGCAAGACGTCGACGAGGACTGTTTCTAAAGACGTGATGAACGCCGTGGGATCGAAGCTGCTGGCCAATGCGACGTCGTGCAGCTGCGTTATAGGAGTGACATCAGGAAACGATGGTGTGTGTACCGGAGCAGCGCCGACGAGGGCCGCGCTGGCGACGACGCTGCTGGTGGCGAACACGGTGGCCCTCATCGCGAGCACCCGCCGTCGCGCCGACTTATTCGAGCGACGACGTTGGCGAGAACTGAGTGATTGGCGGTACAACCCGCTGGACCAACTAGACATTGGAAGCTGTCCTTCATCCTGAATGGAAGCTCAGATTTCCCTAAGAATTTCTAATCTAAAGTGATCTAGGTCACATGTCAAATAAGGCGCTGCGCAAGTTGCGTCAAGACCACGAACGCGACCTGTTGGCAGGCCCCAGGGTTCCGAGACGATCCTTTAGGACGGCGGTCTTGACGTAGCTCACGCCCTAGGTTCGTCAATTGCTCCGAACGGCGGTTTTCTGGTGGAGATAAGGGGATTCGAACCCCTGCCTTGACCAGGTAAAACGCGGTCTCAACTGCGCTTTCGTTCCGTCTCGTTCCG
>NZ_JBAPRN010000686.1:0-1661 GCF_049281135.1 Mycobacterium sp. | reverse complement strand
TGCAGTCGGGATTGCTGATCACGCCAGGCGACCAGCTCGACGCCGGCCACGCGAGTGCCCAGCGGCCGACCGCTGCGCACATCGCGGCTCGCCGCGAACGTGTACCAATTGCCGGTCGGCCGGCGCTGCGACCGGTTCAGCGCGGCCTCGATGATCGCGGGGGATGCATCGCGGTACGTCGGACTCTGGTCGGCCCACCTCACCGGCGGGATCGCCTGCAGCGGCCAATCTTTGGGCCAGCGGCGCCGCACGTTGTCGCTCATACTCATGGTCGCGAAACCCTTTCTCGGCCGGCCAGATGGCGCAATAGCGCCCAACGGCCTTGGGTGGGGACGGTGCTCAGGGCGTGGCCGGCGAGTCCCCACTGCTTCAGTAAGTGGTTGGCGGCGGTCCATCCGGTGGTGGCCGCGCGCTCCATCAGCGCCACCGGTAAGTCGATGCGCACCCCGTCGCCGGCCAGCAGTAGCCCCGGCAGCGGTGTTACGACGCCGGGCCGGTGTGCGTGGGTGCCGGGGGCGAAAAGCGGGCAATCGCGATGCCGCAGGATGCGTTCGTGGACCGCTCGTGCCCAGCGGGTCTCCGGGTACAGCTTATGCAGCTGGTTCACCATGGCTTCTTGGGGGTCTGTGGATTCCACTGCGTACGAATGTAATTCGACAACAGAGCCACCAGTTGCCTGGGCCCAGTCGCGGGCTTGGCGTTCGTATCGATCCAAGACGCTGATGTTGTCCAGCGGTTCGTGGCCGGCCGTACCCAGAAACGCTGCTCGATCGGCGGACACCGGGCGGTCGAGCCACAAGCGCTGCACGATGAACGGCGGGGCGGTACGCAGCTTCTTGATCCGCGCCCGCCAGAAGTCGTCGCCAAGGCCGGGTGACGCCGCCACAATCCGCTGCAGGCCGGCTACGTCGGTAGCCAATACCACGGCGTCGGCACCAATCTGATCGCCGGTATCGGTACGGATCTGGTATGTCTGGGTGCGGTCGCGGGCGATGCTGGTCACCGCGCTGGCTTGGTGGAATCGCACCCCGAGGCCGGCCAGATATTGCTGCAATGGTTGCCACAGCGCGGTGTCGTAGTTGGCGTTGGCCACATCGAAGATCAGTCCCTCGCTGGAGCCGAGGAAGTAGATGTGGAACATGGTGGCCAGCTCCGCGGCCGACAGCTGGGTCGGACTGGCGAAGAAGCTGCGCGAAAACACCTCGAACGCCAGATGCCGAGCGGCTTCGGGGAAGTTGATGCTCTTCAGGAACGTCTCGGCGTCGACGTGATCGATGCGGTGATAGATGTCGGGCAGTGACACGGCGGCAAGCGGGGCGGCGGCACGCGCGTCGATGCGGGCAAGGTCTGTGAGCCGAAAAGTCGGGCTGCGCAAGGCGAATACCAATGCGTTCCATGGCGGGTTGCGCGGTAAACCACGGAAGGTGTCTTGTCGTCCGGCGCCGTCGATGAGCGGGTAGTCGTCGACCGGACTCAGCATGGACAACGAGGCATCGACCCGGCTCAGCAACGCGCGCAAGTTGTAGTACTGCCGGAAGAAGGCATGGAAGCCGCGGTTCATCGCGAGCTCGACGCCGTCGGAGTGATCGGTCCAGCCGCCGACTCGCCCGCCCAGGTAGTTCTCCCGTTCGATGACGTCGACGCTGACACCACGCTCGGCC
>NZ_JBAPRN010000685.1:0-1536 GCF_049281135.1 Mycobacterium sp. | reverse complement strand
GGCGAGATTCTTGCGCGCCGCCTCCTGGCCGGCGAAATCGGCGAGGAATTGCGGGCGGATCACCGCCTCGTCCTCAGGACGCTTCTCGGTCGAGACGAGACGGCGGGGGGCGTCGGTCACCTCAGGCGCCTTCGCTCGGCGGCGCGGCTGCCTCCGGGTGCGCGAATTCCGGCCGCATGGTCAGGCCAAGGAGGTTCGCGGCGAGGGCGCAGACGAGGCCCGCGACCGCGCCGCAAGCGACGAATGCATGGCCGAGCGTCACTCCGATTCGATCGGGCGAGGCCGCGTCGATCCATCCGGCGGCCGGCGAGCCGGGGTTGACGTCGACTGCCATCTCGAGCGACGCGCCCAGGGGCGCGAGGCGCAACGCCAGACCATAGGCTATCAGTCCGCCGATCAGGGCGGCGACGAGCGCGCGCGGCCAGCGCTCGGGCGCGGCAGCGTCCCAAAGCGCATAGAGAAAGCCGGTCGCCGTGGCCGGTCCGATCCCGACGACATAGGCCGCGACCAGTCCGACGGCATGCCCAAACAAGGCGGCGATCATGACCAGAAGCGCGATCGTGTCAGGCGTGATCGTCGGCTTGAACACCACGGAAAGGGGAATGAACATCGCCCCGCCGACTCCCGGGCCCAGCGCCGCGAACAGCGCGACGATACCGATCATCGGGATAAAGAAGGGTCGCGCCGGCTCACTCATCGATCGATCATTCTGCCGGAATTTCGGGTCACTGCGCCAATTCCCTCAAGCCGGCGCGAACCAGCGCGGCGGTCTGGGCGTCCTGCCCGAGCTGAATCGAAATCCTGGCGACCGCGGCTGCGGCCTGAGGCTGGGCGTAGCCGAGGCCTACGAGGGCGAGGATCGCGTCCTCGGCCGCCCCTGCGAGCTTCGGCGCGCGCTCGAGGCCGGACTCCGACCCGGCGAAATCGGCGGCGGCGAAAGCCGGCGCCTTGTCCTTGAGCTCGAGCACCAGCCGGGCTGCGAGCTTCGGGCCGACACCCGGGGCGCGGGCCATCATCGCCTTGTCCTGCCGGGTTATGGCGGCGCTCAGCGCTTCCGCCGACAGGGCGCCGAGAATGCCGAGCGCCACCTTGGCGCCGACCCCCTGCACGCTTTGCAGCAGGCGAAACCAGTCACGCTCGGTGGCGGTTAGGAAGCCGTAAAGCCTGATCGCGTCTTCGCGCACGTGGGTCTCGACCAGGAGCTCCGCCGCCTCCCCGACCGCGGGCAGCGCCCGCAACGTGCGGGCAGAAGCGGAAACGAGATAGCCGACGCCGTTGACGTCGAGGATCAGAGCCTCGTCGTCCGCGCTGTCGACGACGCCCCTGAGCTTGCCGATCATGCCGCGCCTCGCGCCCGCGCCGCCCGATGCTGGGCGTGGCAGATGGCGACTGCGAGCGCGTCGGTCGCATCCGGGGTCCTCGCGGTCGAGGCGGGCAGCAGCATCCTCACCATCATCGCAACCTGCCGCTTCTCCGCATGACCGACCCCGACCACGGTTTTCTTGATCAGGTTGGCGGCGTATTCCGCCACCGGCA
>NZ_JBAPRN010000684.1:0-1675 GCF_049281135.1 Mycobacterium sp. | reverse complement strand
ATGCACCGTTTGCGCGACGCGGGCAATACCCTCGTGGTGGTGGAGCACGACCCGTCGGTCATGTTGGCTGCCGACCGGTTGATCGATATGGGACCGGGGCCGGGCGAGCGTGGCGGCGCCATCGTTTATGACGGCCTGCCGCAAGACATCGAGCATAGCGATACCTTGACGGGCGCCTATCTTGGCGGGCGCAAGCACGTCGCGGATGCATCGAACTGGGTCCGCCGCCCGGTGGATGCGAATACGCCCCGCTTGGTGCTGGAAGGTGCTACCGAGCACAATTTGCGTGATGTGACCGTCGAGGTGCCTTTGCAGCGCCTCGTCTGCGTGACGGGCGTCTCGGGTTCGGGCAAGTCCACGCTCATTCAGGATGTCCTGGCCCCGGCGCTGGCGCGACATTTTGGCAAGACCAGCGAATCACCTGGTAGTTTCCGCGCATTGCAGGGAGCAGAGTTGCTCGGCGATGTCGTTTTCGTTGACCAGTCGCCTATTGGTCGGACGGCGCGATCGAACCCGGCCAGTTATGTCGGCGCTTTCGATGAGATCCGCAAGTTATTCGCCAAGGCGCCTTTAGCGGCACAACGCGGCTATGGGCCGGGCATGTTCAGCTTTAATTCGGGCGACGGACGTTGTCCGACGTGTGGGGGCTCCGGTTTCGAGCACGTCGAGATGCAGTTTCTCAGCGATGTCTATCTACGATGCCCCGATTGCGATGGTCGGCGGTATCGCGCGGAGCTGCTGGACGTCAAGATCGACCGCACGATAGCGCTGGCAACAGGTGAGGCGATAGAGACGCCCACTGAGGCGGCCACCGCCGACATTGTCAAGACTTTGGCCAAAGGGAAGGCGGTTGCTTCGTCGACAGCACTGACGCCGGCCGTAACGCGCACGCTGTCACTCAGCATTGCCGATGTACTGGAGCTGACCGTCAGCGAGGCGGTTGCGGTCTTTGCCAACGACGCGGCTGTGCTGCGGGTGTTGCAACCGATCATCGAGGTGGGGCTGGACTATGTCCGTTTAGGTCAGCCGGTACCCACGCTCTCGGGTGGCGAGGCGCAGCGACTGAAGTTGGCGGGATTTCTGGCGGAAACGGCGGGCGATGTCGGCAAAGCCAAGGTTGTGCAACGGCTCTTCATGTTCGACGAGCCCACCACCGGCCTGCATTTCGACGATATCGCCAAGCTGATGCAGGCACTGCGACGCTTGCTTGAGCGCGGCCATTCCTTGATCGTCATCGAACACAATCTGGATGTGATCCGCGCGGCGGACTGGATCATCGATCTCGGTCCGGAAGGCGGGGATGCGGGCGGCGAACTCGTTTGCGCCGGTACGCCCGAGGACCTCAAGGCCTGCACGCATTCGCACACGGGCCAGGCACTGCTGGCCTATGGCGCCGCTATGGCACCTGGTGCGGCGGCTGCGGCAGCTGCCGCGCGCGCGGAAGGCGTGCCCTTGCAATTGGCGGCGGAAGTCGCCAGGGCCCGTCGTGCCTTGCAAGGCGAGGATGTGGTCCGGATCGTCAACGCCCGTGAACACAATTTGAAGTCGCTGGATGTGGATATCCCACACGGCAAGTTCAATGTCATTACTGGCGTTTCAGGGTCGGGAAAATCGACGCTCGCCTTCGATATCTTGTTCCATGAAGGCCAGCGCCGTTATCTGGAGTCCCTGAATG
>NZ_JBAPRN010000683.1:0-7627 GCF_049281135.1 Mycobacterium sp. | reverse complement strand
GCCCCCGACAGCGAGGCCGCCACGTCGGCGCCGGTGGAGGCGATCACCCGCGCGGTGAACGTCGAGGCGTTCATGCCGTGTTCGGCGGCCGAAACCCAGTAGGCGTCGACGGCCTCGACGTGCTTGGGATCCGGCTCGCCCTGCCAACGCGTCATGAAACGCTCTGTGACCGTTGAGCATTCGTCGATAACCCGCTGAGGTATCGCGGGCTGGTAGATGCCCCGGGCCGATTGCGCGACGTACGACAGCGCCATCACCGAAGCGCGGGCCAACTGGTCGCGAGCGGTGTTGTCGTCGATGTCGAGCAGCGGCTGGAATCCCCAGATCGGTGCCAGCATCGCCAGGCCGGCCTGTACGTCGACGCGCACATCGCCGCTGTGAATCGGTAGCGGGAACGGCTCGGCCGGTGGCAGCCCGCGGCCGAATTTTCCGTCCACCAGCAAAGCCCACACGTCTCCGAAAGTGACGTGCTGGCCAACCAGGTCTTCGATGTCGACACCGCGGTAGCGCAGGGCGCCGCCGTCTTTGTCGGGCTCGGCGATTTCAGTGGTGAATGCCACCACGCCTTCGAGTCCGGCAACGAAGTTCTCCGGGATCTTGTCCGAGGTGACAGTCATGCTCGGATTCTCCCACGAATGCGCGGGCCGGTTCCTACCGGTCGGTAACTAAGGGCCGGAGTAGCGTGGGCCAGCTCGGAGCACGCGACACATTTTGTGAAGCAGCGTTAGTGACAGTGGGGCGATCCTGCGACGAAAAGTGTTGCAGGGCAGGGTTGGACCGGGTAATCCATGCTAGTTGTTTGTCGGTGGTGGTTGGTGTTTGAAGGGCTCATACCACCACCAGCTGGCGCGCTCGCCGGTAGGTCCCGGGCACGGCGCCACCGCGGGCGGCGGCTGAGTTGGCGGGCGCGCCAGCGAACCTGAGCCTATTGATCGACCGGCGCTGTCGGTGACGACGAGCGCGTCTGCGGGTCCGGTGACGGTGATGACGCCACGATGGTGCAGCCGGTGGTGATAAGGGCACAGCAGGGCCAGGTTGGCCAACTCCGTGGGGCCGCCGTCTTCCCAATGCTGGATATGGTGGGCGTGGAGACCACGGGTGGCACCGCAGCCAGGAACCACGCACACGCGGTCACGATGCTCGAGCGCACGGCGAAGCCGCCGATTGATCAGCCGGGTCGCCCGGCCGGCGCCAATGGCCTCGCCGTGATGTTCAAACCAGATTTCACACGTGGCATCACACGTCAGGTATCGACGTTCGGCGTCCGTGAGCAGCGGACCGAGGTGCAGTGCCGCAGCGCGCCGCTCAACATCGACATGCACGACCACGGTGGTGTGCTGCCCGTGTGGGCGGCGGACTGTCTCGGTGTCCCAGCCAGCCTCGACCAGGCGCATAAACGCCCCTGCGGTGGTCGGCAACGGGGGTCGCTGATTTGGAGTGCCCGCGCCATCGCCGTGATCGTGCTTCCACTCGGCGATCAGCGCATCCCGGTGAGACGCCAAAGCGGCGTCGAACTTCGCGGCGTCATGGTGGCCAAGGGTGATGCGGTAGCAACTGCCCTGCTCATTGGTGGTGGTGGTGATCGAGTTCTCGGGCTCTGGCCGAGGTCCAGGTTCGGGCCGAGGTTCCAATTTGACCGCGGTACGCAGCTGATTGACCGTCGCACGGGCCGCCAGCTGCGCGTAGTGCTCATCGGATCCCTCGCCGGCCCTTGCCGCGATGACGCCGACCTGGTCGGCCGACAGTCGACCCTCTCGCATGCCTTTGGCGCAGCGTGGGAACTCCGCCAGCCGGCTCGCGATCGTGGTGATCGTGTGGGCGTTTGCCGGCGCGCAGCCAGTTTTCCAGGCCACCAACGCCGGCACCGACCGCGCACCGGTGGCGCCCCAGAGTTGATCACGATCGATCTCGGCGACGATCTCAACGACGCGCCCATCAATCGCGTTGCGCTGACCGGTCAACTCCGCCAGCTCCTCGAACAGCACCTCAAGACGCTCGGCAGGGCTGAGCATCACGGCGCCGGCGGATGCAATCGAAGACATGACGTCATCATCACAGCCACCTCCGACAAATCCGGGCCGCCCCATCCCCGCTGCTAGCCGCGGGTAGCGTTGACGCGATGGTGGGACCAGACAACGAGCACCTGGCAGCAATGCGCAAGGAGTACGGATCCCGGGAGCGCGACGGCAGCCCCGACCTCGATGTCGATTGGCTCGACGATGGCTGGCTTGCCTTGTTGCGCAAATGGATTGGGGAAGCCGAGCGAGGGGGCGTCGCCGAACCCAACGCGATGGTGTTGACCACCGTCAGGGCGGGCAAACCGGTCAGCCGGTCGGTGCTCTGCAAGGGCGTCGACGAAGACGGCATCACCTTCTTCACCAACTACGACTCGGCCAAGGGTGACGAGTTGGCCGCGACGCCGTACGCGTCGGCGACCTTCCCGTGGTACCTGCTGAACAGGCAGTTTCACATCCGCGGATCGGTGACGAAGGTCGATCCGCGGGACACCGAAAACTACTGGTCGAACCGCCCGCGCGGCTCACAACTGGGCGCGTGGGCGTCACATCAGTCCCGGGTGATCGACTCCCGCGCCGCGTTGGTCGACCAGCTGTCTGAAGTCACGGCGCGCTTCGCCGACTCCGAGCAGGTCCCGGTGCCGCCGAACTGGGGCGGCTACCGCATCGCACCCGACGAGGTGGAATTCTGGCAGGGCCGAGAAGATCGGCTGCACAATCGGATTCGAGTCAGTGGGGGCCACGTCGAACGCCTGCAGCCCTAGCTGGCCATGACGCTGTTCGCCGACACCACGCCGCTGCGAAACCCGGAATTCAGGCGGCTGTGGGTGGCCGCGATACCCACCGTTGTCGGAGCCAACCTGACGATGTTCGCCGTTCCTGTTCAGCTCTACGCGCTCACCGGAAGCTCGATGTACTTCGGGCTGGCAGGCGTGTTTGCGCTGGTGCCGCTGGTCGTTTTCGGCTTGCTGGGTGGCGCCTGGGCCGACGCGATGGACCGGCGGATCTTGCTGATCGTCGCGTCGAGCGGGCTGGCGGTCTCGTCGGTGCTGCTGTGGCTGCAAGCCGCGCTGTCCTTCAACAACGTCTGGGTGCTGCTGTGCTTGCTGGCGGTGCAGCAAGGGTTTTTCGCCGTGAACGTGCCGACTCGCTCGGCGGCGATTCCGCGGCTGTTGCCGGCTGACCAACTTCCGGCTGCCAACTCGCTGTACATGATTGTGATGAGGGCCGGCGCGATTGTCGGCCCGCTACTGGCCGGCATCGTGGTGAGTTGGGTCGACCTGTCCACGGTGTACCTGATTGATGCGGTGACCTGCTTGACCTCGGTCTGGGCGGCTTTTCGGCTGGCCCCCATGCCGACCGGCGCGCCCGCGCTGAACGGGACGGGCTCGTCGCGCTGGGGTGTGGTCGCGGTACTGGACGGTTTCCGTTATCTGCTGGCCAACAAGGTGGTGCTGACGTCGTTCGTGGTGGACCTGATCGCGGTGGTCCTGGGCCTACCACGAGCGCTGTTTCCACAGATGGCCCATGAGAGCTTTGGTGGTCCCGTTCAGGGCGGAACGACGATGGCGTTGCTGGCTGCGGCGATACCGGTCGGCGCCGTTGTGGGTGGGATGTATTTCGGCTGGTTTTCCCGGATCCGGCGTCAGGGACTGGCCATCATCGTCGCGATCGCTGCGTGGGGCGTGGGGATACTGGGCTTTGGACTGACCAGTGGACTGGCACACGGTCGGGCCGGCCCGCTGCTGTGGATAGCGCTGGCGTTCCTGGCATTCGGCGGTGCCGCGGATATGGTGTCAGCCGCCTTGCGGTCAACGATCTTGCAGCAGGCTGCCTCCGACGAGCTGCGCGGGCGGCTGCAGGGGGCGTTTCTCGTGGTGATCGTCGGCGGACAGCGTCTGGCGGACGCGGTGCACGGTGGCGCGGCGCCGGTGGTCGGTACGACCGCCGCCACCGCGGGCGGCGGCGCGCTAGTCCTGGTCGGCATGCTGATCGTGGCGTTGGCGGCGCCGGCGTTCGTCCGTTACCGCCCGCGGTGATGTATCGCCTGATCGGTGAATGTCGGTCAGTCTGCGAGTGTCCGGCTGAGCGTTTCGAGCAGACGGTTGAGGTCGTCCCCGCTGATGTCGCCCATCGTCGAGATTCGGAACACCCGGTCTGAGAGCATGCCTTGGCCGGCATAGATGATGAAGCCGGCCTGCTTGAGCGCGTCGTGCCACGCGGCGAAGTCATGTCCGGGCGGCAGCTCGAAAGAGTGCAGCACACACGAGCACTCGGTGGTCGGTAACAGCGCGGCGATGCCGAGGGTGAGCAGGGTCTCGTGGACGCGGGTCATGCGCTCCTGGAATAGCGACTGCCGGGCGCGCCAGCCGCCGGCCTCGAAGAACTCGTTCAGCGCTTCGTCGAGGGCGTAGCAGGTCTGCACCGAAGGCGTGAATGGCGCGGTCCGTTTATCCTGCTGTGCAAGATAATTCGCAAGATCGAAGTACAACGTGCGGGTTGGTGCGCCTGCCAGAGCTTGACGGCGGACCACAACGAAGGCAGTTCCGGGAACGCCGTGCAGGCATTTGCCCGCGGTAGCTGCGCAGGCGTCGAGTTGCCACGCTTCGAAGTCGAGGGCCTCGGCGCCGAAGCTGCTGACACCGTCAAGCAGCAGGCGTGCGCCGTGCGCCGCGGCAACCTCCGCCAGCCGGGCTATGTCATTGAGCCGCCCAGTGGTGGTTTCATGATGAACCGCGGCGACATGGCTAAATGCGTTGCAGCGCAGCGCCTGCTCGACGGCGGACATATCGATGGGGTCCGTCCACCCGCCGGCAAGCCGCTCGTGATCGATACCGTGCGTGCTGGCAATGCGCGTCATTCGCTCCCCGTAGACACCGTTCTCGAGGATGAGGACACGGCCGCCGGCCGGCACGAGACTGGTGAGCATGGCTTCAACCGCGGCGGTGCCCGATCCGGTCAGCAGCACCGCGGCCCACGTCACCGGATCGAGGTCGTAAACGCGGATCAACTTGCGGCGCAGGCTATCTTGAAGGTCCGCGAACTCAGGTTCTCGATGACACAAATCGGCGCGCAACATCGCCTCACGAACCCGCGGTGACAATGTCACGGGTCCGGGATTGAGCAAGATCGTTCTCACCCGATGCTACCGATGTGGCTCATCAGCCGCTCCAGCACCTCCGGCGGCTTGAGCGCCGGACGAGGTAGGCCGTCACTGGTTCCGGTCCGGATCTTCAGGTGCGCGAACCGGGCACCCTCACCGGCCGGCGCACCCAGAAATCCCTCCAATTCCGTTGTCGAGTCCGTTCGCAGCACGCGGCGATAGCCGCAGGCCGCAGCGACGCCCGCGAAATCAACCCGCGCACTGACCGTCGACTGTCCGCCCGTGGAGTCGTGCGCTTCGTTATCGAGCAGCACGTGCGTCAGGTTTGGTGGTGCATATGCGCCGACGGTCGCGAGATTGCCCATCCGCATGAGGGTGGCGCCGTCACCGTCGGCAACAATCACCTGCAGGTCTGTCCGCGCGAGCGCGAGTCCGAGTGCCAACGATGACGCGCAGCCCATCGAGCCGACCATGTACAGGTGGTTTGGCCGGTCAGCGATCGCGCTGAGCTCGCGGCCCGTGTAGCCGGTGGTCGCTATCACCACCTGGCTGGCTTCCTGGCTCGCGGCGCAGATCACCTCGAGCGCCTGTTGTCGCGATGGACGGTCCGCGACTGCCAGCACATGGCCGCGGCCCTCGATGGTCGCTGCCGGCGGCGGCGGCGTCGGTGCGGCGGGACGCAGCGGGCAGGGCGCGATGACGCCCCCTCGAAGAATCAGACCGAATGCGGACCGCGATTGAGCGGCGTGCTCGATTTTCTCCAGCGCGGGGGGGATCGCCGCGCGGTGGTCGGGAAACGTGGTCCACGGGATCTCGATGGTGTCAAACATCGTTTCGGTGATGCGCCCCATCAGTGTGTGCTGCGGCTCGTCCTTGATGCCCGGCCGACCCCGGTGTGTGCAAATCACGAGCACCGGAATGCGAAAGGTATGCGTTAGCGAGGTCAAGGGACTGATCGCGTTGCCAAGCCCCGAGTTCTGCATCATCGCGACGCCGCGACCCCCTCCGATCCAGGTCCCCGCGGCGATCGCGACTGCATCGCCCTCATTGGCGGCGGACACGTAACCGAGTGTGCGGTCGTTTATGACGTAGTTGATGAAGGGGGTGAGGAAAGAGCAGGGCACCCCGGCGTAGCAGTTGTAACCGCGGCCGCGGGCTTCGTCGACGAAGTCGCCGGCGTGAATCCCGGGCGACGTCATCACCTTTGACCGGCAGTGAAATCCCCGGCCCGCTCGAAGTCGGTCAGCGAGTTCACATCCAGCCAATGGCCGTGGACGTACATCACACGAATTGAGCGCCCGGTGCTCACAATCTGGTTCAGCAAGTCGCCCAACGTGAGTCGGTCGAAGTCGTTCCGGTCGCTGAGCTCCTCGAGCGCCTGCTCGATCCAGGCCCGGCCACTGGCGCACGCATGGAGCATGCCGATCCAGCGGCCGTCGACCCGGTCGCCGTCGTCATCTACAGCGTTGCTGATTTTTTTCAGGGTGATGTCTTGCGGCCAGAGGGACCGATCGTCGGGTGTCGAGCAGTGCGCGCGATCTGTGGTGGTCGTGGCGGCGCTCATGTCGTATTGCGAGTCGACGACAACGGTCAGCTCGCGGTGCGATTCCATCAGCCCGCGCAAGATGTAGCTGCGGAACAGAAGGTCGCCGTACATGATCACCATGTCGTCTTGGAATGCATGACGCGCGCAAGCAAGCGACGCGAGTTCGCCGCTCGTGCCGTGACGGTCGTTGAGAACCAGCTCGACACCGTCGATGTCGATGCTGTCGGCCTTATAACCCGCAACCACGGTGACGCTGTTGATCCCTTGCCTGCCGCAGGATTCGCGGAGTCGTTCGAGCAATGGCTTGCCATTGACCGAGAGCATGGTCTTGGGACGTTCCGACGTGAGCTGTTTCAACGCTTCGCCTCGGCTAGCGGCAAGCACGATCGCACCGGCTTTCCGATGTGAGCAAGTGTCGTAGCGAAGCTGTGCCGCGGCAAGTTCTTCGGCGCGTTGGAGGCGGAAGATCTCTTCCATGCCAGCGACCTGATCCTCCACTTCTATGAGCGATTGATCATCGAAAATCTTTCGCGCAGTTAGCTGCATCGCGTTGACAGCGCTGCGGATGAGATGGTTCGCCCAGATCACCATGCTGATGTCGGCGTTCCGAAAGACGTCGGTCGGAGTGCTGTAGTACTTGGTTGGCACGATTACGATCGGCGCGCGACCGGCCCATTCTTTGGCGAACTCGAGGATCTGGTCTGGCTTCGACCGGGCGCTGTGGATGAGGATGGCGTCGGCACCTGCAGCGTGGTAGGCCTCCGCGCGCGCGAGGGCCTCGCGCGTGTCCCTTCCCGCGATATACGCTTCTACCCGTGCGATCACGGAGAAGTCGGGGTCCGATTGGGCGCTCTTCGCGGCCGCGATCTTGCCGCAAAATTCGTCGATGTCGGCGAGCGCTTGGCCTCCACTGACCGAAAAGCTATTACTTTTCGGGAAGACCTTGTCCTCGATGCACACACC
>NZ_JBAPRN010000682.1:0-5142 GCF_049281135.1 Mycobacterium sp. | reverse complement strand
GCGTAGACGGTGGCCACCACCAGAGTGGCCGGGTCGAGGCCGTTGTTGTTCTGGGCGTTGGCGGCAGCGCTCGCGATGACCATGGCCACCGGCTCGCTGGCCGCCTGGGGTGCCCACCGCAGGATGTCCAGCGCCTCGGCCACCGACTTACCGCGCACCAGGTCGATCACCCGGCGTGCTTTGGTCGGCGACACCCGCACGAATCGCGCTACGGCAGACGCAGACGGGAATTCAGTAGCCGTGCTCATCGCCGCTTAGCCTTCCGGTCGTCTTTGATGTGTCCCTTGAAGGTGCGCGTCGGTGCGAATTCACCCAGTTTGTGGCCCACCATCGACTCGGTGACGAACACCGGCACGTGCTTGCGGCCGTCGTGGACGGCGAAGGTGTGACCGATGAAGTCGGGAATGATGGTCGAACGCCGCGACCAGGTCTTGATGACCTGCTTGGTGTTCTTATCGTTCTGGACGTCGACCTTCTTGAGCAGATGGTCGTCGACGAACGGACCCTTTTTCAGGCTGCGTGGCATCGGCTGCTCCTAGCGCGATTTCTTGCCGGTGCGCCGGCGTCGGACGATGAGCTTGTCACTGGGCTTGCTGCCTTTACGGGTACGGCCTTCCGGCTTACCCCACGGGCTGACCGGGTGACGACCACCGGAGGTCTTACCCTCACCACCACCATGCGGGTGGTCCACCGGATTCATCACCACACCACGGACCGTCGGGCGCTTGCCCTTCCAGCGCATCCGGCCGGCCTTGCCCCAGTTGATGTTGGCTTGCTCGGCGTTACCCACCTCGCCAACCGAGGCGCGGCAACGCACATCGACGCGACGGATCTCGCCGCTGGGCATACGCAGCGAGGCGTACGTGCCTTCCTTACCCAGCAATTGGATGCTCGAGCCCGCGGAGCGAGCCAGCTTGGCTCCGCCGCCCGGCCGCAGCTCCACAGCGTGGATCAAGGTACCGGCCGGGATGTTGCGCAATGGCAGGTTGTTGCCCGGTTTGATGTCGGCGTTGGCACCGGACTCCACCACGTCGCCCTGGGAAAGCCCCTGCGGCGCAATGATGTAGCGCTTCTCGCCATCCAAGAAGTGCAGCAGCGCGATGTTCGCGGTGCGGTTCGGGTCGTACTCGATGTGCGCGACCTTCGCGTTGACGCCGTCTTTGTCGTTGCGACGGAAGTCGATCACCCGGTAGGCCCGCTTGTGGCCGCCACCCTTGTGGCGGGTGGTTATGCGACCGTGCGCGTTACGGCCACCCTTGCCGTGCAACGGCTTGATCAGCGACTTCTCCGGAGTCGAGCGAGTGATCTCGGCGAAATCGGAGACGCTGGCACCGCGACGACCGGGGGTCGTCGGCTTGTACTTGCGAATTCCCATGTCTGTTAAGTCTCTCTATCCTCGGCTATTCCTGGCTACGCCGTGTTGCCGAACAATTCGATCGGCTTGCTGCCGGGCGCCAACGTCACGATGGCGCGCTTGGTGCTCTTCCGTTGGCCGTAGCCGCTTCTGGTGCGCTTGCGCTTGCCCTGGCGGTTCGCGGTGTTCACCGCGGAAACCTTGACCGAGAAGATCTTCTCGATCGCGATCTTGATCTGTGTCTTGTTCGAGTCAGGGTGCACCAGGAACGTGTACACGTTGTCATCGATCAGGCCGTAGGACTTCTCCGAGATGACCGGGGCCAGGATGATGTCGCGGGGGTCAGTGACGGTCGCCATCAGGCCGAAACCTCCTCAGCGGTTTTGGTGTTCGCAGCGATGAAAGCGTTGAGCGCCTCCACCGAGAACACCACGTCGTCGGCACGCAGCACGTCGTAGGTGTTGAGCTGGTCCGGCGACAGGATGTGCACGCCGGGAAGGTTGCGTACGCTCTTCACGCCGGCCTCATCGCTGCGTCCGATGACCACCAGCACCTGCTTGCGGTCGGTCAGCGAGGCCAGGAAAACCTTGGCGCTCTTGGTCGACGGCGTCTGCCCCGACACCAGTTCGGTGACCGCGTGGATGCGGCCGTTGCGGGCCCGGTCCGACAACGCACCGCGCAGGGCGGCGGCGATCATCTTCTTCGGGGTGCGCTGGCTGTAGTCACGCGGCTGGGGGCCGTGCACGACACCACCGCCGGTGAATTGCGGCGCACGCGTCGAGCCCTGCCGGGCGCGGCCAGTGCCCTTCTGCCGGTACGGCTTACGACCGCCACCGCGGACCTCGCCGCGAGTCTTGGTGGAGTGCGTACCCTGGCGCTTCGCGGCAAGCTGAGCCGTGACCACCTGGTGCAACAGTGCGATGTTCGCGGGCGCGTCGAAGATCTCGGCCGGAAGCTCAACGGAGCCTTCGGTTTTACCGGCCGGCGTCTTGACGTCGATCTTGAGCGCCTTTGCGGATTTCTCGGCAGCCATTACTTCTCACCTCGTTTGATCGCGCTGCGGACCACGACGAGTCCGCCGGTGCGGCCAGGCACCGCGCCTTTGATCAGCAGGACGCCATTCTCGGCATCGACCAAGTGCACCAACAGGTTCTGCGTGGTCACCCGGTCATTACCCATCCGGCCGGCCATCCGGGTGCCCTTGAACACCCGCGCCGGAGTGGCGCAACCGCCGATGGAACCGGGACGCCGGTGAACCGCCTGAGCACCGTGGCTGGCGCCCTGACCTTTGAAGCCGTGACGCTTCATGGTTCCCGCGAAGCCCTTGCCCTTCGAGGTGCCGGTCACGTCGACATAGGTTCCGGCAGCAAAGATCTCGGCCGTCAGCTCCTGCCCGACCTGGTAGTCGGCAGCAGCGGCCTCGTCGTCGAGACGAAACTCGGCCAGATGCCGGCGCGGGTTGACACCGGCAGCGGCGTACTGACCCGTCAGCGGCTTGTTGATCTTGCGGGGACTGATTTCGCCGTAGGCCAGCTGCACCGCGCTGTACCCGTCAACCTCCGGAGTACGGATGCGGGTCACCACGTTCGGCCCGGCCTTGACCACCGTCACGGGGACAACGCGGTTGTTCTCGTCGAACACCTGCGTCATGCCCAGCTTGGTGCCCAGAATGCCCTTTCTCGCCATTGCTCGCAGCTCCTACTGGATGTTGACGTCGACGCTGGCAGGCAGATCGATGCGCATCAGCGCGTCAACGGTTTTCGGGGTGGGGTCAAGGATGTCGATCAGGCGCTTGTGAGTGCGCATCTCGAAGTGCTCCCGCGAGTCTTTGTACTTGTGCGGTGAGCGGATAACGCAGTACACGTTTTTCTCGGTAGGCAGCGGCACCGGGCCCACCACGCTGGCGCCCGTCCGGACAACCGTCTCGACGATCTTGCGCGCCGAGGCATCAATGGCCTCGTGGTCGTAGGCCCTGAGCCTGATGCGGATCTTCTGTCCCGCCACGCTTCCTCACTCTCCAGGTCGAGACCCGGTTTCCTGCCGGGCGGTGATCGCCTTGATCGGTCTGGCCGATCAGGACGTGCGCCCGGTTGTTGCGCCGCTGTTTACCTGTCTTGGTCCACCGGCCCCCGCGGTCGGGTGTGTCGCCCTCACGCAGCCTGGTCCGCGACCGAAATTGGTCTCGTTCCAAGATTGGGACCGGAGGCGCCCGTTTGGACGCCGGTCGTATGCCCGGCCAGGCGCAAACCCGGCGCAAGGCAACCCGAACAGTATGCCCTAGATCGCGGTATCGGCCAAATCCTCCCGACCAGGCCACCGGTCCGGCTCAGCAGCGGCGAAACCTCCCGCGCAGCGGTCAGGCCGGATGCCTCGCCGACCGCTTCTTACTCCAGAGTAAGGTATGCCGTCATGACCAACTCGACCAGCACATATGCCGCATGGCAGCGCCTTTCCGGCCGTCCCGGCGGCAGCCGGCTGTTTTCGGTGGCGGCGATGGCGCGCGTTCCCTACTTCGCTTAGGTGCTGCCGCACGTGGTGCGGATGGAGCCGGGCCTGGCCGAGGTCAAGGTGCCGAAGTGGTTCTTCGTCTACAACCATCTACATACCGTGCACGCGATCGCATGCTGTAATGCCGCCGAAATCCCCATGGGGATGCTGATGGAGCCCACCGTCCCGCGCAGCCATCGGTGGATACCGAAAGCGATGAATGTTCAGTACCCGGGCCCAGTTGGACCCGCCGGATTTCAGTCAAATCGCCGACGGTGTCGATCTCGTCGTGCCAGTCAGCATCACCGATCGCAGCGGCAACGAAGTCGTGCACGCCGACATCACCACCTGGGTCACGCCGGTCGGCTAGCCACCCACCAGATACGTTCCGTGTCCACGACGCACCAGGCCACCGTCGAACTCCAGGACCTCGTTGACCAACGTGCCGCCCTGATTGCGGTAGTTGATCACCAGCACCGACGCGCCCCCGTACACCCCGACGATGTCGAAGTGCAGGTCGGGAGTGGCCTTCATTGCGGTGCGCCAGTATTCGCGCAGCGCCGCTTTGCCGCGGACGACCCCCGCTGAGCCGGGGACGAATTCGGCCGCGTACGGCGACGTGAAAACCGCGTCGTCGTGAAAATGCGCGAGCACGGCTTCGACATCGCCGCGGTTCCAGGCCGCGGACCACTCCCCGGCGAAGGCGGCCGCTTCCGGTGTGCTCACGACTTGCCCTTCAGCGTCGACCAGAACGGGCACTGGTGTGCTGCCTCGAAGTCGGTGACGAGCTGACTTCCCCCGGGGCGCAACGACATCCAGGAGTCATGGTCGGGGTTACCGTCTTGGGCCGGCCAGTCGGGCAGGCCGGCGGCCTTCGGCGCGCCATTGGTGACGAAATGGCTCCAATAGCTCATCATCTGGTCGGACAACATCTGCTGAGCGGGATCCAGCGGTTGCGCGCCGCCCATGCTGAACAGGTACCGCAGCTCCAGGGAGTGGCTGGCGCCGACCGGAAATGGCGCGTCTCGCAAGAACTTGGGCGCCGGTGCGTGTAAATCGTCGAACTCGTAAGCGTATACCGGCGCGTTACGGCTCAGTGAGTCCGCCAATCGGTCTGCAGCGCAAGCGAAGACACCGTCGGTGGCCGCCGCGGAGTAGGCCAGCGAGGCATCTCCGTTGTAGTGGTCGGGCGAATAGTGCGCCAGCACTGGGGCGCTGTCGGCGGCGCCGAAGATGTCGGCGAGCAGATGCGGATACTCACCGGGTTTGACTCCCCGATCCAGCCTCGACGCCCGCAACGC
>NZ_JBAPRN010000681.1:0-3617 GCF_049281135.1 Mycobacterium sp. | reverse complement strand
GGCCAGCGGATCGCCGGCTTTGCGGATGCTCTCGTCGGCGGCGACCGGCACGTCGACCCGCCGGCGCAGCTCGGCCAGTTCGTCGACGGTCGCGCAGGGCTGCTCGAGGTATTCCAGCGGGCCGAGGGCGGCCGCGGCAGCGGCAGCTTGGTCGACGGTCCAGGCGCCGTTGGCGTCGACGCGCACGATGGGCACCAGCGCGCGGACCGCATCGACCCGGGCAACGTCATCGTCGAGGGTCTGGCCAGGTTCGGCGACCTTCACCTTGGCGGTGCGCGCGCCCGGGAAGCGGGCCAGTATTTCGGGCACTTGCGCGGCGTCGACCGCCGGCACCGTGGCGTTGACGTCGATGCGGACGCGGCGCGGCGGCGGCGGAATCCGGTAGGCCGAATCCAGAGCGGCGGCCAGCCATTGCGCCGCCTCGGCGTCGCCGTATTCCAGGAAGGCGCCGAATTCGCCCCAGCCGGCCGGACCGTCGATCAGCGCCAGCTCGCGGGTGGTGATGCCGCGAAAGCGGACCCGCATCGGCAGCGCCACCACGCGGACGCGGTCGAGGATGTCGTCGAGGGCAGCGGTCACGACGCGTAGACCTGGCGGCCGGCCAGGAACGTCGCCCGCACCTCCAGGTCGGCGATCTCCTCCGGCGGCACCGTGCGCGGATCGGCCGACAGCACCACCAGATCGGCGTACTTGCCGACTTCCAGCGAGCCGATGATGTCGTCGGAGAACAGCTGCCAGGCCGCGTCGATGGTCTGGGCCCGGATCGCCTGCTCGACGGTGAGCCGCTCCTCGGGACCGAGCACCCGCCCGCTGGGCGCTTTGCGCGTCACGGCCACGCTGATGTTGCGCAGCGGCTCCTCGGGCGTCACCGGCGGATCGTTGTGCAGCGAAATCCGCATGCCGGTGGCCACCGCCGAACCTGCTGGCATCCAACGGCTTCCGCGCTCGGGGCCGAACAGCCCGTCAACGATCACGTCACCCCAGTAGTGGATCTGGTCGACGAAGATGCTGCAGGTGACGCCGAGGTCGTGAGCGCGCTGCAGTTGCTCGTTCCGGATCGCGCCGACGTGCTCGAGGCGGAGCCGATGGTCGTCACGGGGATGCCGGCGCAGGGCTTCTTCGTAGACGTCGAGGATGGTGTCCACCCCGGCATCGCCCTGCACGTGGCAGGCCATCGGCCAGCCGAGCGGGAAGTAGGCCCCGACGATCTCGGTCAGCTGTTCGGCGGTGTAGTTGGCGTGGCCGCAGGAACCCGGCGTCACGCCGATGGTGCGGGTGGCGGCGGTGTCCAGATACGGGAAGGACAAGGCGATGTTGCCGATCCACGGCGAGCCGTCCACCCAGATCTTGATGCCGACCTGGCGCGCCACATCGTCACCCTCACCGGGTGTGGCGGTGGTCGACATCTGCGGATTGGACATCTCGTAGGTCCGCAGCCGGACGGTGAGTTGGCCGCGCAGGCCATCGACCAGGGGGCGAAGCGCTGGATCGAACGCCATCTCCGAGCAGGTGGTCAGCCCGGCCCGGTTGAGCCGGGCGCACTCGGCCAGCAACATCGCCGGGTAATCGCTCGGGGCGATCGCGCCCTGCAGCAGCGGGAAAACCGCGCCGGCTTCCTCCGCGGTGCCGTCGAGGTCGCCGTGTGCGTCGCGGCCGAATTTGGCGCCCTTGGGGTCGGTGGTGTCGCGATTGAGGCCGGCGCGCTGGGCGGCGCACGAGTTGAAGAAGGCCTTGTGCCCGGAGTTGTGAATGATCACCAGCGGACCGTCCGGCGCGATGTCGTCCAGCCAGGTCAGCGTCGGCTCCGGCAGTCCGTTCTGCAGCAGCGCATCCCAGCCGAGCAGGTAAGCGCCGTCCGGTCCGCGCCGCTTTACCTCGCTGCGAACAGCCTCGACGACGTCGTCGGCGTTACGCATCGTGACCGGCCGGATGTCCACCAGCCGGTCCGACAGCGCGATCGCCTCCATCAGCGGATGGCCATGTGCCTCAATCAATCCCGGCATCACGCAGCCGTCGCCGATATCGAGAGTATGGGTGTTCGGGCCGATGAAACCGGCCATCTCGGACCGGTCACCCACTGCGACGATCCGGCCGTCGGCCACCGCCCGCGCCTCGGCGGTGGGCCTGGTGTCGTCTACGGTCAGGACGGTTCCGGTGATGACGAGGTCTGCAGCGGCCATGGGCACGAAGCCTAGTGATGGCTGAGGCGGCGGAGGGGGTAGCAGACACAAATTGCAACACGTTCTAGTCTGGCCACATGAGTGACGAGCTGCTGCGCAACCCGACCCATAACGGCCATCTGTTCGTGGGCGCGCTCAAGCGCCACAAGAACAGGCCGGTGCTGTTTCTCGGCGACACCACGCTGACCGGCGGTCAGCTTGCCGAACGTGTCAGCCAGTACATCCAGGCTTTCGAAGCGCTGGGCGCCGGCGCCGGCGTCACGGTCGGCATGCTGGCACTCAACCGGCCCGAGGTCCTGATGATTCTCGGCGCCAGCCAGACCCAGGGCTACCGGCGCACCGCCCTGCACCCGCTCGGTTCGCTGGACGACCACGCCTACGTGCTGTCGGATGCCGGCGCCACGGCGCTGATCATCGACCCCAACCCGATGTTCGTCGAGCGGGCTCTGGGCTTGCTGGACAAGGTCGACTCCCTGACGAAGATCCTCACCATCGGGCCGGTGCCCGAGGAGCTGAAAGATGTCGCGGTCGATCTGTCCGCCGAGGCGGCCAAATACACCCCGCAGCCAATCGTCGCGGCGGACTTGCCTCCTGACCATATCGGCGGCCTGACCTACACCGGCGGTACGACCGGTAAACCCAAGGGCGTCATCGGCACCACCGGGAACATCGCGACCATGACCCAGATCCAGCTCGCGGAGTGGGAATGGCCCGAGCACCCTCGGTTCCTGATGTGCACGCCGCTGTCGCACGCCGGTGCGGCGTTCTTCACGCCCACGGTGGTCAAGGGCGGCGAGATGGTGGTGCTGGGCAAGTTCGACCCGGCCGAGGTGTTGAAAGTCATTGAAGAGAAACGCATTACGGCTACCATGCTGGTGCCGTCGATGCTGTACGCGCTGATGGACCACCCGGATTCGCAGACCCGGGACCTGTCGTCGCTGGAGACCGTCTACTACGGCGCCTCGGCAATGAACCCGGTCCGGCTGGCGGAGGCCATCTCGCGGTTCGGCCCGATCTTCGCCCAGTACTACGGGCAATCCGAGGCGCCGATGGCGATCACCTATCTGGCCAAAGGCGACCACGACGAGAAGCGGCTGACGTCATGCGGGCGCCCGACCTTGTTCGCGCGGGTGGCGTTGCTCGGCGAGGACGGCAAGCCCGTCCCGCAGGGTGAACCGGGCGAAATCTGCGTCAGCGGGCCGCTTTTGGCGGGTGGGTACTGGCATCTGCCGGAAGCGACGGCCGAGACGTTCAAGGACGGCTGGCTGCACACCGGCGACATGGCCCGCGAAGACGAGGACGGCTTCTACTTCATCGTCGACCGGGTCAAGGACATGATCGTCACCGGCGGCTTCAACGTCTTCCCCCGCGAAGTGGAGGACGTCATCGCCGAGCATGCGGCGGTCGCGCAGGTATGCGTGGTCGGCACGCCGGACG
>NZ_JBAPRN010000680.1:0-5625 GCF_049281135.1 Mycobacterium sp. | reverse complement strand
GAGCCTGCGAGTACATCGCCCATTGCCTTGACGGCACGCAGATCGGTGTCCGCGGCGGCCACGAAGTCGTTGTCGAAGTCGTGTCGGTAGGCAAGGTGGATGACACCGTCAGCCGCGGCGGCCGCGGCGCGTAGACCGTCAAGATCGTCTATGTCACCACGGTGCGCGTCGGCGCCCATGGCGGTCAACGCGGCCGGCGGCTCGCACATCAGTGTCGTCCGCCCCGATCTCACGGCGATTCCGCTCGAAGGCGTCGAGCCCAGCCACGTTGTGGTGGCGTGCCGTGCCGACGACCGCAGCCGACTCGTCGCGGCCTTTCGCAAGCTCGCCGAAGCTCATATCACCGCGCCGGCGTGATCAGCGAAGTTGGGCGCCGAGCTCCGAAATGACCTCGCGGGTGCGCCGTTTGGAGGCGACCAGCTCGTCGCGGTTCTCGCCGATCGGCAGCAGCCGCACCGACAGGTCGGTTACCCCGGCGTCGGCGAAGCGTTTCATCCGCGCCAGGATGGCCTCCTCGTCACCTGCGGCGCAGATGTCCCCGACATCGCGGGCATCGCCGTAGTCGAGCAGCCGCTGATAATTCGGCGACACCTCGGCTTCGCCGAGGATCCGGTTGGCTCGCTCACGTGCCGCGTCGACTTCATTTGCCGCGCAGAGGCATACGGGTATGCCCGCGACGATGCGCGGCGCGGGCCGGGCGGCGTTGTCGGCGGCCTTGGTGATCCGCGGCACGACATGCTCGGCGATCGATCGCTCGTCGGCCATCCAGAGCACCGTGCCATCGGCGCGCTCGCCTGCCAGAGCCAGCATCACCGGGCCAAGTGCTGCGACGAACACCGGCAGCGGCGCCACCGGGGCGAGGTCGTTCGGGTTGTGCACGGTGAAGTGTTCGTTCTCAACGTCGATCGGCCCGGGCCCGGCGAACGCCGCCTGCAGCACTTCGAGGTAGTCGCGGGTGTATGCGGCCGGCTTCTCGTAGGGCAGGCCCAGCATGTCATGGATGATCCAGTGGTGCGATGGTCCGACGCCCAGCGCCAGTCGTCCGCCGGTGGCGGCATGCGTCGATAACGCCTGACGCGCCAACGCAATCGGATGCTGCGCCTGCAGCGGGACGACCGCGGTGCCCAACTCGATGCGGGTGGTGCGGGTACCCATCAGCGCGACCGCCAGCAGGGCATCAAAGTCGTTGGGCACCTGCGGGATCCACGCGGTGTCCATGCCCGCGGTCTCGGCCCACTCGATATCGGCGAGCATCCGGGAAACCTTGCGCGCGGAATCGCCACGTTCGGCGCCGATCATTACTCCGAGACGCACGAGTCCTCCAAAGTATCGTTATCTATCAACGATAACGTACTTGCCGAAAAAGAGAATGCCAATACCGTGCGTCTGACCAGGCGCAATGGGCTACGCGTGACAGAGAATCTCGCCATGCGGCACGGCCAGCCAGCCATCCGGCGCGGCAGCCCAGTCCCGCCACGCCGAGGAGATCTCGTCGAGTTCCGCGGTGGTGGCCATCTCCGACTCGACCAGCTGTCGCGACAGGGCCGACTCGACGATCCGGTCTGCCCACATCCCGCCCCACCAGTCACGGGTCTCCGGCGTGGCGAAACACCACAGGCCGCCGGTCGGCGTGATGTCGTCGAACCCGGCGTGCTGCGCCCACGACAACAGCCGCCGGCCCGCCTCGGGTTCGCCACCGTTGGCCCGCGCCGCCGCGGAGTACAGCGCCAACCACCGGTCCAGCTGCGGGAGCTGGGGGAACCAGGTGAACCCGGCGTAGTCCGCGTCACGCGCGGCGACAATGCCGCCCGGCTTACACACCCGCCGCATCTCGCGCAGCGCCTGCACCGGGTCGGCCACGTGCTGCAGCACCTGATGGGCGTGGACGATGTCGAAGGTGTCGTCGGGCAGGTCGAGCGCATGCACGTCCGACGTCACGAAATCAATGTTCGACTGACCGCGCGTCTGCGCCTCGGTGCGCGCCAAATCCAAAGCTTCCGAGGTCATTTCGACGGCGGTGACCCGTCCGGGCGCGACCCTGGCGGCCAGGTCGACGGTGATGGTCCCGGGGCCGCAGCCGACGTCGAGCACCGACATGCCCGGTCGCAGATGCGGCAGCAGATAAGCGGCTGAGTTTTCCGCCGTGCGCACTCGATGCGAGCGCAGCACCGACTCGTGATGCCCGTGGGTGTAGACGGCCTGGTATTCACCGGTCATGGTGCGACCTCCTTGCGATGGAATCCTGTTCGACCTCAAGGCTACCGCCGCCTATTCCATAATACGAAACTTCTGTCTCATATTATGAGACAGATTAGCTGACTGGGACGTCGAGGATCGGCCGCTGGACTCCGGCGCCCGAACCGTCGAAATGCCACCACTCACCCGAGTACACCGACAACCCGCCGGCACTCATCGCGTCGCGCAATCGGCCCCGGTTGGCCTGCTGGGCGGCGCTGACGCCATCGGTGGCGAACGCCGTTGCCCGGGGCGAGAAGTCGTCGAAGTCGGTGCCCATGTCGACAAGGCAACGCGGGCACTGCTCGTTGACGTTGGCCAGCGTCACATCGACCGAGCGGCCAGACTCGTGGCTTTTCGCATAGTTGCCGGGTTTGGCCACCCACGCCGGGTTCGGCACAATGCCAAACATCTTGACTTGCACGTCGTGTGGGCGATAGCAGTCCCAAAAGACGAGAACGTTGCCTTGCGGGGCGAGCACCTTCGCGGCGGTCGCCAGACCCGGAGCCATCGATTCGTGCACCAGACAGCGAGCATTGGCTGGGTAGAGCTGCGTATGGGTGAAGTTGTCAGACGTCGCATAACGCAGGTCGATCAGCGCGTTCGGGACAACGGACCGCACGTCGACGAATCCCGCTGCGCGCGCTTCGGGACCCAGCGGCGGCACGTCGGCGTTCGCGCGCACTCCGCCGCTCGCCGCAGAGAGCAGGACAAGGGCAACGAGGAGCCGAAGCATGGGATCAGTATGCGACTGCTGCTTCAGCTCCAGTCGATGGCCGCGGCGCGTTGCCGGACGCCCTCGACTCGGGCCGCGATCTGAGCGGCAACCGCATGCTGCTCGTGTTCCATTGTCCTGGCCAGTGTTTCGGCCTCGGCCACGATCTGCTTGAGCAGATCTCGGTGGTCTTCGATCATCGTGATCGTCGCGTTCCTGATCGCCACCACCGCGGAACCCCGGGCCTCCGACGGGGAAAAGCCCGAGGAGAGCAGCGGCGGCAGCGCCTGACGTTCGAAATCCGTCATATCGCGGGACAAGTGGACGTTGAACGTCGCTCGATAGGGATCGCGATCGTCGAATTCAACGCTACGTATCTTCAGTGGGTCCACGGCCGTTCCTTCTGTCGGCGAGGGCGGCCTGCGCCCACGTCACGCCGAATTACATATGTGTAGTTTACCCGCGTTTTCGAGTGGGTGCGAAAGCCCGACTTATGCTGACGAAAGCCTGTCGACGCGTCGAAGGAGACGGTCATGACCGTCGGTACCGCTCTACCCAGTGTTTTCGACGCCGATCTGCCCACGCTGAGCTACAGCGTCGACGAAACCCCGGCAGCGGTCTATCCCCGCTTCCGGGCAGCTCAACAGCAGGCGCCCATCGCCATAGGTCCGTTGGGGCCCGAGGTGCTCTCCTACCACCTCGTCCGCGCCGTGCTGCGCGACGACCGGTTCCAGATCCCGCCCGGCATCGTTTTGCAGGCTCAAGGCGTCACCTCGGGTCCGTTGTGGGACAAGGTGATCAACAGCTTGCTCTGTGTGGAGGGCGAGACGCATCGTCGGTTACGCGGTCTGTGCTCGAAGGCGTTCACCCCTCGAACCGTTGCGCGCCTGCACAACGCCATGGTCGACGTGATCAACGATTTGGTCGACCAGGTCGCCGACAGCGGCTGCTGCGACGTCGTCGCCGACATCGCGCGCCCCTATCCCGTTCCGATCATCTGCGCGCTGCTTGGCGCACCCCGCGAAGACTGGCGGCGATTCTCGTTGTGGGCCGACGACATCTTTCAAGCGTTCTGCTTCTCCGCCGACATCCGACAACTCGAGCCCGCGGTCATGCGGGCATGGGGCGAGCTCGACGACTATGTCGACGATATGGTCGCCCATCGTCGGCGCAGCCTTACCGACGACCTGCTCTCTGACCTCATCCGCGCCGAGGACGATGGAGATCGGCTCGACGCCGCCGAACTGCGCATGCTCGCCGGCGGCCTGCTGCTGGCGGGAACCGACACCACCCGCAACCAGGTGGCCGCATCCGTGCAGGTGCTCTGCGAGCACCCCGATCAGTGGGAGCTGCTCAGGGAAAATCCCGAGTTGGCGATGCACGCGGTGGAGGAGACCATGCGCCACTCGCCGATCGCGGGCGGGACGCTGCGCCGCGTCGTCGACGACGTGGAGCTCGACGGATATCTCTTCCCGGCCGGAACCATGGTACTGATGAATACCTTTGCGGCCAATCGTGATCCGACGGTCTACGACGATCCGGATCGTGTCGACATCACCCGCGAGGGGGCGCCGGCGATATTGACCTTTGGCGGCGGCGTGCACTACTGCCTGGGAGCCAATCTGGCCCGGCGGGAGATCGCCGAAGCGCTGAATGTGCTGACCAGGCGACTGCGCAACCCGCGAATTGCCGGGCCGGTGCCCTGGAAACCGATCGTCAGCCTGAGCGGACCGAAAAGTCTGCCCATCGAATTCGACTAGCTCCTGGTGACCAACGTAAGGACGGAAGTGACATGAGCTCAGCCGAATACGGCGCAATCGGAGTGCAAAATCGAACCCGTACCCTCTTCGGTCAGGTCATGTGGTCGGTGGCCACCACCGCCGGTCTATTCGCACTCGGCGCCTACCTAGGCCGCAACCTCGGCAATGGCCTGGCGCTCGTGTTCTACCTTCTGGCGTTCGTCTGCCTGATCGGCATGCGGTTCGCCATCCGCAGCTCCGCCGGTTTAAGCATGACGCTGCTGTTGGGTGTCGGGTTGCTGATGGGGCTGGGGACGTCGCCGATGCTGACCTACTATGCCGAGGCCGACCCCCAGGCGCTCTGGGAGGCAGGCGCAGCGACGGCACTGTTCGTCGCCGGCTGCGGCGCCTTCGGTTACGCCACCCGCACCGACCTGTCCGGTGTTGCGCGCGTCGGCTTTTGGGCATTGCTTGCCCTCATCGGATTCGGCGTCGTGTTGATCTTCGTGCACATTCCCGGCGGCGCGGTCATCTACTCGATCCTCGGGCTGATCATTTTCGCAGGCCTCACGATGGTCGACTTCCAGCGGCTCCGCCGATCGACAGACATGGATTCAGCACCGCTTATCGCCGCATCGATCTTCCTGGACGCCCTCAACGTGTTCCAGTTCTTCCTACAACTGTTCGGGGGCAGGGGTCGGGACTGAGAGCCACGCGCCGCCCTCGAAGCAGCAGTCGGTTCGGACGTTATGGCCGCTAGGTGGAGTCGCGAATGAAGCGTCTATGCAATTCCTCCGTGAGGACATGGATCTGGCGGGTCAAGTCGGTGTTGCTCTGGAGCTCAACTTCCTGAACTTCAAAATCGTGGTCGGCTTTGGCCTGTTGGAAGGCGGCTTGGCGGTTCTGGGCGATCATGACGAACGTCGACAAGAAGAT
>NZ_JBAPRN010000679.1:0-29189 GCF_049281135.1 Mycobacterium sp. | reverse complement strand
TGCCGAAAATTCATGACCCTCGCGGAAACCTGACCTTTGTCGAGTCGGGCACGCACGTCCCGTTCGAGATTGAACGCGCATTTTGGATCTATGACGTTCCCGGAGGTTCCGTTCGAGGAGGCCATGCGTACCGGACGGGTCAGGAGTTCATCGTGGCACTATCCGGAAGTTTCGATGTCACAGTGGACGACGGTTCACATCTGATTCGCTACACCTTGAATCGTTCCTATCATGCTCTGTTGGTTCCCAACCTTATTTGGCGGGAAATGATCAATTTCTCCACAAATGCGGTTGCCCTCGTCCTCGCGTCTAACCCATTCACGCCCGAGGATTACGTGCGCGACTACAGAGATTTTCTTCGGCTCAGGAACACGCCGTGAGCAGCGTCGACGAATGCAGATTGGTGAATCTCGAGAAGATCGAGATGCCCGAAGGCAACCTGTCTCCGCTCTACGGTGGGGTTCACGTACCTTTCGAAATCAAGAGGGTGTTTTATCTCTACGATGTCCCCGGTGGAGCCGAGCGTGGCGGACACGCACATCGGGTGCTCCAACAATTTATTGTGGCAGCATCAGGGTCCTTCGCGGTCATGCTCGATGACGGACGAAGTCAACGAACTGTTTCGCTTGACCGCTCCTACCATGGCCTGTACGTGCCGAGCATGATCTGGACACAAGTCACGGGTTTCTGCACGGGGGCGATATCTCTAGTGTTCGCCTCGCTGGCCTACGAGGAATCCGATTACATCCGCGACTACGAGGACTTCATAACGACGGCCCGCAGTGCCGCCAGCACGGCGGGCTGAACGGACCTCCTTTCTTGGCAGGAGAATCAACGCTAGGAAAAGGAATCCAGCCGGGGTTCGCGAGACTGAAATGCGCCGAGGAGCAATCGTGGGAATGGATGGGGCGGGGCCTGGAGTTGCAGCACTCACCAATCCGGCCGTCGCAGTGCCCTTTTTAGACATTGGCGCGGCCACGCGGGAGATCGAAGCTCCCGTGCTGGAATCTATCGAGCGAGTCGTGCGCAGCGGCTGGTACATACGAGGCGAGGAAACAGCAGCGTTTGAGCGAGAGTTCGCTGCCTTTACCGGCGCGAAGCATGCGGTCGGAGTCGGCAACGGTTTAGACGCTATTGCCCTCGCGCTGAAGGCACTCGGGATTGGCCCGGGTGACGAGGTTATCGTCCCGTCGAACACCTACATCGCGACCTGGATCGCCGTAGCGCAGGCTGGTGCCCGCCCGGTGGCGGTAGAGCCGATCGCTGGTCAATGGAACCTCGATCCCGCTCGGGTAGAAGAGGCAATTACTCCGCGAACGCGTGCCCTCGTTCCGGTGCACCTCTTCGGCCAACCAGCAGATCTCGAGGATCTGTTAGCAGTGACGAGGAAACACGAGCTGGTGGTGGTGGAGGACGCCGCACAAGCGCATGGCGCGCGCTACAACGGCCGGCGCATCGGCGCTCATGGCCACGCGGTGGCATGGAGTTTCTATCCGGGGAAAAACCTGGGGGCTCTCGGCGACGGCGGTGCCGTGACCACCGACGACCCCGATGTCGCCGCCCGCGTTCGTTCACTCGGCAACTACGGAAGCAGTCAAAAATACGTGAATGAGCTGCTCGGGGCCAACTCGCGACTCGACGAGATTCAGTCGGCGGTGCTGCGCGTCAAATTGCAGCATCTTGACAGTTGGAACTTTCGACGCCGAACCACCGCGAAACGCTACGCGAACGAACTCGCCGATATCCCCGGACTACGGCTGCCCCATGTCGCGCCCGGACGTGAACATGTGTGGCACGTGTACGTAGTTGACCATGCCTCCCGTGATGAACTGCAGAAACATCTGGCTAGCAAAGGGATTCAGACACTGGTGCACTACCCGATTCCCCCGCACCTGTCAGGTGCATTTGCTCCGCTCGGACTAGTCGAGGGAACGTTCCCTATCGCGGAACGGGCGGCGCGAACTCATCTCAGTCTGCCGATCGGTCCTCATCTGTCGGAGGAAAACGTCACCCAAGTGATTGATGCCTGCCGATCGTTTCGACCATGACAGGAAGAAGACACCTGCATTCCGATCTTCTGTCGTACCACTCGACGCTCACTGCACCTCCGCCTGGATGAGCTCGATCACCGAGCGGTTGCGGAGCATGAGGAACGATACCGGACGCCCGCCGAACGCTGGGGCTGGCATCGGAGCGCGAATGACGTGTGCCCGCAACGACTTCCGGGCCGAACCGAGCGATGCGTCGAGGTCGTCGACCTCGTAGGCCTGGTGGTATAGCCGGCTGCCAGCCTGCAGCCACGGCTCAAGCGTGGTGCTCCCCTCGTAGGGCTCAAGCAACTCGAGGCGGGGACCGGGGCCCACGAGGAACACGCCGCGGACCCCCTGGCCCGCATCGAGAAACTCCCCGCCCTCGCGTTCGTAGCCGAGCTGCGCATAGACGGCCTCGTCCCGGGCGATCGATTCCGTCGCGATCCCGATGTGGTGGAAGCGGCCGATCGGGATCACGAGCGTGCAACGCGGCGGGCGACCCGCTCGGCCGTCGGGGCCAGCGCATCGCGAAACGCCGGCCAGTCCGGGCGGACGATAGAGTGCTCGACACAGGCGCGACCGCCCGTATCGATGTGCTCAGAACGGCTCGTGTACGGGCAGGAGTCGTGGAAGCTGACGACCACGAGGTTCTCCGCGAGCGTGCGGCAGTAAATCCGTCGGAGTCCGAGTTCGTCGAACCCGAAGCGCAGCAGCAGCAGCACAGAAGCCGAGGCAGCAAGAGAGCCTCGCCGGAGAATCCAGCGTCCCCACTCCCCGCTCGCGTCCTGGATCCCGTAGAGACCGATGACCCCCTCCCAACGACCGCCAAGGGTCTCGATCACGAAGTAATGGTCACCAGCACGGGCCTGTTGCGCCTCGACCCAGCGTTCCTGGTCCTCCACCCCGCCAGCAGTCGGGTTAAGGAACCGCCCGAGCTCAGGATCGGTGCGGAGCGCGAGGATGCCCGCGGCATCCCGCCGCTCGACAGGACGGAGGCGGTGACCGAACTCTTCCGGCCCAGCCTTAACGGCCACGTACCCGGTCGAGCGCTGTAACGATCGACTTAACATCGAATAGCTCGGCGATCTCGTCCTCCTCGAACTGCACCTCAAACTCCTCCTCGATCTGGAAGACGATCTCGATGTGCTTGAGCGAGTTCCAGGCCTCTTGCTCGTTGCGGCGAGCAACGACCGCCTCCTCCGGAGACATGTCGAGAACGCGTGCGACGATTGCGGCGACGACGCTCGCGAGCTCTTCCGATGACGGCATGCCGACGAGCCTAATCGGGGTCCGCGGCGGACCCGAGCACCGAGACCGTCACTACATTGGGCACCGGGATTTCGTCGAACCGGGCTCGCTCGACGAAGACCTCACCGGCCTCAGCAACCGTATCTAGACCGGCGATGTTCCCAACCCATCGACGCGCGGGAAGGTTTCGCTCGGTCTGTCGCACCTGAAAGCACACCTCTCGCACGCGCTCCCAGCACGGAAGTACGCGCAACGCCTGGCTGACCAGCAGCGACTCGAGTCCTCGCCCCATCGCCCGGCAGCTCATCGCAAGCTCGTCGACGCGGAGCCGCCCATCGTCGTTCCTGACAGCAAGCAAGGCGATGACGCCGCTGTCCGACAAGCGATCTGAGAGCGCCACCGACACCACATGCGCATCCTGATCCTTCATCGCCCGTTGTAAGTCGGCCTCGCCAAGTCGGGCGACCGTGACGTTGAACTGGTTGGTCTTGGCGCTTAGATCGGCGAGGCGGGTCAGCTGCTCCTCGCGATCCACGCCGATCTCGGCCCGCACCCCGAGCTCTTCTAGGTACCGATCAAAGTCCTCGGCCTCGTCAAGCAGCCGCTCCCGGGCGGCGTTCGCCGCGAGGTCGCCGGCACGGACCATTGCGGCGTCGTCGCTCTTCCACCGCCAAAGCCCCGACTGCCAGCGCAGCGCATCGATGGTTCGATCGGCGTCGGCTTGCGCGTGGACGAGCGCCACACCTGGGTACCGGAGTCCGACTGTCAGGAGTTCGCCTGGGTTGTCGTCGACGAAAACCACGGCGTCTTCACCGATTCTGGCTGCGGCAGCAGCACAATGCACCGCGTCGGCCTTGGAACCCCAGGAGACTTCGACGGCAACGAAGTCGTCGAGAGCTAAGCCGTAGTCCGCCCGCCGCGCCGCGAAGAGGCGTTCGACGTCCTCTGGCTCGTTACGTGACACGAGGGTGAGCAGCGCACCGCCTGCCGCAAGCTCTTTCAGATAGGCGTGCAATCTGGCGTGCGCGGGCGTAACTTCGACACCCTCGATGCCGTCCTCACCGAGGACACCCCGGTGCAACGTCTCGTCCAGGTCGACCGCCACCATCTTGCGGGGCGGGAGCAAAGATGCCGGCAACCAACGTGCGCCGAGCACGCGTGCGAGTTGGACCTGTGCGTCCCGGGAGATCCGACTGCCCGTGAGGGCAGCGGTGCGCTCGTCGATGAGGGCAACGCCGGCTTCGTTGCAGACCGTCCAGGGGTCGGCGCAGTGGAGGCCTGGTAAGCCCTGGAAGCGGTCGACCGCGGCGGCCGTGCGGGCGGGGCGATCCGAGACCGGAACCACCACCACCGGGCCGACAGCGGACACCGCACACCGGGCGACCCGACTAACGAACCAGTCCAGCGCCTCGTCGTCTCCCAACGCCAGCCGGTCAAGGTCGAACCAGACGAGGTCGAGGTCCGCGCCGCCCTGCGGCGGGAGGGTCAATGTGTCGTCGTACCCTCCCAGCACCAGCTCAAGGTCGAGGCCAGCCGTCTGCAGGAACGGGCCGAGCAGCGGTTGGAGTGGCTCGATGGCATGGTTCCGCCATACCGCCACGGTCCCGGTCAGCTTCACGGGTTCCTGGACGTTGAGCGCCGTGAGCTCCGCCCGACGCGGCCGGTGAGCTGTGAGGATCTCCTGCTGGTCGAACCGCCCGAGGAGGTACCGGCCCTCTGCAACGCTCATGAGGGCCTCAACCTTCCATAGCGGGCTGCGATCGAGGCTCAGGTGTTCGAGAAGGCGAGATTGAAAGACGCTTCCTCAAAAAGATGCGCGCGGGTCTTTCGAATGACACATGCAATCCCCAACTGAGGGCGATAAGGAACAGTAAGCAAAGTATTAAGACCATACCGCTCACCAAGGTGAAGCCATTCGAAGAAACACCCCACCTCTGGAACTGCGCTCCCACGGGTGCGTGAATCAAGTAGAAGGCATAGGACAACTCTCCCAGAGCAACAAGCGTTACGGAACCCAAGAATCTGGCGATGCCTCGATGCGGAGATAGCGCCAATGAAAGAATCAGAACAGCACCAGGAACAGCGTAGGCGAGGTCATAGCTGGGAGAAGAGTTGAGTAGCTGCGGAACCATCATGAGCCCCATTATCAGCAGTGACATGGCGACGGCTACCAATGGCGCGGTCTTGATCAGACATGCACGACTGCGTTCGCGTGCATAGATCAAAGCCCCACAGATTCCGAGGGTGAAGTCGCCGAGACGCATGAGCGGAGATCGATAAATCCAGCGATGAGCAGAGGCAGGATCAGACAACGGAAGTTTATCGTTACCTGTCAGGTGAAAAAGAATGACGAGCGTTGCCATAGCGGCCACTACGAAGCAAGCAACGGTTATCACCTTCCTCGTCGAGGTCAACACTCCCGCTAGGAGAACCAGGAGCGGGAACATCGCATAAAGAAAGAGTTCGACGCCGACAGACCAACCAGGGGAATTCCAAGAGTATGCCAGTTTCACGTCGCCGGTCCATGCCTGGATCGCCAGAAAATGCCACCAAAGTCCGGCAGTCGTGGCGGCTGGACTAAAAGAAACCCAAACAACAACCACAAACAGCAGGATAAGCCAGTATAGGGGCATGACCCTTGCCATGCGTGCCACGGCATAATTCCAGATGCCGGCTTTTCGGCGTTCAGCTATCACGTCACCGTATGTGACGGTCAGGACGAATCCCGAAAGGACGAAGAACAGTGTGACGCCGATATATCCGCTTGAGAAAAACGTCGAAATAATCGGCGGTGTCCTGCCCCCGGGTACGTTGTGAGACAGAAATACGGCAAGTGCAGCGCACCATCGCAGGCCAGTTAAAGATTCGATGCGAGGACGTCCCGCAGTAGTGCGGTGATACAGGTCCCCGGTAGCAGGAATACGTTGATCCATATGCGCAGCTTTCTTGTCAGTCAGCGAACCGACGCAGCGTGTATCTGGCTTGACGCGACAAGGCCCTGGCGTAGCCACAGAACGCGGGCGAACACGCGAAAGGGCTCGAAGGTAGAGCCTTCAAACAACATCACTCAATTACCAGGAACGCCGGCAGCCCGGGGTTGCCGTGGCCAGTACGTTGCAGGCGGATCCGGTCGAGTCCGAACACCTCGCGCACGGCGAGCGTCTCGCCGGGATGCTCGGGGGAGTTGAGTTCGTCGAAACCGATCACGCTGCCGTCGTCAAAGAATGCGATCCATCGCAGCACGTGCGACGGCAGGAACAGCGGCAGCTGATGCAGGTCCTTCATGTCTATGCTGCGAATCTGTTGTGTCATGCGGCCGCTCGCTCGGGTCGGTGGCGAAGCATGTGGCAGTGCATCGCCGAATGGTCAGGGAAATGGAGTGAGGCAATGACGAGGCCTCTGACGACCTCGTATGGAACGGTCACACGGAGCGCATTCGGAAGTGGCTCGACCACCATGGCATCACGGGCACCGAACTCGATCGCGGAGATTTCTCGACGGCGCAAAATAGTGCCGTCGTCGATCACTAGCTGATGGCCTCGATCCGGCTGTGGCAAGCGCCGGGGTGGGTGGTTTTCACAAACCATGGCGTAACCGCCGAGCACGAGCGAACTCGCGAAAGGGTTCGAGGGCCAAGATTTTCAAACGCGACCATCGATCTGGTCCTTTGATCCCGAAATACACGGCCCGTCCCAGCCATGCGAGTGGCCACCACATGCCCGCGATGATGCGGATGTCTGGTGGGGATGCGGGATCCATAATCATCCAGGTGAGTATGCGAAGTTGATCCAACCACCAGGGGCATGATGCCCAAATGTCATCCGTGATCACCTTTTGATGTCTCACCGCCAGTTCTTTTGGGACAAAACAAGCCGCGGATCTGAGCAATAGACGCAACCAGAGTTCCGTCTCGTCAAGACAATCGGTATGAATACCTCCCGCATCAAGTGCTACCCGACGCCGGAACATCACACTGGTCGGTTCGCCTATCCAGTTGTAGGCGAAGCCTACTGACGACATCTGCCTGACTAGCGACAAGCCGTTATTGTATTCTTCGAGCTTCCGGAAGTGGGTATGGAGCGTCTTGCCGAATTTCAGCCACTTGAGGTCGTCTGTCACCACGCGCCGCGGCGCGAAAGCCATTCCCACGCTGGGGTTCTCGAAGCATCGCGCAAGCGTCTCCAAGGCGCCTGGAAGTAGATAGTCGTCGCAATGCACGAACTGGATACAGTGGCCACGCGCGAGTTCTAAACATCTCTGGTGGTTTTCTGACTGACCGAGGTTGGATTCGTTAATTACGAGACGGTCGCGCGGCCTGAGCATCGTTGCGGCAATAGCCACGCTGTCGTCCGACGAACAGTCGTCGATGACCAAGATCTCGAAGTCGCCGTCCTGATCCACGACGCTGCGCAGACACCGCGCGATTGTCGCGCCGTTGTTGTACACCGGCACGCAGACCGAGATAAGCGGCTGCGCCGACAAAGCGTCAATCTCAGTGGAGTTCATCGATACCACGTTCGTATCACTGGGTGGCGGCTTCAGCACCGGGGATCACCAGCCCCTCGACTCTGCCCGCCGATCCAATCTAGGAGCTCACGCAGACCTTCCTTGAGCGCCCACTTCGGGTGCCAGTCGAGTTCCTTTGTTGCCAGCTCGATGTCGCATCTTGCGGCACGCACGTCACCGTCGCGGAATTTCGCCACGACCACCGGTTCTGGGGCATCACAGACGGCGGCGATCTGCCGAGCCAGCTCATGGATGGTTGTCGGGATACCCGACCCGATGTCGACGCAGCGTGACTGCGCCGCAGGTTTTTCTATCGCAGCGAACAGCGCGTCGATGACATCGTCGATATAGACGAAATCGCGAACGATCCGTCCGTCTTCGTAGACTTCCAATGTGTGCTGCTCGCCTGCCAATCGTGCGAAAAGAGCGACGATTCCGGTGTACGAATTCGTCAGCGACTGGCCCGGCCCGTAGACATTCTGTAGCCGCAGCACACTGAGATGGGTGTCGTGCGCGGCTGTCCAAGCGGCCAAGATGTGCTCTTGGGCGAGTTTGGTTGCGGCGTAGATATTCGTCGGCCGGGGCTCCGTTCGGCTGGCACAGCTCGGAAGCGGGACCGCCGAATCGTCCGTGGGTCCTTGCGGATCCCAGACGCCGGCCATGAGCTGAGCGTGGCTGCGAGGCTGCGGGTAGTAGATCTGCGAGCCGTACTGCCACGCGCCTTCGCCATAGACGGCTCTCGATGATGCCAGCACGAGCTGATCGGGCGCGTGTCCTGCGCGGCTCAGCGCATCAAGAAGTTGAGTCGTTCCCACCACGTTCACCGAACCGTGGCGCGTCGCCTCCGAAAGTGACTGCGCCGTTCCCGTCTCAGCCGCCAAATGAACGATCTGGGCAGGTTGGAGCAACCGAAGCACGGCGTCCAAGTCGGGCGCGTGCGTGACGTCACCGGTGAACAAGCGCACCGATGGCGGTAGATCGATTACTGCATGGTCGCCGTGCACTTGCGGGTGCAGGACGTCCATCACAGCGACTTCGTAGCCTGCATCGACGAGACAGTGCGCGAGTGCGGACCCAATGAATCCTGCTCCGCCAGTAATGAGCACGGATGTTGACATGACTCGAAGCCTCCGGTTCCTCTGGGTCAACTGCGGGCCAGCGTGCGGTCGGCCAGCGCTCCGATGGCCGGTGCCAGCAGCCGGGAGTATTCGACCGTCACATGTCGCCCGTCCAGGTAGACGAGGGTGTTGCCGACAATGATCGGGCAGCGCTCGGCGGTGCAGAACAAGTTGGTGAGGTCTGCGTATTGTCCGCCGCCGGCTTTGGTGGCGACAGACTCGGCCGCAATGCCGGGCTCGTTTAACGCCATCGACGTTCGCGCCGAGCAGGCAGCCGCGTCATCGAGGTGCCCGGACAGGCAGACCGGCACCACTGAGCCTGGATCCGGGGTCGGCCCGAGCACCAGAACCTTGGCGCCAGAGCCGCGCAGCTGCCGCATAAGGCGGGTCAGGCTGGCGATCCACGGCGGATCGTAAGACGTGAGCCAGTTACCGTGGCCGTACTCTCGCAACATGCTGACCACGACCAGCCGCGGGTGTTCGGCGCGTAATCGTGCGATGACCTGACCACGCCACTGCTCGCACTCGGTGTACTCCCGATGAAGTTGAGCGCTGGCGATCGGCAAGTCCAGCAACGGGCAGCCCGCTTTGGTCAGCATCTCTAGCCGCCAGTGCCGCTGCTCAGCGACCGCGCGGAACGCTGGACTCCACATCGTGGCCTGCGAGTCGCCGACCACGGCCACCGTCGTCGTCGAAGCAGTATCGCCCGTCGCGCAGTCAGGCTGTGCGACTTGCCAACCGCTGCGCATACAGCCGCTGCGGAATAGGTCGTTATGTTCTGCTGGCGCGTCGGCAAGCGGCGGGGTCAGGTTTGACGGGACGGCTTTGACGTCGACAGAGGCTGCGACCGCGGCCTGCACCTGAGCGAACGCATGCTGCACCGCGGCGTCATAGGCGGCGATGTCGGAGCCGGTGGGCACCGGCGCCGTGGTGACATTCATCGCCGCCGCCGGCGCGCCGCGCCCGACCGGGGTAGGCACCACAACCAGGAGCGCTAGGCCCGCACCGACTGCGACCGCGGTGGCGATGCCGCCCAGCGCCAGACTGCGCCCGGGAGACCGGCGGACCGGAGCGGCGAATCGCAACGGGTTCTCGATGAAACGCAGGGTGAGTACCGCCAGCACGCCGGAGACCAGCGCCGCGGCCAGCCTGGCGGCCAGCCCCAGCGGGTGGCCGATTACTAGTGGTGCGAGTACCAGAACAGGCCAGTGCCACACATACCACGAGTAGGAGATCCGGCCGATCGCGCGCATCGGCGACAACCCCAGGACGCGGCTGCATCCCTGGGCAGGTGTGGCACAGCCGGCGCCGATCACCAGCGCCGCACCCACGGTGGGTAACAGCGCGGCGATGCCCGGATAGAGCGTGTCCGTGCTGAAGCGGGTGCAGGCCAGCAGGACTAGGGCCAGTCCCGCCCATCCGGTGACGGCAGCAGCGCGTGCAGGGATTCGGCGCCACTGGCCGGCCGTGAGGACCACCAGGCCGCCGACGGCCAACTGCCAGGCCCGGGTGGGTAGTGAAAAAAACGCCGCAGCAGGCGCCCAGTGAGTGGTCGCCAGCGACAGCGCGAATGAGACAGCCGCGACCAATGCAAAGACCAGCTGATACGGGCGCTGCGAGGAGGTGGCCTCGGCTCTGCTGCGCCCACGCGTATGCCGGATCAACCACACCGTCCCGATGATCAAGGCCGGCCAAACCAGGTAGAACTGCTCCTCAACACCCAACGACCAATAGTGCTGGAACGGTGACACTGCGACATTGGGGGCGGAGTAGTCGACGCCCTGTAGAAGGAACCGGTAGTTGCTGACATACAAAGCGCTGGTGATGCCATCACCGATGGCGGTGCGGGCCTGCAGCGGGGGTAATAGGACAGCCGAGCCGATCAAGGTGATGACTCCGACGAAGGCCGACGCCGGCAGCAGTCGGCGGGCCCGGGCCCCGTAGAAGCGGCGCAGCCCGACAGTTCCCGTGGTATTCGCTTCGCGCCACAGCAGCCCGGTAATCAGGAATCCCGAGATGACGAAGAACACGTCCACGCCGACGTATCCCCCACCGACCCCGGGAACGCCGGCGTGAAAGAGGACAACGGCCAGCACCGCCACGGCGCGCAAGCCCTCGATGTCCGGCCGAAATCCCGTCCGTGCCGATCCCTGACCCTGCTGGCCCTTGGTGGTGCTGCCGCTGACGGCCTGGTGCACTGTCACCTACCTAGGAAGAGGACGGCCTTCTTCGAGTCGAGGCATTATCACACACGCGTTCAACAGACTCTTTGCGAATTCGACGACTGATTGCACGCCGGCCAGTTCTACGACGAACATCAACCGTGGGCGATCGCACGGTCGGCCAGCGCCCCCATCATCGGTGCCAGCAGCCGGGCGTATTCGACCGTTACATGTCGCGCGTCCAGGTAGACGAGGGTGTTGCCGACGATGACCGGGCAACGGTCAGCAGGGCAGAACAGCTCGGTGAGGTCTGCGTATTGTCCGCCGCCAGAATTGGTGGCCGCGGTCTCGGCCGCAACGCCGGGCTGGTTCACCGCGGTCGATCGTGGCGGCGTGCATGCCTCCACGTCATCGAGATGCCCGGACAAGCAGTCCGGCGTCGCTGAATGTGGATCCGGGATCGGACCGAGCACCAGCACCTGCGCGCCGGTGCCGCGCAGCTGCCGCACCAGGCGCGTCAGGCTGTCGATCCATGCCGGGTCGTACGTCGTGAAACCTGACGCCCAACCGTATCGCGCACCGTATTTCCGCTGGATGCTGAGCACGACCAGCCGCGGGTGCTCGGCCTGTAACCGGGCGAGGATCTGACCGCGCCACTGGTCGCACTCGGTGTAGTCCCTGCGAAGGAAGGGCTCGAAGATCGGCAGGTCCAGCAATGGGCAATTCCCTTTGGCCAGGGTCTCGAGCCGCCAGTGCCGCTGGATGGCGACGTGTTGCAACGCGGGAAACCACATTGCGGCATTCGAATCGCCGACCAGCGCCGCCGTCGTCGTCGAGGCGGTATCGCCCGTCGCGCACTCGGGCTGGTCGCGTTCGAAACTGTTGCGCAAGCAGCCGCCGAGGCGAAGGGCCTTGAATTCAGCCGTCGTGTCGTCGAGTGTCGGGTTTAGGTTCGAGGGTACGGCCTTGAGTCCGGCCGATGCCGCGACCGCCGCCTGCACCTGAGCAAACGCCTGCTGCACCGCCGCGTCGTAGGCGCCCGACGTGGAACCGGCCGGGACCGGCCGGGCGTTGAAGGACAGTGCTGTTGCCGGCGCGCCACGGCCGACCGGTGTAGGCACCAATACAAGAAGCGCTAAGCCCACGCAGACCGCGACCGCCGTGACGGCCCCGCCCAGCGCCAGACTGCGTCCGGGAGACCTGCGGACGGGAGCGGCGAATCGCAACGGGTTCTCGATGAGACGAAGTGTGAGGCCCGCCAACCCACCCGAGATCAAGACCGCTGCGAGCGCCAACCACAGTCGGTGGCCGATGACGGGCGCTATAGCCCCCAGGGCCATCAGCAGCATCGGCCAGTGCCACAGATACCACGAGTAAGACACCCGGCCGATCGCGCGCATCGGCGACACCCCCAGGACGCGGCCGCATCCCTGAGAAGGTGTGGCGCAGCCGGCGCCGATCACCAGCGCCGCGCCCAGCACAGGCAACAGCGCGGCGCTACCCGGATATGGCGTGAGCGGGCCCAATCTGGTGCAGGCCAGCAGGATCACCCCCAGCCCTACCCAGCCCGCGATCGCGGCAGCTCGTGGGGGCAGGCGGCGCCACCGGCCGGCCGTGAGGGCCACCAGGCCGCCGACGGCCAACTCCCAGGCCCGGGTGGGCAGCGAGAAGAACGCGGCGGGAGGGACCACGCGAGTGGCCACCAGCGACAGCGCGAAGGACGCGGCTCCAACCAGAGCAAGGACCACCAGATAGGCGCGTTCCGAGGGGGCGGCCTGGGCCCTGGTGCTGCGACGCGCATGCCGGATCAACCACGCGGTCCCGATGATCAAGGCTGGCCACACCAGGTAGAACTGCTCCTCGACACCCAACGACCAGTAATGCTGAAACGGCGACGGCGGCATGGTGGCGCCTAAGTAGTCGACGCCTTGGAGAATGAACCGGTAGTTACTTACATAAAGTGCGCTGGCGATGCCGTCACCGATGACGCGTCGGGCCGTCAGCGCGGGTGTTAGGACGGCCGAGCAAAGCATGACAAAGACGCCGACCGCGGCTGACGCCGGCAGCAGTCGACGGGCCCGGGCCCCGTAAAAGCGGCGCAGCCCGACCGTTCCCGTGGTGTTCGCTTCGCGCCACAGCAACCCGGTAATCAGGAATCCCGAGATGACGAAGAACACGTCCACGCCGACGTATCCCCCACCTAGCCCGGGGACGTCGGCGTGAAACAGCACAACCGCCAACACCGCCACGGCGCGCAAACCCTCAATGTCTGGCCGAAACCCCGACTCCTCCGAGCGCCGACTTTGCGCCCCTTCAATCGGGCTAATGCTGTCGGTCTGGGGCAAGGTCACTCACTAGTTAATAAGGGCGGGTGGCTTAAGTCGAGGAATTATCACACACGCGTTCAATAGATGTCTGTCCCGCAGCATGTCATCCGTGGGCGAGAGCGCGGTCGGCGAGCGCCCCCATGACCGGTGCCAACAGCCGGGCGTATTCGAATGTCAGGTGACTCGAGTCCACATAGACCAGGGTGTTTCCGACGATGACCGGGCACCGGTCAGCGGTGCAGAACAGCTCGGTGAGGTCTGCGTACTGCCCGCCGCCAGCTTTGGCGGCGGCGGACTCGGCCGCGATGCCGGACTCGTTCACCGCCTTCGCCCTGCGCGGCACGCAGGCCGACACGTCATCGAGGCGCGCCGACAGACAAGTCGGCACGTCAAAATGCGGATCCGGGACCGGCCCGAGCACCAGGACCTTCGCCCCGGTGCCGCGCAGCTGCTGCACGAGGCGGGTCAGGCTGTCGATCCACGCCGGATCGTAGGCGTGAAAACCTGTTAGCGATTCGTCGCCGCCGTACCCCCGAAACGCACTGACCACCACCAGCCGTGGGTGCTCAGCGCGCAACCGCGCGATGATTTGCCCACGCCATTCCTCGCAGTGTTCAAGCACTTCCACCACGCGGCGGAAGGGGGTGGTTACCCGTACGTCCATCGGTGGACAGGCCGCCTTGGCCAGGGTCTCCAGCCGCCAATGCCGCTGTTCGGCGGCCTGTTGGAACGCCGGATTCCATATCGCGGCATGCGAATCGCCCACCAGGGCCACCGTCGTCGACGACGCGGTATCGCCCGTCGCGCACTCGGGCTGTCCGCCTTGGGTGGGCGCGCGCAGGCAACCGCTGCCCATATAGGCCTTCTGTTCGGCTTCCACGTCGACAAACGACGGGTCCAGGTTCGACGGCACGGCTTTGAGGTCAACCGACGCCGCGATCGCGGTCTGCAGCTGAGAAACCACGCGCTGCACGGCCACGTCGTAGGCAGCCGTGTCCGAGCCGGCGGGCACCGGCGAGGTGATGACCTTCAGGGCCGCCGCGGGCGTCCCGCGCCCGACCGGGATAGGCACTACGACCAGCAGCGCCAAGCCCACACACACCGCGACCGCGGTGGCAGCACCGCCCAACGCAAGACTGCGCCCAGGCGAACGGCGAATGGGTTCGGCGAACCGTAACGGGTTCTCGATGAAGCGCAGAGTGAGCACTGCCAGCCCACCGGAGACTAGCGCCGTGGCCACCCTGGCGACCAACCCCAGCGGTTGACCCAGCAATGCCGGTGCGAGCAGCAGCACCGGCCAGTGCCACAGATACCACGAGTAGGAGACCCGGCCGATCGCCCGCATCGGTGACAACCCCAGCACGCGCCCGCATCCCTGCGCAGGTGTGGCGCATCCGGCGCCGATCACCAACGCCGCACCGACAGTCGGCAACAGTGCAGCAACACCCGGATACATCGTTGTGCTGCTCAACCCGGCGCAGGCCAGCAGGATCAGGGTTAGCCCGGCCCACCCGGTGACCGCGCTGCCTCTCCGCGAGAGCCGTCGCCACCGGCCGACTGTGAGAGCGACCAGCCCGCCGAGGGCCAACTGCCAGGCCCGGGTGGGCAGCGAAAAGAACGCGACAGGAGGAGCCAACGGAGTAGCCGCCAACGACAGCACGAATGACACCGCCGCAGTCAAGGCAAGGACCACCAGATACGGGCGTTGCGAGGACGTGGCCTGGGCCCTGGTGCGCCGGCGCACACGCCGGATCAGCCATGCCGTCCCGATGATCAACGCCGGCCAAACCAGGTAGAACTGCTCCTCGACGCCTAGCGACCAATAGTGCTGAAACGGCGACAGCGCCTTATGGGTGGCGAAGTAGTCGACGCCTCGCATGATGAACCAGTAATTGCCGACATATAGCGCGCTGGTGATCCCGTCCCAAATGACGCTTTTAACCTGCAACGCGGGTAGCAGCACAACCGAGGCGACCATGGTGATGATGCCGACGGTGGCAGAGGCTGGTAGCAGTCGGCGGGCCCTGGCCCCGTAGAAGCGGCGCAGCCGGACGGCGCCGGTGGTGTTCGCTTCGCGCCACAGCAGCCCCGTGATCAGGAATCCCGAGATGACGAAAAAAACGTCGACGCCGACGTAGCCACCACCCACTCCGGGCACGTCGGCGTGAAACAGGACCACGGCTAACACCGCGACAGCGCGCAAGCCCTCAATATCCGGGCGAAACTGCTTCTGTTCCGAGCCCCGACCCTGGAGTTCTTTGATAGGGCTGATGCTGTCGGCCTGGTGCAAGGTCACCTACTGAGCAAGAGGACGTGTTCTTCGGATCGAGGGATTATCACACAGCTGTACAACAGGTTGGTATGTTCTCGGCTCGGGAGCTTGTAGCCCTTGGTCTGTCAAAGAATCGGACGAAAGGCGGTCCGAAGGTTGTCCTGTTCGAGGCGGGAACCTGGACTTCGCCCATGACTTTTCCGCCAACGTAGAGGTGGGCGCGGCGATGAAATTTGTGCTGGCCAGTTGGGGCAGTCGCGGCGACGTCGAGCCCAACCTCGCTGTCGGCCGCGAGTTGGTTCGCCGCGGGCACGACGTGTACATGGCCGTCCCGCCCGACCTGGTCGGCTTCACCGAGGCGGCGGGCGTTGCTGCGGTGGGATTCGGGCCGGAAGCGCAGTCCATTCTCGACTCGCACCGCGCATTCTGGACCTGCTTCTTCAGCCGCCCTTGGCAGATCCGGAAGCTGATCACGTCCCGACTCGCAATTGCGGGACCCCTGCTGAGGGGTTGGCAGGAGATGAGCACGACGCTGATGTCGCTGGCGGACGGCGCCGACCTGATTTTCACCGGCATCAATTTCGAGGACGCCGCCGCCAATGTCGCCGAGCATTACGACATTCCGCTGGCCACATTGCATTACTTCCCGTTGCGGCCCAACGCCCAGACCCTGCGATTCCTGCCCGCGCCGTTGGCCCGCGCAGCAGTAACGGCGTTCTGGTGGGTGACCTGGCGCGGGATGAAGAAAGGCGAGGACGCCCAGCGCCGTGAACTCGGCCTACCGAAGGCGAGCGGCTCCGCCCCGAGCCGGATTACCGAACGCGGATCGCTGGAAATCCAGGCCTACGACGAGGCCTGCTTCCCCGGGCTGGCCGTTGAATGGGCGAAGCACGAGAGCCAGCGACCGTTCGTCGGAACGCTGACATTGGAGTTGCCGACAGCCGCCGACGATGAAGTGGCGTCGTGGATCGCCGCAGGAACACCGCCGATTTACTTCGGGTTCGGCAGCATCCCGGTCGAATCGCCAGCCGACACCATCGCCATGATCGCCGCGGCCTGTGCGCGGTTGGGCGAGCGCGCGCTGGTCGGCGCCGCCGGCACTGACTTCAGCAACGTCCTTCATTTCGAGCACGTCAAGGTGGTTGGCGCGGTGAACTTCACGACCGTGTTTCCCGCCTGCCGGGCGCTCGTGCACCACGGCGGGTCGAGCACCACGCCCATCGCCATGCGCGCGGGAGTCCCCCAGCTGATCCTCTATTGGGACATGGTCCACGCGGTCTACGGAGCTGCCGTCAAACGGCTGGAGGTCGGCACAGCCCGGCGCTTTTCCACCGCCACCGAGGAATCGCTGGTCGCGGATCTTCGCCGAATCCTGGCCCCGGAATACGTCGCCCGGGCCCGGGAGCTCGCCACCCAGATCACCGAACCCACCAAGAGCGCTGCCGCTGCCGCTGACCTGCTGGAAGATTTCGTCCGACTCAAGCACGTTGGCCGACAAGTGCTGTGAGCTGGGTCACATCCGGAATCTAGATCGTTTTTTCCGAAACTCCGGATCGCCGCTCCGGCCTTCAGTATGGTTTGGAACTTGTTCTACTCGTGTCGACTAAGCGGCCTTTGGAGACTTGGTGAGCATCAATCCGCATGACCACGCCGCCGGCAACTCCGTCGTTTCAGGCAATGACGAGTAGCAGCACACCCTGCGGTCGACCTTCGCTGAGGGGTACAGCGAAGCGGACCGCGCTTGGACCGTACCGATTGCTCAACCTGCCTATTTGTCCATTGCGACGCCACGCCTAGCGGCCCCGGGCTCGTCGGGCCCGCACCCTCAATGCTGATCGACAACCCAAACCGCCGAGAGGACTACCCCTTGACTATCGAGACACCCATGCGGGCACGTGAATCACAGGGGGCCGGGGAGAGTTTTGCGATAGTCGGCTATGCACTGCGTGTTCCGGGAGCTGCCGATGCGGACGAGTTCTGGGAGGTGCTGCGAGAAGGCCGCGATGCGATATCGGAGGTGCCTCCGGATCGGTGGGACGTCGACGAGTACTACGACCCGGATCCCGATGCGCCCGGGAAGATCGTCAGCCGCCGGGCAGGCTTCATCGATGACGTAACAGGTTTCGACGCGTCGTTCTTCGGGCTGTCGAAGCGCGAGACGATGCTGATCGACCCGCAGCACCGGCTGTTGCTGGAAACGTCGTGGCAAGCGGTGGAGCATTCAGGCACCGCGCCATCGGCTTTGGCTAACACCCAGACCGGTGTCTTCATGGGCCTGGGTACCCATGACTACCTGGGATTGATATCGGAGGAGCTGAGTCCCGCCGAGATCGAGGCCTACGTGGCGATCGGGACATCGTCCGCGGCAGGAGCAGGCCGGATCAGTTACGGACTCGGGCTGCAAGGACCGGCGGTCTCCGTCGATACGGCGTGCAGCTCGTCGCTGGTCGCAGTCCATCAGGCGTGCCAGGCGCTCCGCTACGGAGAATGTGACCTCGCGCTGGCCGGCGGCGTGAACGTCATGCTCAGCGCGAAAACCGCCATGACCTTCTCGCACGCGCACATGCTCGCCCCAGACGGCAAGTGCAAGACGTTCGACGCAGCCGCCGATGGCTACGTGCGGGGCGAGGGCTGCGGCGTCGTCGTGATCAAACGCCTCGACGACGCGATCCGCGACGGCGACCAGATTCGGGCTGTGATCCGGGGCAGCTCGATCAACCAGGACGGCGCATCGGGTGGATTGACGGTGCCGAACGGCGTTGCCCAGCAACGCGTTATCAACGAGGCGCTGGAGCGCGCCGGTGTCGCGGCCGCCGACGTCAATTACCTGGAGGCGCACGGGACCGGAACCTCGCTGGGCGATCCAATCGAAGTCCAAGCCGCCGGCGCAGCACTCGGCAACGGCCGCGACGCCGACCAGCCGCTGCTGATCGGGTCGGTGAAAACGAATATCGGCCATCTGGAGGCAGCCGCCGGGATCGCGGGCCTGATCAAGGTCATCCTGTCCCTCGAGCACGAAGTATTGCCGCAGCACCTGCACTTCCAGAACCCGTCGCCGCACATCCCCTGGGACCGCCTCGCGGTTCGGGTGGTAGACAAGGCCCTGCCGTGGGAGCGCAACGGGCGCCCCCGTATCGCCGGGATCAGCTCGTTCGGATTCTCCGGGACCAACGCACACGTCATCGTCGAGGAAGCACCCGCTGAGGTCGGCGAGGCTGCGCCAACGCCAGTGTCGCCGTCCGACGAGCGACGCTTCAGCCTGTTGCCGCTATCGGCACGCAGCCCCGCCGCCTTGGCGGAGCTCGCCGCTGGATATAGCGACTGGCTTACCGCCCACCCGGAGGCCTCGTTGGCCGATCTGTGCCTGACCGCCGGGGTAGCGCGATCGCACTTCGAGCACCGCGCCGCGCTGGTGGTGAATTCGACGGACTCCGCGCGCGAGCTACTCGGCGCGCTGGCCGAGGATCGACCGGCAACGGGCTTGGTGCGCGGAGAGTGCGCCGACAAGCCCAGGACAGCGTGGTTGTTCCCCGGTCAAGGCAGCCAGTTCGCCGGCATGGCCCGGGAGTTGTTCGAGACCGAGCCGGTGTTCGCCGGAACCATGGCCCGGTGCGCGGCAGCGATCGCCGGCGTGCTCGAAAGACCGCTGCTGGACGTCATTTTCGATTCGGACAGCCCGGAAAGCCAAGAGACCTTGCGGCAAACCGGCTACGCCCAGCCCGCCCTGTTCGCAGTGGAGATGGGCCTGGCCCGGCTGTGGCAGTCATGGGGCTTCGAACCCGATGTGGTGATCGGCCACAGCGTCGGCCAATACACCGCGGCCTGCGTCGCCGGTGTGTTCGGTCTCGAGGACGGCGCCTTGCTGCTGGCTGAACGCGGCCGGCTGTTCGGCAGCTTGCCCACCGGCGGACGGATGGCCGCGATCTTCGCCCCCGCCGAGCGAGTGGAAAGCCTGACCGACGAGTATCCGAGTCTGTCGGTGGCCGCCTACAACGGCGCCAACACCGTGCTGTCCGGGCCCGCGCAAGACCTGGACCGCGCGGTGGCCAAGCTAACTGACGACGGCGTGCGCTGTGACGTGCTGGACACCAGTCACGCCTTCCACTCGGCGCTGCTGGACCCGGTCCTCGACGAATTCGAGTCGTATGCGAACCGGTTCGAGTTCGCTTCGCCGCGAAGGACATTGGTGTGCAACCGCACGGGTGTGGCGCTGGGCAAGAGTGCGCAACTCGACGGTGCCTACTGGCGTCGCCACGCACGGCAGCCGGTCGAATTCGCGAAGAGTGTGCACACATTGGCCGATCTCAGGTGCACGATGCTGCTGGAGGTCGGGCCGCAGCCGGTGCTCACCGCCGCGGCCCTGCGGGCCTGGCCCGACCCGGCCACCGCACCGCGGGCGATCCCATCGTTGCGCCGAAACATCGCCGACCACCGGCAGATCACCGAGGCCCTCGCCAACGCGTACATCGTCGGCCACCTGCCCCACTTCGATGCTCTCCAGCAGGGACCGGCGCGCAAGCTCGACCTGCCCACCTATCCGTTCCAGCATCGCCAGTTCTGGTTCCGGGAGAAGCGAGTCCGTCCCACCCAGACCTTCGACGAGACGCAAGCCACGCGTACCGACACGGTCCGGCTTCTCGAGGACGGCCGGATCGAGGAACTCGCCGCGCTACTCGGCGGTGCCGGCGGCAATCAACAGGCCATCGACGCGCTGGAACAGCTTGCCGCACAACATAACCAGCAGCGGAAAGCGCAGTCGATCACCGACTCCCGCTACGAGATTCGCTGGGAGAAATCCGCTGTCATATCACCGGCCGCGGATGCGCTGGCCGGCGAGGGACACGCCTGGCTTCTCCTTGGCGATGACGCCGAGGCCATTCAGCCATTGGTCGACGTGCTCACCGCGCGTGGCCACCGGCATCAACTGCTCGGGTTGCCGGCGACCGACGCGGACGAGGAAAAGCTCGAAGTCGCGTTGCGCGCTGCTGTAGCAGACGAACCCGCGCTGCGGATCCTGCATCTCGCGGCCTTCAAGTCTGACAGTGCACCATCGACAAAGTCACTGGAGCGGATGCAAATCCGAGTGCTGAGTGGGACACGTCGACTCTTCCGCGCCGCGGCCGCCGCTGAACTCCGCACGCCGATCTGGCTGTTGACCAACGGTGCACAACGAGTCACCAGTGCCGACAGCGTGGCACCGGATCAAAGTTGCCTGTGGGGCTTCGGTCGCGCCGCGGCGCTGGAACATCCACGTCTGTGGGGCGGCTTGGCGGACTTGTCCGAAGGCGGTGCCGACGAGTTCTCCCGATTGATCGACCAATTGCTGGCAGCACCGACAGGCGAGGATCAAATCGCGCTGCGTGACAAAGCGGTCTATGTTCCCCGGCTGACTCGACGCACTGGGCAGCCGATCGCGACGCCGTTGGAATTGCGTTCTGACGCAACATATCTGGTGACCGGCGGGTTGGGCGCGATCGGGATGGAAATTGCCGGATACCTGGCCGCGCACGGCGCTCGGCATCTGGTGCTGACCAGCCGGCGCTCACCGAGCGATGCCGCTCAACAGCGCATCGACGCGTTGCGCGAAGAGTACGACTGCGATGTCCGCGCCACCGCGGCCGATGTCGCCAATCCGCACCACGTCGCGCGCCTGTTGGCCACGATGCAGGCCGAACTGCCGCCGCTGGCCGGCATCGTGCACGCCGCAGGCGAGATCGGTACCACCCCACTGCAAACCTTGGACGACGACGAGGTGGATCGGGTGTTCGCCGGAAAGGTCTGGGGTGCTTGGCATTTAAGCGAAGCCACTACGGACATGGCGTTGGACTTCTTCGTCAGCACCTCCTCGATCTCCGGGGTATGGGGGAGCTTCGGCCAGACCGCGTACAGCGCGGCCAACGCCTTCCTGGACGGGCTGGCCTGGCAGCAACGCAAGCAGGGTGTTCCCGGGATCAGCGTCAACTTCGGTCCGTGGTCGGCCGCGGGCATGGCCGACGAAGATGCCCGAGCCGAATTGAATAAGCGCGGGGTCCAGCCGCTGTCACCCGCCGACGCACTGGCCGGCCTGGCCGACCTGATGGCGGCTTCGACCGCTCAAGGAATTGTGGCCCGGATCGACTGGGCCAGCTTCCTACCGCTCTACCAGTTGACGGGCAAGCGGGCATTCCTGGCGCAGTTACAGAGTGAGGTGCCCGAATCGGCGCCGGCACCGACGCCGTCAGGGACGACCCAATTGGTTGAGCGGCTCACTGTCGCTCCGGTGCAGCAGCGCAAGAAACTCATCGTCGACTATCTACGCGACAACGTCGCAGACGTCACACGGCTCGATCCGGCCGAGATCCGCGATGAGGCAGGCTTCTTCGCACTCGGCATGGATTCGCTGATGGCCGTCGAACTGCGCCAGCGGCTCGAGCAGGCTGTCGGCAAGGAGTTGCCGGCGACCCTCGCGATGGACTATCCACGCCTGGTCGACGTGGCAGATTACCTACTCGACGACGTCCTCAGCATCGGTGCACCGGCGCCCAGCGCCCAGGCAGCTGCCAATTCCACGCCCCCGTCGGCTTCGGTAGTGACGGCGCGCTCGGATGAGCCGATCGCCATCGTCGCGGTGGCTTGCCGTTTTCCGGGTGCGCCCGATCCCGAGGCGTACTGGGACTTGTTGTCCGGTGGTGTCGATGCGATCCGGGAGATCCCGGCCGACCGCTTCGACGTCGACGAGTACTACGACCCGGATCCCGAAGCGCCGGGCAAGATCTACACCCGCTACGGCGGATACCTGGAGAGCATCGACGGATTCGACCCGGAGTTCTTCGGTATTTCTCCGCGCGAGGCCGTCTGGATGGATCCCCAGCAGCGGTTGATGCTGGAAATCGCGTGGGAGGGCCTGGAACGTGCCGGGTATTCTCCGGCGTCGTTGCGCGGCAGCCGAAGTGGCGTGTTCGTCGGCGTAGCCGCCAACGAGTATTCGCAGCTGCTGGGCGCCAACTCGGTCGAGACCATCGAGGCCCACTTCATCACCGGCAATGCGCTCAATGTCATCGCGGGCCGGGTGGCATTCGCCCTCGGACTGGAAGGGCCGGCGATGGCGGTGGACACCGCGTGCAGTGCTTCGCTGGTGGCCGTCCATCAGGCCTGCCAGGCATTGCACTCCGGTGACTGCGATATGGCCTTGGCCGGTGGCGTGAACGTCTTGGTGAGCCCGGCATCCATCGTCGCCACTTCGCGGGCCAGAATGCTTTCCGCCGACGGCCGATGCAAAACCTTCGACGCGGCTGCAAACGGCTATGCGCGCAGTGAAGGATGCGGGATTCTGGTCCTCAAGAGGCTCAGCGACGCGGAGCGCGACGGGGATCCGATTTGTGCGGTCATCCGGGGCAGCGCGGTCAATCAGGACGGCGCTTCCAGTGGTCTGACAGTGCCCAATGGTGGTGCACAGCAACGGCTTATCGCCGCGACGCTGGCTCGCGCCGGTCTCACCGGCGGGGATGTCGACTACCTCGAGGCGCATGGCACGGGCACCTCTCTGGGCGACCCGATCGAGGTCCAGGCCGCCGCGGCCGCCTATGGCGTCGGCCGTGACCCGAACCGTCCGCTGCTGATTGGATCGGCGAAGACCAACATCGGGCACCTCGAATCGGCAGCGGGAATCGCCGGTTTGATCAAGGTCGTGTTGTCGCTGCAGCACGAAGTTCTACCGCAGAATCTGCACTTCGAGAACCCGTCGCCACATATTCCGTGGGACTCCCTGGCAGTCCGCGTCGTGGACAAGGCGATTCCGTGGCTGACCAACGGCAGGCCGCGCCGCGCCGGAACAAGTTCCTTCGGTTTCTCCGGCACGAACGCACACGTCCTCATCGAAGAGGCGCCAGTGAAATCGCCAGTCACACAGGATGTCTCGATCGGCGACGGTGCGCCAGAGCAGACTTCCGAGCAGAAGCCGGTCAGCGTCCTGCCACTGTCGGGGCGGTCAGCGGAAGCGTTGACGGCGCTGGCGCAGCGATACGCAACCTGGTTGGAAGCTCGCCCCGAGGCCGATATCGCCGATGTGTGCTACACGGCCGGGGTCGGACGGTCACACTTCGAGCATCGGGCCGCGCTCGTCGTGGACTCGGCGCAGGGCGCTCGTGAGCTGTTGGCCGGACTAGCCGTGAATCGGCTGGGACCGGGTGCGGTGCGTGGCGTATGCGGTGATCCGCCAAAGACGGCGTGGTTGTTCACCGGGCAGGGCAGTCAGTACCCGGGCATGGCGCGCGAGTTGTTCGACACCCAGCCGGTATTCGCCGACACCGTGAAGCAATGCGCAGAAGCTGTCGATGGCCTGTTGCCGCGTCCGCTACTGGAGGTGATGTTCGACACCGAGGGTGAGGCCCGAGAAACACTGCGGCACACCTCTTTTGCTCAGCCCGCCCTGTTCGCCATCGAAATGGGCCTGGCCCGGTTGTGGCAATCCTGGGGCATCGAGCCCGACGTGGTGCTCGGGCACAGCGTGGGCCAGTACGCGGCGGCCTGCGTGGCCGGAGTGTTCAGCCTCGAGGACGGCGCCCGACTGATGGCCGAACGCGGCCGCCTGTTCGGCAATCTGCCCGAGGGCGGCCGGATGGTGGCGGTGTTCGCAGAAGCCCAGCAAGTGGAGCGCCTCGCCGACGAATTCCCGCAGATTTCGGTCGCCGCCTACAACGGCCCCAACACGGTGCTGTCCGGCCCGGCCGCGGATCTGGAACAGATTGTCGCCAGGCTGACCGGTGACCAAATCCGCTGCACCTGGCTGGACACCAGTCACGCCTTCCACTCCGAGCTGTTGGAGCCGGCGCTCGACGAATTCGAGTCGTACGCGAGGGGTTTCGAATTCGCTACGCCGACGCTGCCGCTGGTGTGCAACCGCACCGGCGCAGTCCTCACCGCGGAAACCCCGCTGGACGCGAAATATTGGCGGCGGCACTCCCGGCAGCCGGTGCAGTTCGCCGAGAGCGTGCAAACCGTGGCGCAGCTGGGCTGCTCGGTGTTGATGGAGATCGGTCCGCAACCAATTCTGACCGGCGCTGCGCTGCAGGCCTGGCCGGAATCCTCCGCCGCTCCGCAGGCGATCGCTTCCCTGCGCAAGGGCACCGATGCCCAGCATCAGATCGCCGAAGCGCTGGCCGCGACGTATGTCTCCGGACATCGGCCCGAGTTCACCGCGCTGCACCATCAGCCACGGCGCAAGTTCGAACTGCCCACCTATCCGTTCCAGCGCCGTCGCTACTGGCCCAAGACTTCCGACATGCGCACCGACGGCGCACCGGCATCCGGAATCCTGGGTAGCGCCAAGGATCTCGCTTCCGGCGATGCCGTCTACACCAGCCGGTGGTCCACCAAAACTCAGCCGTGGCTGGAGCATCACGTCATCTACGGCACCGTCGTCGTTCCGGGCGCGACATACGCGGCGATGGCCCTTGCCGCGGTCGGGGCGCCGGCTCAGGTGCGCGAGGTCTTCTTCTATGAGCCGATCATCCTGCCTAACAAGAGTTCCCGTGAGGTACAGCTGACCGTGCATCCGGTCGGGGACGGCGGATGGACCTTCCAGGTACACAGCCGCCCGTACGGTGAGCGTGAGGCTGAGTGGTCGTTGAATGCCGATGGGCGGATCGCTTCCGGTCTCGACGACGCGCCGGCACCGGAGCCGACAGATTCCATCGATGCCGCATGCGAGCGGCTGGGCCGCACGCGTCCGCAACAGCTGTTCGACACCTTCGCCGACATGGAGCTCAGCTGGGGGCCCACCTGGTCCACGTCGCTCAAATCCCTGTGGGCCGGTGACGGTGAGGCGGTCGGCGACGTCGCCATCGGTGACGAACTCGCCGAACAGCTCGGTACCGAACCGATCCACCCGGTGTTGCTCGACCTGTGCACCGGTGTCGCCTTCCCCGCCTTCCCGGCGGTGCTCGCGGCGACCGAGGGTGGCGGACCCGTGGCCGATCTCTTCTTGCCGCTGCGGTATGGGCGAGTGGTACTGCGGGAGCGGATGCCAAAGCGGTTCTATTGCCGCGCGCGGTGGCAGTCTGGCGGTGTCGACAGCGAAACCCAGGTCTTCGACCTCGATTTCGTGGATCGGGACGGTCGGCAGCTGGGCGAAATTCGCGACTTCGCGGTGAAACGCGCGCCTCGAGAGGCGTTGCTGCGCGGGCTCGGCGGCGATGCCACCCGAAACGTGTACACCCTCGGCTGGCAGGAGATGCCGCCGCCGGAGTCTGGCAACGCCGCCGAAGGCACCTGGCTGATTGCCGGATTTGACGAGCTGGCGGCCGACCTGCCGGGCGGTGTCTCGTTGGACCGTACGACGGATTCGGCGCCTTGGGCTCAGGCGTTCGCAGCGGCTCAGGATCCGGTATCCGGCATCGTCTGGCGCAGCGCTGGGCGACCCAGCGCGGAAGAGTCAGCTGCCGAATTCGCCGGGCGGGTGGAGACCGAAATCGCCGAACTGCTCAGCGCGGTGCACACCGCGCAAGGCGGCGAAGTGAAACTTCCCGGCGGACTGTGGATCATCACCGAACGGGCCGTGGCGACCGAGCCTGGCGAGCCGGTTGACCCGGTGCAGTCGGCGCTGTGGGGGTTCGGGCGGACCATCATCACCGAGCAGCCTGCCCTCGGTTGCCGGCTGGTCGATTACGACAACGTCGAAGACGCCACGCGTTCGCTGGCGGGCCTACTGGGTGCGCCCGTCGAGGAACCCGAACTCGCTCTGCGGCAAGGAAAGTACCTCGTGCCGCGGCTGCTGCCATGGGCGCGCGACGGCCACCTCCCGGTGCCCCGTGCGGCCGATTACATCCTGGACGTGACCGAACGTGGCGCGATCGACAACCTTCATCTGGTCGAGCTCGACGTGCCACAGCCCGGCGCGGGCCAGGTGCAGATCCGAGTAGAGGCCGCCGGCCTGAACTTCCGGGATGTGCTCAACGTGCTCGGCCTGTATCCGGGCGATCCGGGGCGGATCGGTGGCGGTGACCTCTCCGGCATCGTCACCGAGCTGGGTGCCGGCGTTACCGGATTCGAGGTTGGTCAGCGCGTCTTCGGCTTCATGCCGGGGTCGTTCTCTACCCGGGTCAATGTGCCCGCCGATTTCCTGTCGCCGGTGCCGAATGGGATCAGTGCGGTCGGGGCGGCGACGATACCCGCCGGCGCACTCACGACGCGGCTTGCGTTCGACTGGGCGAAGGTGGGGCCCGGCGACCGGGTGCTCATCCACGCCGCCAGTGGTGGCGTGGGTCTGGCCGCGATTCAGTTGGCCCAGCAGGCCGGTGCAACCGTCTTCGCCACCGCCAGCACCTACAAGCGTGACGCGGTGCGAAAGATGGGCGTGGAACACGTATACGACTCGCGCAGTACGGACTTCGCGGATCAGATCCTCGCGGACACCGGGGGTGCGGGCGTCGACGTCGTACTCAACAGCCTGACGAACGAAGGGTTCATCGAAGCGACGGTGCGGGCGACCGCACGAGGCGGCCGGTTCGCCGAAATCGCCAAGCGGGACATCTGGACCCGCGAGCAGATGGCAGCGGCCCGGCCCGATATCGATTACGAGATCATTGCGCTGGACGTGACCATCGCGGAAGAGCCAGCGCGGACGGGGAGCTTGCTTGCCGAGCTGGCGGACAGCATGGCCAGCGGCGAGCTCGCGCCGCTCGCAGTCGAGGTCTACCCGCTGACGGAGGCCAAGACTGCCTTCCGTCGCATGCAGCAGGCGCGACACATCGGCAAGATCGTGCTCCAGATGCCGAAACCGCTTCAGCCGCGTGGTGATCGGAGCTATCTGATTACCGGCGGCCTGGGTGCACTGGGCCTGTACACGGCGGCCCACCTGGCCCAACTCGGGGCCGGCGACATCGTGTTGACCAGTCGGCGTGAGCCGGACGCGCAGGCCCAACGGACGATCGAGGAGATCGCCGAGCGCCACAAGTGCCGCATCCACACTTTCGCGGCCGACGTCGGCGACGAGGCGCAGGCCAGGATCCTGGTGGAGCGGATCCGGGCGGAGTTGCCGCCGCTCGGCGGCATCGCACACCTGGCAGGGGTGCTCGACGACGCGTTGATTTCACAACAGAGCCCGGAGCATTTTCGGACGACGTTGGCGCCCAAAGCGTTCGGCGCCTATCACCTCGATCGGTTGACCAGGAACGACGATCTCGAGTTCTTCATCGTGTACTCGTCGGCCTCCAGCGTCATCGGCTCCCCCGGCCAGGCGAACTATGCGACCGCCAATGCGCTGCTCGACGGCCTGGTTGCGGATCGCAAAGCGCAAGGCCTTCCCGCGACCGGTGTCAACTGGGGTCCGTGGGCGCAGGGCGGCATGGCCACGTCGCACGCCGCGCGCGCCAATCTCAGTGCGCAAGGCCTGATTCCGCTGGATCCCTCGGCCGCCTTGAACGCGCTGGACGAGATGATCGCGAACGGAACCGCGCAGGCAACCGTCATCAAAGCCAACTGGCAGCGTGCCGCGAAGGGGCTGGGCGGCACTCGCCCATGGATTCTCGACCACGTGCTGCCAAGTGCTGTCGCAGCGACACACGGCGACAGCGAGTTGCTCCGGCAACTGCACGAGGTGCCCGACATGGAGCGCGGCAGTTTCCTCACCGAATACCTGCGGCACGAGGTGCAGACTTTCCTGAGGCTCGCGCAACCGCCGGCCGCGAGCAGCCGGTTCCTGGAGCTGGGCACGGATTCGCTGATGGCGGTCGAATTCAGCAACCGGTTACTCCCCCAGTTCGGCGGTGCGTTCACGATCAGCGCCACCGCGGTGTTCGACTACCCCACCATCGGCTCGCTCGCGGAGTATCTCGCCGCCCAGGTGCCGGAGTTACAGGTGGACTCCGGCGGAGCGTCCGAGGCTGCCGGGTAAATCGGATCGAGTTGAGGCGACATCATGAATCAGGGAATCAAATGGGCGCGGCAAATCCTAAATAGTCGGGGGCGTGCGCCGACACCTGCGCAGTGTTTTTGACGTCCCCCTCTTCGTACTACTCCAACTTATTGGGAGGGAACCATGCCCGAAGACTCAGCACAAGGAACATTGTGCGACGTGCGAACGATGTACGAAGCCTATCCATACCCGAGCCCCACGGTGGGGGGTACGTTAATCCAAGACGTCGCGAATAGCTTGTACACAGTGTTCGGCGATGACGAACTGGCCGGGAAAAGAATACTAGACGCTGGTTGCGGCACCGGCCAGCGACTTCTTGCGGTGGCGAAAAGCTATCCCAAAGCACAATTTGTGGGGCTCGACATGACAGCGGCCTCAATCGCGGTTGCTGAAGACCTCAGTCGGCGGCACGGCATCCGCAACGTTGAGTTTTGTAGATCCGAGCTTCTGGATTTTAGTCCGGGATGCACGTTCGACGTGATTCTCTCGATTGGTGTCGTACATCATTTAGAGAATCCGAGTCGCGGGATACAGTTTCTCACATCTCTACTCAGTGAGACTGGAGTTCTGATTCTTTGGCTTTATCACGCGCTAGGCGAACATCAACGGTTACTCGATAGAGATACACTATTGA
>NZ_JBAPRN010000678.1:0-5135 GCF_049281135.1 Mycobacterium sp. | reverse complement strand
CATTTGAAGGGCCACAGACGCTGGCCTGCTGGAGAGGGGCAGACAGTGTGACGATGATCGCACAGTCGCCGCTTTTGCGTGCTCGCCTGTGCCGGGCGCGGACAGACGGTTAGCGTGTGCGGCATATTGGTCGGTGAACCAATCGGCAAGGGACGTGAAGGGGAGAGGCGACGTGACCCGGTTGTCCGCTTCGGACGCCTCCTTCTACCAGCTGGAGAATTCGGCGACGCCGCTGTACGTGGGCTCGCTGTCGATTCTGCGTCAGCCGCGGGCCGGGTTGAGCTACGAGACGTTGCTGGCCACCATCGAGCGACAGCTGCCGAAGGTGCCCCGTTACCGGCAGAAGGTCCGCGAAGTGACGATGCGGCTGGCCCGGCCGGTCTGGGTCGACGACCGCGATTTCGACATCACCTACCACGTCCGGCGCTCTGCGCTCCCGTCGCCGGGCAGCGACGAGCAGCTCCACGAGCTGATCGGTCGGCTGGCCGCCCGCCCGCTGGACAAGACGCGGCCACTCTGGGAGATGTACCTGGTGGAGGGCTTGGCCAACAATCGCTTGGCCCTGTACACCAAGTCGCACCAGGCATTGATCAACGGCATGGGCGCGGTCGAGATCAGCCACGTCATCGCCGATCGGAGTCGGCGTCCGCCGCCGTTCGCCGAAGACATCTGGGTGCCGGCCCGCGAGCCGGGCAACGTAGAGCTGGTACTGCGCGCGATCGGTGACTGGGCCACCCGCCCGCAGGCGCAGCTGAACGCCGTCCGCAGCGGGGTCACCGATCTATTGACCAACTCCGGACAGCTTGCCGACGCCGGCCGGCGGATGTACGACGTCGCCCGGACGTTGGCGCGCGGCAACGCCCCCCGCAGCCCGCTCAACGCCACGGTGTCGCGCAACCGACGGCTGACGGTCGCGCGCGGCCAGCTTGACGACTACCGGGCCATCCGGTCGCGTTACAACTGCGACGTCAACGATGTGGTGCTGGCGGTGATCACCGGTGCGCTGCGCAACTGGCTGTTGTCTCGCGGCGAGTCGGCCGCGCCGGCCGCGACAGTGCGAGCGATGGCGCCGTTGCCGGTCTATGTCGACGAAACATTCGACTCGTCGAGCCGGGGACAGGCGATCAGCCAGGTAGCGCCGTTTCTGGTCGACCTGCCGGTCGGGGAGGGTAACGCGGTGGTGCGGCTGTCGCAGATCGCCCACGACACCGAATCGAATCCGACGGCGGCCAGCCTGGTCGACGCCCGCACCATCGTTACGCTGTCGGGTTTTGCGCCGCCGACCCTGCACGCCATGGGAATTCGAGTTGCTACCGGCTTGTCACCGCGCTTGTTCAATCTGTTGATCACCAATGCGCCGGGCGCCCAATCGCAAATGTATGTCGCCGGTGCGAAGTTGTTGGAGACCTATGCCGTACCGCCGCTGTTGAACAACCAGGTGCTGGCCATCGGCGTGACGTCTTACAACGGCATGTTGTATTTCGGCATCAACGCCGATCGGGACGCGATGAGCGACGTCGACATGCTGCCGGCGTTACTGGCCGAATCGCTCGATGAACTGCTGGAAGCCGCGCAGTAGACCTACCATTCGATGGTGACCAAGGCGAAGAAGACGAAGGCCGAGATCCCCAACAAGGTCTACGAGGCCGAATTATTCCGGCTGCAAACGGAATTGGTGAAACTCCAGGAATGGGTGCGAGCTTCCAGTACCCGCGTCGTGGTGATCTTCGAGGGTCGTGACGGCGCGGGCAAGGGCGGCACCATCAAAAGGATCACCGAATATCTCAATCCGCGCGTCGCCCGAATCGCCGCGCTGCCCGCTCCGACCGATCGGGAACGTGGGCAGTGGTACTACCAGCGCTATGTCGCGCAGTTGCCCACCAAAGGCGAGATCGTGCTGTTCGACCGGTCTTGGTACAACCGGGCCGGCGTGGAGACAGTCATGGGATTCTGCACGCCGCAAGAGCGTGAGCTGTTTTTGCAGCAGACACCGATCTTCGAGCAGATGCTGATCGACGACGGGATTCTGTTGCGGAAGTACTGGTTTTCGGTCTCCGAAGAAGAGCAGTTGCGCCGATTCAAAGCGCGCCGCAGCGACCCGGTGCGGCAGTGGAAATTGAGCCCGATGGATCTGGAGTCGTTGTACAAATGGGAGGACTATTCACGCGCCCGCGACGAGATGATGGCCCGCACCGATATGCCTTACAGCCCTTGGTATCTGGTGGAATCGGATATCAAGAAGCACGCGCGGCTCAATATGATTGCGCACCTGTTGTCCACGATCGAGTATCGCGATGTCAAGAGACCCAAAGTCAAACTGCCCGATCATCCGATCAAGAGTGGCAACTACCAGCGGCCACCGCGGGAGTTGTCCACCTACGTCGACGATCACGTGGCGACGCTGATGGGTTCGCCCGCGGCGACAATGCGGGCCGTGAAGTGGCCAAAGAAGGAGCCGGCCAATTGATCGACCGAATGACACGGGTGGGCGTTGCCTGATGCGGATCTACATCCCGGTGACACTGCCGATGCTCCAACAGCTTGTCGCCGACGGCTCGCTACGGCCGGTCAACGGAACCGCGTTCGCGGTGACCCCCAAGCTGCGGGAGGCCTACGCCGAGGGCGACGAGGACGAACTGGGCGAAGTGGCGCTGCGTGAGGCCGCGCTGGCCTCGCTGCGACTGCTGGCCGGCGCCGCGGAGGATTCCGGCCAATCGGGGGCCGAGTTGCCGCCGCGACGCGCGGTGCTGGTGGCCGATGTCGGCGATGTCACATTCCGCCCCGATCTCGACGACGCCGTCGTGCGGATCGGTGCGCCGGTGACCACTGACGATGTCGTAGCCGTGTTCGTCGACAACGCCGCGGCAGAAGTCCAAGTCAAGGCGGCGATCGAGGTTATCGATGAGGCCGATCTCGGCGATGAGGACGCCGAGCTGACCGTTGGTGATGCGCAGGATCACGACCTGGCTTGGTACGCGGTGCAGGAGCTGCCGTTCCTTCTCGAGCTGCTCTAACGGTGGCTACGGTGCCGTAAGTTACGGTACCGTAGGTCTGTCCGAGCGAGAGCGAGGAGTTTCCTCAATGGACAGAAAAATATCGCGACCCGCTGCCGACGTCATCGAGACCAGGCCCATTACGCTGGCCGGCGTGGAGACCCACCCCGGCTGGCATGCGTTGCGCACCCTTGCTCGACGCATCACCACGCCTCTGTTGCCCGATGACTATCTGCGCCTCGCCAACCCGCTGTGGTCGGCGCGGGAACTGCGGGGCCGCGTTCTCGAGGTGAGGCGTGAGACGCACGACTCAGCGACGCTGATCATCAAGCCGGGCTGGGGCTTCAGCCTCGATTACCAGCCAGGCCAGTACATCGGTATCGGGCTGCTGATGGACGGCCGGTGGCGGTGGCGCTCGTACTCGTTGACGTCCAGTCCGCACCGGAGTGCGCGCACGGTGACCATCACCGTCAAAGCCATGCCGGAGGGATTCCTGTCCGCTCATCTGGTGGATGGGGTGCAGCCAGGGACGATCGTGCGGCTGGCTGCGCCACAGGGCAATTTCGTGCTGCCCGATCCGGCGCCGCCGGCAGTGTTGTTCGTCACCGCCGGCTCGGGCATCACGCCGGTGATGTCGATGCTGCGCACGCTGGTCCGACGCGATCAGATCACCGACGTGATCCATCTGCATTCCGCGCCCACCGCCGCCGACGTGATGTTCGGTGCGGAACTCGAGCGGCTGGTCCGCGACCAGCCGGGATACCGGCTGCGGTTGCGCGCGACGCGCGATCAGGGGCGGCTGGATCTCGCCCAACTCGACACCGAGGTGCCGGATTGGCGCGACCGGCAGACCTGGGCGTGTGGGCCCGAAGCCATGCTCGACGCGGCCGAGCAAGCGTGGTCGGCGGCCGGCATCACCGACTGCCTGCACCTCGAGCGCTTCGCTGTGTCGCGTGCGGCGCCCGCCGGAGAGGGCGGGACCGTCACGTTCGCCAAGAGCGGGAAAAGTACCTCAGCCGACGCGGCGACGTCGCTGATGGATGCCGGTGAGCAACAGGGCGTGCAGATGCCGTTCGGCTGCCGGATGGGTATCTGCCAGTCGTGCGTGGTTACCTTGGTGGAAGGCCATGTGCGCGACCTCCGAAACGGCGCGGAGCATGAGCCGGGGACCCGCGTACAAACTTGCATTTCCGCTGCGTCAGGCGATTGCACGCTCGACGTTTAAAAGTTACCCCGTGGTAACCTACGGTTTCGTAGGTTACGATAGCGTAGGTCAAGAATTGCAGTCTGCTGGAAGGCAATAACGCGATGGCGATCACCGACCTCGATGTCTTCACACATCTGACGGACGCCGACATCGACAACCTGGGCATCGAGTTGGATGCCATCCGCCGGGACATCGAAGACTCCCGCGGTGCGCGCGATGCGCGCTACATTCACCGCACCATCGCCGCGCAGCGTGCACTGGAGGTCGCGGGTCGGCTATTGCTGGCCTTCAGCTCGCGCCGGTCGGCCTGGTGGGCGGGCACCGCGACCCTTGGCGTGGCCAAGATCGTCGAGAACATGGAAATCGGCCACAACGTCATGCACGGCCAGTGGGACTGGATGAACGATCCCGAGATTCACTCCTCGTCGTGGGAGTGGGACATGAGCGGATCGTCCAAGCACTGGCGCTACACCCACAACTTCGTGCACCACAAGTACACCAACATCCTCGGCATGGACGACGACGTCGGCTACGGCCTGCTGCGCGTCACCCGCGACCATCCCTGGAAGCGCTTCAACCTGTTCAACTTGGTCTACAACGCGCTGCTGGCGCTCGGATTCGAATGGGGCGTCGGCCTCCAGCACGTGGAGATCGGCAAGATCGTCAAGAAGCGGATCGACAACGACGACGCCCGCGAGCGGGTCGACGAGTTCATGGTCAAGGCCGGTCGCCAGGTTTTCAAGGATTACGTCGCGTTCCCGGCACTGACGTCGCTGTCACCCGGCGCGAGCTACAAGTCGACGTTGAAGGCCAATGCGGTCGCCAACGTGATCCGCAACCTTTGGGCCAACGCGGTGATCTTCTGCGGCCATTTTCCCGACGGCGCCGAGAAATTCACCAGGACTGACATGGTCGGTGAATCGAAGGGGCAGTGG
>NZ_JBAPRN010000677.1:0-6024 GCF_049281135.1 Mycobacterium sp. | reverse complement strand
GCCGGGCCCACACCGCGCCGCCCGCGCGCCCGTCACGCCAGTCGAGCACCGCTCCCGACGGCCGGGCCGCGTGCACCGCGCCGAAAGCCGATGCGACACCGTCGGCAACGCTGCGGGCGCCGGCCCGGGTCACCGAGATCGGCACGCCCGAAATCCGGCTGGCCGCAACGATGTAGGCGTCGAAGTCCAGCCCGGCGATCACCCCATTGGCAAAAGCATCGGCGGCCTTGCCCAACGCGGCGTCCCGTTCGCGCGCGGGCAGCGGCCGGACACCGCGTTGAGCGCTGATGGCGCGCGTGACGTACAGCGATGGCGCCATGCTGAGTTCGGCGACGGCGACGCCATCGGTGGTCATGACCGGTTCGCGGTTGCGGGTCCGGTAGGCCCCGTCGGGGCCCAGCGCATCGATGGCGATCAGATCCGTTGCGTCGGAGGCCATCTCAGTAAACGCCTTCGATGACCGGTTCGCCCTCGAAGGAGGCGACGGGCCGCACCTCGCTAACCGAATCGCCGACCTGACCGGGGAGTCCCGGCATCCGGATGGCACTGTCGCGTTCCAGATTGTTCGGCAGGAACATGCCCTTGCTGATGTGATTCATCACCACCTGGCCGCGGTGGCCGTACGGCACTTCGTCGCCGCTATCGGGATCCATGACCCAGAAGGTTGCGTACGGACTGCGTGGGTGGAAGACGAACGGGTCGTCGTCGCGGCGGCGGGTGATCGCCTGGGAAAGAATCATCGTGCTGCCAAACGCCATCGTGATCGTCGTCTTCGGGAAGATCCCGCTCAGCAGATCCAGCGTGTCGACGTCCACGTGCGCACCGCTGAGCAGCATGAAGCCGATCTTCTCGTTCATCAGGTTGACCACGTCGTCATTGCGGGCCATGGCCTCGAGCAGCGGTGGCGTGGTGTGCAGGTTCGCGATGCGCTGGGTCTGCAGCACATGAACGGCCTGCTCGACGAGATGGTCGACGTAGGCCGCCACCTCCGAAGCGGCGTTGCGGGCAGTGATCTTCTTGACCCATCGTGGGTCCAGGTCGATGGCGTGAAAGGTCGAGCCGAGCCGCTCGGAGACCAGGCGAGAGAAGTAGCCCACGCCGTGCGGCCCGCTCGGCATCATGCACAGGAAGCCGCGGCCACGCAGGAAGCCGCCGCCGGCGAAATCCTCGGTCTGCCACTCGACGATCTGGGCTACCCAATCCGGCAGCTGGACAGTCCTTTTCGGTGCGCCTGTGGTACCACCGGATTCGAAGATCTGAGGCACCGGCGGCGGTGATCCGTACCCACGCGGAATCAGGTCTTCGACGGCCTCGGTTCGCAATTCACTCAAAAGATTTGGAAACAGTCGTAGATCGGTGAAGGTGTTGATGTCGGTCAGCGGGTTGAAGTCCAGCGTGCGGGCCGTCCGCAGCCAGAACGCGCTGCCGGTTTCCTCGCCGAAGTGCCAGGCGATCGCGGTCCGCAAAAACGCCTCCGGGTCATCCACCGGCGCTGACCGTGGCACGTCCAGCAGCGAAAAATCGATGTCGACCATCTCCCGATCATCTCGCAGCCCGGATCGGCCGGGCAATCGACCACCCGTCAATCCGCTTTACCGAGAGTGGTTTTCGTACCCTGTTCACCGTCTGTAGCGGCGGTATTGGCCAGCCCGACACCTCGCGCGGGTGGGTCACTTGGTGCGCGAGCGTGGCGACTGTGCAGCTCGAATACGTGATTTCGCCATTTCCACGTGCGCAAGCTGCACAATCGGCATCGACGAAATCCCGACTTCTATGTTGCAGTCAGCGCCGATACGGCTGCCAGCCGCCTTCGGGTTGAGCCAGCCGGTCGGCGATCACCGACAGCGTTTGGACGTTGTGGCCGTAACCCAAGTGGCTGCTGCGTACCTCGATGTTCTCCGTTGCAGCGGCGGGCACGCTGGTGCAGCACTGCCAGGCTACGATGCCGTCCGATTTGCTGTAGATGCAGGTCGTCGGCACCGACAGTGGTTGGGCTCGCCGGTCCAGCGCCCGTTCGGAGACGGCTTCGCTGGCGTCGGCACCACGATTCACCAGGCGCCATACCCGCCACACGGTGCTGGCCTGGTGATTGCCCCGAAACGGTGACCCCAGCGTGATCACCGACCGGACATCGTCGGGCAGCGTGCGGGCCAGTTCGCGAGCGTAGATACCGCCGGCGCTCCAGCCGATGAGACTCACCCGGCGGCCGTCGGTTCGGTCCCGGATGTGGTGCAGGCGCGCCGGTAGCGTTTCCGTCATGCTGGCGCGATAACCCATGTTGGTGCCCAGGCCCCAGTCGTAGACCCGATAATTCAACTGGCGCAACACGTTACGCAGCAGTTCGGTCGATCCGGGGCCGGCCAGGAACCCCGGCAGCACGAGAACGGGATGCCCGTCGCCGCGCGGCCAGCCCGCGATGCGGCGCATTGCCAGACGAGCCGAAACGTACTCCAGACCGGTGCGCCACTCGAGCGTGCGGAGCAGGGGTCCCGGTAGCGCGGCGTTAGCGGCATCGGGAAGCCCAGCCGACGGCTCGGCGACCGGCTCAGGAGTAGAAGCCATCCAAGGTCTCCTTGTTTTGCTCAGCGACAACGCCGCGCTTGACCTTGAGTGACGGTGTCAACTGGCCACCGTCGACGGAGAGGTCGTGGTCGAGCACCGCCCACTTCTTGATCGTCTCCCACCGGTTCAGGCTGGCGTTGAGCTTCTTGACGTGCTCGTCGATCATGTCGTGCACCTCGTCGGATTTCGTGAGGTCCTGATACGACTTGCCGCCCAGCCCATTGTCCTTGGCCCACCCGCTGATCGAGTCCTCGTCGAGCGTGACCAGAGCGGCTGCGAAGTTCTTGCCCTCGCCGAACACCATGAACTGGCTGGCGTACGGGCATAGCGTCGCGAATTTCGCCTCAATGGCCGGCGGTGCGACGTATTTGCCGTTGGACAGCTTGAACAATTCCTTGATCCGGCCGGTGATGGACAGGAAGCCGTCGTCGTCGAGCTTGCCCTGATCCCCGGTGGACAGCCAGCCGTCCTTCAGCGCCTCAGCGGTGGCGTCGTCCAAGTGGTGGTAGCCGGCCATCACGCAGTCGCTGCGGAACTGCACCTCGCCGGCGTCGCTGATGCGAACCTCGGTGCCCTCGAATGGCAATCCAACGGTGCCGAGCTTGTAGTTGTCCGGCCGGTTGATGAAGCCGGCGCCCGACGATTCGGTCAGCCCGTAGCCCTCGAGGATCAAAACGCCTGCCGCTTCGAACCATTCGGCGATATCGCGGTTCAGCGGCGCGGAACCGGAGATGAAGAACCGGATCCGCCCCCCGAACACGTCGCGGATCTTGTCGAACACCAGCCGGTCGAACAGGCGTTCCTGCAGCACCAAATGGGGCCAGACGAATTTGCCTTCGCGGCGGCGGCGGGCGACCTCTTTACCCACCGCGAACGCCCACCCGAAAAGGACGGCTTGGGCGCCCTTCTGCTGCGTGACGATCTTGTTGTAAGCCTTTTCGAAGATGCGCGGCGCGGCGCCCATGAAGGTCGGTTTCACTATCCCGCAGTTCTCGACGATCTTGTCGACGCGACCGTCGATCGCGGTGGCGAAACCGCACGCCACCTGGGTGGCGATCAGCACCTTGCCGAAGGCGTGCGCCAGAGGCAGCCACAGCAGCTGCAGATCGTTTCCGTCGAGCAGACCCATGTCGGAGATCACACCGCCGGTGTACACCCAGGCCTCGTGGCGCAGTCGCACACCTTTCGGCTTGCCGGTGGTCCCGGACGTGTAGATCAGCGTCGCCAACTGCTCGGGCTTGATCTCGTCGGCGACCTTGCTTACGCAGTCGGCATGCTCGGCCAGGTACTTCGCACCCTGGTCGGCCAGGTCGTCCAGGGTGATCACCCAGTCGTCGTCCGACGATCCGTCGAACAGCACGACCTTGGTCAGATTCGGCAGCTCGCTGCGCTGCTGGTTCAGCTTCTCGAGCTGGGTGTCGTCCTCGGCGAAGACGATCTTCGAACCGGAGTCGGCCAGGATGTAAGCGGTGTCCTCGGCATTTGTGCTCGGGTAGACGGTGGTCGTTGCGGCTCCGGCGCACAGGATCGCCAGGTCGGCCAGGATCCATTCCAGCCGGGTGGCAGAGGCGATGCCGACTCGGTCTTCAGGCTCGACACCGAGCGCCAGCAGGCCGGCCGCCAACGCCTCCACCCGCTGGGCGGCCTGGTTCCAGGTGACCGAGGTCCAGCCACCGTTCTCGGGGATGCGGAAGGCCTCGTTGTCTCCTGACTTTTCGACGCGCTGCAGGAACAACTGCGCCAAATTGTCCGCTCGGTCTGGGCTAGCACTCGTCTTGGCCATCGGACTTCCCTCTGCTCTCAGCGACATCGCACTCGTCTATGCATGACGACCCGCTGCGTCCGGCCTCGCCGCGCTTGCGCTCGTCATGGATTGATCTTGCTGCGAGTGCCCACCGCTGTCTGGCCAAAACGTGAATTCGCTGCTCGATTGAGATGGCGCGCCGCCACAACCCGCGCCGTCGGGCTAGCCGTGATTCGCCAGCAGAGCCAGGTGCTGCAGGTCGGTGACGTATTTGTCGATCAGTGCGCTCGACAGGTGGGGAATGTCTTTGTCTGCGCCGATTTTGGCCGCCTGAACTGCGGTGCGAAAAACCTCGGTGGGGGTTGGGCTGCCGCGCAGCGCCTTTTCGGGTTTGCGATAGGCGCCGAGCAGAGGCAGCACCGACCGCTGTCGTTGCTTCTCCGGTAGCGCTTTCAGCGTGGTTTCAAACCGGGTGAGCCACTCGTTGTAGTCGCCAATCCGGTGGATCTTGTGGCCGGCGTCGATGAGCCAATCCACGAAGGTGTCCAACGAGATGCCGTCGTCGTGCGGATTCTCCACATCGAAAGAACGGAACCCGTCGGTGACCTGCTTCCCCAGCGTGGTGACGGCTTCGGCGACGAAGTCGGCGGGCACTCCGGCGTAGTGCGCCCTGGCCCGATTCCCCGCCGAGTCGGTCTGATAGAAGGACCCGGGAGCGATACCTGTGGTCAGCAGGCTCAAGAGCAGCCTGGTGAAATTGTCGACCACATTGAGCTGCCCGACGTATCGGCTGTGGGCCAGGATCATGTCGGAGCGGAAAACCGCCACCGGCAGGCCGCACAGGTCATTCGCCTCACGCAGCAGGACTTCCCCGGCCCACTTGCTGTTCCCGTAGCCATTGGCGTACGAGTCGTCGATCGCGCGCGCAGGGCTGATGACGCGGATATCGCCGTCCTCGACAAACTTCTCGGGCGCGATCGGCATGGCGACCGCCACCGTCGACATGAAGGTGACCGGTTTGATCCGCGAGGAGATCGCCAGCTTGATCACCTCGGCGGTACCGACAACGTTGGGGCCGAACAGTTGGTCGTAGGGCAGCACGTGATTGACCAACGCGCCGACGTGCGAGATCAGGTCCACGCTTTCGGCCAATCGCTGCCAGGTCGCGTCGTCGAGGCCGAGGTTGGGTTCGCCGATGTCGCCGACGATGACTTCCAGGTGCTCGGTGGCCAGCTCACGGAAGTGACCGAGCAGCTCGGGGTCTCCGCTGTCGAAGACCGTCTCCAGTCGCGCACGTGCCGCGTCGGCATCGCTGCCGCGGATGATGGTGATCAGCTTGCCGCCGGTGCGGGACAGCCGTTCCAGCCACTCCAGCGTCACGAAACGACCGAGGTACCCGTTGGCGCCGGTGAGCAGGACGGTCTGTGGCTCCGCGGCGGCTCGCGGCAGTGTGGTCGCCGCAGTCAGGGTCGCGGCGTCGATGAACCTGTCCAGTGTCAAATCACTTGCGTAGACGGTGGTTTCGCCCTTTCCGTGGATGGTGGCGAAGGTGGGACGCGTCGAACCCGACCGGCGCTCGGTCTCGATGTAGTCGGCGATCTGGCGCAGGTCGCTCGCGGGACTGACAATCACCCCCACCGACACCTCGACGCCCAGCAACTCGTGAAGCAAATTGGAGAACGTCAACGCAGACAGCGAATCCCCGCCCAGGTCGGTGA
>NZ_JBAPRN010000676.1:0-15315 GCF_049281135.1 Mycobacterium sp. | reverse complement strand
GGGTCCGTCTCGTTATCGCCGAGCGCATCACCACCGCCACGGTGGTCCCAACCATGCTCGATCGGATTGTCGCACTACTGGACAGCGAAATGATTGCATTGCCAACGCTTCAGAACTTGGCATATGGCGGCTCGAAAGTGGCTTTGCCGCTCGTACGCAAGGCGTTGGATCTGCTGCCGGAGGTGGGCTTCGTCAACGCCTACGGTCTGACCGAGACAAGTTCCACGATCGCGGTGCTGACGCCAGCCGACCACCGCGTTGCCCTGCGCGCCGCCCACGAATCTGTGGCTCGACGACTGGGCTCGGTGGGCAGGCCCGTACCCGGTATCGAGATCGAGATCCGTGGCGAGGACGGCGGCCGGCTGGGGCCCAACGAGACCGGCGAACTGTTCGTCCGCGGGCCACAGGTGTCTGGCCGCTATAGCGGAATCGGCTCGGTATTGGACGCTGCCGGATGGTTCGCGACCAAAGACCTAGCCACGATCGACGAGGACGGCTATCTCTTCGTCATTGGCCGCGGCGACGACACGATCATCCGCGGAGGCGAAAACATCGCGCCAGCTGAGGTGGAGGACGCACTCGTCGAGCATCCAGACGTTCGTGACGTGGCAGTCGTCGGCGTCGACGACCTCCAGTGGGGTCAGATCATCGTCGCAGTTGTCGTCCCGGTGGGGGGCGTCACACCCGATCCGGATGAATTGCGCGAGCATGTTCGTCGCAGCCTGCGCAGTTCGCGCACTCCGGACCGAGTGGTGTTCCGCGATCACCTGCCCGCCAACACCACCGGCAAAGTGCTGCGCCGCCAACTCCTCGAGGAACTTCAACCGGCGAGAGTCGAAAGTCGGTCGGCCACCAATCACTGAAGGAGCACGCAATGATCAAGAACGGAACCCGCTTACGCAGCCAGGTGTGCCAGACCGAGGTCATAGTGATCCGGGTCAGCGACGCCTTCAAGGACCTGCGTGCCGGTGGCGTGCCGATGGTGCCCGTCGCCGGTCCGACGTCGCCCGGCGCCACCGCGAATCCGGCATTCTGCACGGGAAACGTCATGGGCAAGCGTTACGTCGATGACACCGGCGCCGAAGTGCTCGTGACTAAGTCCGGTACGGGAACTCTTAGTATCGGGGATACGCCACTCAACCTCAAAGACGCCAAGCCGCTTCCTGCGAGCGACTGACGCCAGAAGCCGGCTGTGGACCCGAGGGGCGCCAAACCTTGGGGGTAAGAGCCGCCGAAAAGGACTCGAGTTTCCAATGGAGATTAATAGCTGCATATATTGACACTGTGTGTTAGGGCAATTCCGAAAGGGGCTGCCCTCGTTCCCCGTCCCTGGGCTCGCTGGCGAAGAAGTGTCCATCGACCGTGTTCTGCGACTGCAGGCATTGCGCTACATGGCGCATACGTGGTCGCCAGGACCGATGCGCGACTCTGCCGATACCTGTATCCGATGATCCGCAATGCCCTCAACTACCTGAATCAGAAAGCACCCCGCGGCACGCGGGAATCGCTGATGAACCGCCGTGCCTGGAGACAGCGGCGCGGGCGGACTAGGCTTAAACAGGCTAATATCGCACTAGTTAAATGAATCGCGCTATGTGCGCGGTCATCGGGAGGAGTCGTACGTGCAGGTCGATAGCCTTCGGGAACCGAAAATGGCCGAACGGGTTGCCACCGTTTTGCGGCGGATGATGGTCCGCGGCGAAATCGCCGAAGGTGACATGCTGCCATCGGAGTCCACGCTCATGGAACGGTTCGGGGTGTCACGGCCAACACTGCGAGAGGCATTTCGGGTCCTCGAGTCGGAGTCTTTGATCAAGGTCGAACGCGGGGTGCGTGGTGGAGCACGCGTGACTCGTCCGCAGCGTCAAACACTCGCGCGGTACGCCGGCCTCATTTTGGAGTACGAGGGCGTGACTCTCAAAGATGTCTACGCTGCACGCGCGAACATCGAAACACCGATGATCTTCCAGCTCGCCACGGAGCAACCGCGCGCTGCCATCGCCGAACTCGAGATGATCGTTGCGCTGGAGGGCGACGTGGAAGGCGATGCGGCGGTCGACGCGCGCACCGAGTTTCATACCGCGATAGCCAGACTGTCGCGGAACAAGACCATGCAGATCGTCAGTGAGATGCTCTACCACATCATCGAGAAGGCAAACCGGTCAATACAGCCGAGCAAGGGGCCGCGAGCCGCTCAGGCGGGCAGGCGCGCGTCCAAGACCCACCAAATGGTACTGGAAATGATCAAGGCAGGCGATGCCGACGGTGCTGTAGACCTGTGGAGTCGCCACCTCAAAAAGGCCGAGGAATACGCGTTGTCGGGTTCAGAACTGTCGACGGTCGTCGACCTGTTGGAATGAGCAGCACTGGCGACGACGCACGCCGACGGTATTTCACGTGGCCCAAGTTGGCCCGGCGGGTCGGGACGAAAACGGCGGAGCCTCAATCGCAGTCCGGTCCGTCAAGGGCCACCCATTTGTCAACCTATTCCTACAGGCAGGGCGCGGGCTCGGATGCCGGTGCCTGATGGTAGCGGCTACCCTTCGTGCGGAGCTATGGCCTAGGGCCGCTTGGAGCGTGTGAGGAACGTGTTCACGCGGTCCTTGAAGTCCTGGGTGGAAAACGATGTGTATTCGGCGGCCAGTGCGTACTCCAGCACCCCAAACGCCGCCCGAGACAGGTGCATGTTCATCGCGATCTTCGACGACTGCACGGCCTGGGCGGGCAAAGCGGCCAGCCGAGCTCCCAGGCCCAAGGCTTCGTCGAGCACCTTGTCGTCGGGTACTACGCGGGTAACCAGGTTGAGTTCTTTAGCGATCGGCGCCGTGATCTTGTCACCAAGCAGCACGTATTCTTTGGCTTTCATCATCCCGATGAGCAGCGGCAGCATCGCCGCTCCGCCGTCGCCGGCAGTGAGTCCTACTGCAACGTGTGGGTCGGCCAGATAACTGCTCTCCCCCATCACCAACAGATCAGACAACAGCGCCAACGAGCAGCCCAGCCCCACCGCGGGTCCGCTGACTGCCGACACGAGTGGCTTGCCGAAGTTGATCACCTCGGTGAACACCGTTCGGGCACCGGCGATCTGGCGAGCCCGCGCGTCGGCGTCCTCGATCAGGCGCCCGAACATCACCATATCACCGCCGGCCGAGAAGGCCTTGCCGCCTGCCCCGGTGATGACGACAGAGCGCACATCGTCGTCGTCGCCCAAAACGCGCCAGATGCTGCCCAGCGCGTCGTGTAGCGGCTCGTTGACCGCGTTGAGCGCCTCGGGCCGGTTGATGCTGACCAGGTGTACGTCGCCTCTTTTCTCCACCAGCACCGACGGCGCAAACCCGTCATAGGCAGCCAACGTGGAGATCTCGGATGTAGTCATATGTTCCTGTCAATCCTTGTCTGCCGAAAGGACGGTTACCGCCGCGACTGCTGTCGGTCCACCAATGTTGTGCGCCAGCGCAATTCGAGCACTGTCGACCTGATTCTCCGCTTCTCCGCGCAGTTGGTTGAACAACTCATAACACTGTGCGACGCCGGTAGCGCCGGGTGGATGGCCCTTAGCCTTGAGGCCGCCGCTGGGATTGACCGGCATCGACCCGCCAACGTAGGTCTCGCCGGCCTCAATGAGCTTGTAAGCCTCAAAGCGACTGGCGAAACCCAGATCTTCGTAGTTGATCAGCTCGACGCCGGTAAAACAGTCATGAACTTCGGCGACATCGATCTGCCGTGGCGTCACCCCGGCCATCGACATCGCCGCCTTGGCGGCGCGAATCGTCGGCGGAAACGAGGTCATATCCTTCTTGTGTTGGTGCATCACGCGGTCCATACCGATCCCGACGCCGCGCACCCACACCGGTCGGTCCGTGTAACGGTCCGCGATCTCCTCGGCGGCCAGGATCACCGCGGCTGCACCATCGCTTTGCGGCGTGCAGTCATACACTCCGAACGGATCGGCAATCAGCGGCGCAGCCAGTGCCTGCTCGACGGTGATCTCGTAGCGCAGTTGAGCTTTCGGGTTTTTTAGCGCATGGAAGTGGTTCTTGACCGCCACCATCGCCATGTGCTCCCTCGTGGCAGGCGACTCATGCAGATAGCGGGCGACGTGCAGTGCGAAGTTCGCCGGGGCAATCAGGCCCAGCGGGTAATCCCATGCGACGTCTCGGGTCATCGCAGCCCATTCCCAAAACGAGACATTAGACGCGGTCTCACGAACTTTTTCCGCGCCGACGACCAGAACCACGTCGTACATTCCCGACGCCACGGCGATGGTCCCGTTGCGAATGGCGTCGTTGCCGGTGGCGCACGCGTTCTCCACACGTGTGACGGGGATTTCGACGAGATCGAGGGTGTCGGCGAGAATGCCCGAGGGGAAACCGTCGGTGGTGGTCAGCGAGCCGAACCAGGCAGCCTGGATCTCAGAGCGATCGATACCTTTGTCCACATGCGCAACGGCTTCGGCGTAGGCCATCGGCAGCAGATCCTTGATACCTAGGCCGAAATGCTCCCCGAACGGAGTCATTCCAGCACCGACCATCGCGACTCTCCTCATCGCAGCGCTCCCGCGGACTCAAGGTTCTCCAACTTTCCAGGCCAGAACATGTATCCGTAATCGGGGATGCCTGCGCGCGTCGCGATTCTGCGCAGCACCACCGAGCCGTGTTGGCCGATGTTCGCCTCACCGGCGGGCACGCCGGTGAGCTTGAGCAGGACCCGTACCGGACTGTCGTCGAGCTCAACGACGGCAAGCGAGTACGGGCCGGGCAGGTCAGGCACAGGGATACGGATGGTTGTTTGGGTGTAGATGGCCCCGGTACGCGGCAACGGTGACAGTCTGTAATTCAAGAGCTCACCGGCGGGGCTGACACGTAGCCGCGGCGGGGTCAACGGCACATCGTCGACACCGCTGTTGTCATCGAAAACGGCTGCTTCCCAACGCAGCTTGGGTTCGAACGCGCGTGCATAGGCGGGAAGTGATATCGGGATACCGTTGCCGACCGTGGTGCGCAGCTTCGGCAGCTCACGTGCAGGTGCCTCGTCACGCGTGACGCGGGGTGCGGTGGGACCTTCACGCAGAAGCGCCGCACCGATGCTGGCGTGCTCCACTGCGAGCACCACCCCCTCCTGCGCATCCTCCGCCGCTGCGGCGATGAGCCTGATCACTGCCGCGGATCCCGGCGAGGGATCATTCGACGCCGCTGCGGTGTCGAATCCGTTGCCCAGCTCGCTCGTCTTCACGCCGGCGACCGCCACGATCGGTTCAGATCGCGACAGGCCCAGGTGCGGCAAGGCCGAACGGACACCGATTTCACGCTGCAGCCTCGGATCCGCGTACAGATGCCGCGCACCGTCCGCCCCGCGCGCCTGCATCGGCAAGCTGCCCGTGCGCCGTCCGACGGCCAGCAGCTCGCAGCCGCTGTCGGCTTCGCCAACAAGCGCCGCCGCGGCGCCTACCGCCGACTCGTTGTCGTCAGCAGCGACCACGAGTGTGCCGGGGCCACTTTGGAGGATTTGGTCCAGCACAGCAGGGCCACCCCCCAACACCTCGGTGACCGGGATTGTCTGCGCCAATGACAGCCCTGCGAGCAGTGCCGCGCCGTTACCGCCCTCCAACAGCGGGAAGTCGCGAGTGACCAGCACCACCCGTTGTGCTGACATGGCCGGGTCTGCCGCCCGTCCTGCCGCCACCGCCATGGTTAGCGCGTCCTCGTCGGGTCCTTTGACCCTCCGGTTGCCCAGCTGCCACGGTGGCAGGTACGTGCCGAACGAAATAAATCTCGTCATACCGCCTCTTTTCGTCACCGGTCAACGGCCGGGTAGATCCAGACCGCGAATACGAGATATAGTTATATCATTCCGGTCGGCAATGCGGCCAGGCGTCCTAGGAAAGAGTGCACAGTGGCAGGTGAGCGTCGCCGGACTTTGGTGGATCAGGTTGTCGTGGTGACCGGCGCTAGCCGAGGCATTGGTCGCGAGATCGCTGTGCGGGTGGCCGCCGACGGGGCGCGCGTGGCGATCCTGGCTCGGACCGAGGCGCCCAACCCGAAGATCGCGGGTACGCTGCGTGACACGGTTGAGGCGGTTGAGGAGGCCGGCGGCGACGCAGTGTCGGTGCCGTGCGACGTGCCGGCTCATCTGTACGACAAGCGTGCACGTAGCAGCGCTGTGCTACTCGGCGACGCTTCGACACATCGGGCCACACTTGCCGCCCACATCGGTTAGTGACGTGGGGGTCTTGGACGGCATCCGGGTCCTCGATTTCGGCACCTACATCGCAGGGCCGTACTGCGCTGCCTTGCTGGCCGATCTCGGGGCGGAGGTAATCCGTGTCGACCGGGTCGGCGGTAGCGAGGACCGGTGGGTTTCGCCGGTCACCGCCGACGGGACAGGTGCGGTCTACCTGCAGTGCAACCGCGGCAAGAGGGGCATCACCCTGGACCTGACCAAGCCTGCCGGTCGCGACGTCCTCACCCGCCTCGTCGCCACCTCGGACGTCGTGGTGGCCAATCTTCCGGTGCAGGCTCTACGGTCGACGGGACTGGATTACGAAACGCTGCGGGCCATCAAGAGTGACATCATCGTGACGACTGTGAACGCATGGGGATCCGGGGGCGAGTGGAGCGACAAGGTCGGCTTCGAAGCGCTCGCCCAGGCCTCGTCGGGACAGATCTATCTCACGGGCCCGCCGGGTAGCCCCACGCGTGCGGTCGCGTCGCACACCGACTTCTCCACCGGGATGTTGGCCGCCATGGCGACGTTGGCGGCGTTGATGCACCGAATGCGCACCGGCGCAGGGCAGCTGATCGAGGCCGCCCTTCTTCGCACCGCGGTGACGTCCAACAGCACGGCGCTGATTGAGGAGTCGATGCTGGGGTTGGACCGTGAATCCATCCACAACCGCGGGCACATCATGGGTCCGTCGGACCTGTTCCGGACACGCGACGGTTGGATCATGTGCACGGTGATCGGCTCACCTCAGTTCCGCCGCTGGACCGAGATGATCGATCGCCGGGAACTGTTTGAGGACAGTCGTTTTCAGACCGATGCGTCTCGCGGTGAGCACGGTGCGGCGTTGTCGGCGTACATGGGAGCCTGGTGCGCGGACCGGACGACCGACGAGTGCCTCAGTGCGATGGCAAAGTTCAAAGTGCCTGGCGGCCCGGTTCTCTCACCGCGCGAGGCACTCGAGCTCCCCCACACACAACAGATCCGGGCGTTCGAGCCGGTCGGTTATCCCACGGCGAGCAAGCCCGTTCCTCTGGTGGCATTTCCCGTCGTGATGTCCGCGTCGCCCGGAAGGATCCGTTGCCGTGCACCGCAAGTCGGCGAGCATACCGATGCCGTTCTCTCCGAGATCGGGTACGACGCGGCCGGTATTGTCGCTCTCCGACGTGCGTGCGCGGTATGACGTTCCGTCCGACGGACCGAATCGATCGATTCGGTTCATCACCCGGGACAAGGAGCGACGACTGATGAAAGTTATCTGGTCACTCGACGAGGCCGTAGCGTCCGTGGGACAGGAGTTGGGCGCCAGCGGATGAAAAGAGTTAGACCAGATGCGTTTTGACGCGTTCGTCGACGTCACTGAAGACAATCAATGGATTCATGTCTACGCTGACCGCGCAAAAACTGAAAGCCCCTACGGTGCTACGATTGCCCACGGGTTCCTGACATTGTCGCTGACATGACAGCCGTTGCCGGCATGCTCAACTGAGATACAGCCTGCGCACCATCCTCGGTCAATGAATTGACGAGTTGCGCGACCTCGTCATCGTTGGAGAACGCATCCTGGAGCGGCCGGTACACGGTAGACCCCGACGGCCAAATCTTGATGAGCTTTCCCCCCAGCCCCGAGACTGCCGAGGGAACGAGCTTTGCCCACTCGTCAACCCTCTGTCAACGTGCCTTGGCGCACCGTCAATCACTGGCGCCAGGATCGGCATCTGGATATCCCCCAAAACCGTGGAGGCATGGACTATGAGGTGTAGTTATGCCAAATTCGCGAAGGAAGTTCGATCCGGAGTTTCGGGAGGGTGCGGTGCGCATCGTCCGTGAGACCGGTAAGCCGATCGCCCAGATATCCCGGGACCTGGGTGTGCGCCCGGGCACCCTGGGCAACTGGGTGCCAAGGACCGCGCTGAACACGATGGCACGCAAGGGCTTTCGACCGGGGATGCCGCGGAGCTGAAGCGGTTGCGAGCCGAGAACGCCAAGTTGCGGATGGAGCGCGATGTTTCGAAACGATCGGTGGTTCTCTGGGTCAACGAGGCGACGAAGTGCGCGTGGCCCGCTTCGTCGCTGACCAGAGGACCATGCGCCGGGTGCCGCATACTATACTGCAGCGGGTTTCACGACTCTCTGCCGAAAGCTCGGGGTGTCCCAATCGATGGGAAGGGTCGGTTCATGTTTCGATAACGCCGCCGCGGAGGCGTTCTTCTCGACCCTCGAACACGAGGTCCTGTCCCGGCATCATTTCACCACCAAAGCCCATGCACGCCAGGTGGTGTGGTGCCAGGACTTCTACAACACCCGACGCCGACACAGCTCGGCGGCATTGATGGCGCCAATCCAATACGAGAGACTTGCTGCGGACCAACCGGCCGCAGCATAAAAAGCCTCGACGATTTCAGGGGAAACCCAGTTGGCCTGTTCGATCGCGGCGTTGAAGCTGTCGTCGCCGGTCACATCAGTACTGAACAAGGTGGCCTTGCTGCCCGATTCATCGGCCATCGCGATGTCCTTGTCTTCGGCCCGATCGAGGATGACCATACCCAACCCTCGTGTGCGGGCGGCATACCGTCGTCTCGCCAAGACCGCCAGCTCCACGGCTGACAATCGCCGAAGCTCCGTCGATTGTCGCCTCGGTCACTGCCCCTGCTCTTGTTGTGTTCGATATCGACCTCTCGAGATCCGGAAGTCAGTGTCGGAAGTGACCAACTCGACGTGCTAGGAACCGAAGGACCGCTCATTCGCCAACGAAGATTGGCCGCTCACGGGCCAGGTTGGCGGCGATACCAATTTCGCTGTCCTTGGTTGCCCACAGTCGCCCCTGTTCGGCGAGCTCACGATCGAGGACTGCGCGGACCCGCTGGATCAGCCCCCCGCGCAGGGTCGCCTTGATGGAACGGACGGCCAACGGTGCGACTTGGGCGATTTCTTCGGCCCAGTTGAGCGCCGCGTCGCGTGTGTCGCCATCAGGTACCAGGCGATCGGCCAAGCCGATCTCCAGGGCCCGTTGTCCGTCGATCCGACGACTCGTGTACAGCAGGTCCATCCCCTGCTGAGCACCGACGATCTCAGGCAACGTCACACTGAGCCCAAAGCCCTGATGAAATCCCAGCGAGGAAAAGTTGGCATGAAAGCGTGTGCCCGGCGACGCGACCCGGAAATCCGCCGCACAGGCCAGGCCGAGGCCGCCACCGACCGCCGAGCCTTGCACGGCGGCAATGATCGGAATCTCCACTTCGAATAGTCGGATCGCCTCGCGGTACAGCAGTTTCGAGCTCCGAGTTCGGTCGTTCTCCAGCGCCTGACTGGCGAAGTTGGCGCCGGCGCAGAAGTGTTTGCCCTCAGAACACAGCACAATGACCCGTGTCCCGTTCGTTTGCAGCTCGAATGCCGAGCGAACAAGCTCACCGATGAGCCCGTGATCGAAATAGTTGGCCGGCGGCCGACAGATCTGTATGACCGCAACATGATTCGCGGTAGTGATCGTGATCTCATGATGCATATCAGATCCCTAATGTCGTGGTGGCAATCGTTTGGTCAGCAGCGAACCCGGGCAGTTCGGGCGGCGCCGGCGGTAGCCTCACCGGACCATCACCAAACCGCCGTCGATAGCCACCACCTGTCCCGTCATGTAGCTGGCCTCATCCGACGCCAAGAAGACGTATGCACCGGCGATCTCGTCCGGTTCGACCCATCGCTTGAGCGGAATCCGTTCGAGGTAAGTGTCTTTGAATCGCTCGTCAGTGCGAATCGTCTCCGTCATCGGGGTCGCAGCGACCGGCGCGACCGCGTTGACAACGATGTTGTAGTCGGCGAGTTCGCGGGCCGCCGAGCGGGTCATCCCCAGTAGCGCGGATTTCGCCGTGGAGTAGTTGATCTGGCCGATGGTCCCAGTGATGCCGGCTGCCGACGTGGTCAGAGTGATAGACCCCTTCTTGGCGTGCCTCATGCCGGCCACCACCGCCTGTAGCCAATGGAAAGCGCCATTGACATGAATGTCCATCACGGTGGACCACTGCTCATCAGACATCTTCCACAACATCGCCGGACGCGTGACTCCCGCGTTGCTCACCAGCACGGTGATGGGCCCCAACGCGTCGGCGATGACCGCGGCCGCCTGCTCGACGTCGGCACGCTTGCCGACGTCACATGCGACGGCGATCGCCTTTCCCCCCGCTGCGGTGATCTCATCGGTGACCGCTCGCGCTGCAGCGAAGTTGATGTCGACGACGCCGACGTCGGCGCCCTCGGCGGCGTACCGAATGGCGATCGCGCGGCCCAATCCCTGACCGGCGCCGGTCACCACGGCCACCCGATCGGCCAATCGTCCAGTAGTCACTCTGTTCCTCCCCCGTGTGTTCCATGCCCGCGGACCTCGAGAAAATGGCACACCCGCCATGAATCAATAAACAATTCCCGACGGTTGAAACCGTGGTTTCTCGCGGCCGGTTCCGTAGGACGGGTCAGCAGTCCGTGGAGGTCCAATACCCGAACACTGTCGAGCAGTCCCATCTCGATGGTTCCCTTCAGTAACCGATCCGGGAGGCGAGCGCCGCCCGGTGCTGGCGCGCGTCTCCGAGAAGTACAGCGCTGCTGCGGGCACGTTTGTAGTACAGGTGAGCGGGATGTTCCCAGGTGAAACCTATCCCGCCGTGCACCTGAATGTTCTTGGCGGACACCTCTTTGAAGGCGTCAGAGCAGAACGCTTTGGCAAGACTGGCTGCGACGGGCAGCTCGGGGGAGGCCTCCGCTGCGGCCCACAGGCCGTAGAGAGCGGCCGAGGTGGAGCACTCGACGGCGATGAGCATGTCCGCGCAGATGGTTTTGACGGCTTGGAAAGAGCCGATCGGGCGATTGAACTGGTGCCGGATCTTGGCGTAGGCGACTGCCATCTCCAATGCGCGGCGTGCACCGCCACTTTGTTCAGCAGCCAACCAAACGGCGGCCAGGTCGAGGACTCGGTCGAGAATCTGTGGGGCTGCGGCTTGTGCTCCCAGCAGTCGCGCGGGTACGTCGCGCAGTTCCACTGTCGCTTGTTTACGCGTCTGGTCGATGGTTGGGAGGGGGGTGACGATCAGGCCTGGGCTGTGGGCATCGACCGCGAACACACTCGGGCCAGCGGGTGTTTGTGCGGTGACGATGATTAAGTCCGCGATATTCCCGGCGGGCACATACGCTTTCGTGCCTTCGAGTCGCCAGCCGGCGCCATCGTGGCGTGCCAACGACTCCGTCGTGTCTGCGTTCCAGGAGCCGGACTGCTCGGTGACGGCAAGCGTCGCGACGCACTGCCCGGATGCGATGCGCGGCAGGTACTCATCGCACGCCGCATGGTCCTGGGTGTAGAGAAGCGCCGGGATGGCCAGTGCGACGGTAGCGAAGTACGGGGCGACCAGTAGGGCACGGCCGGCTTCCTCCATCACGATGCCTACTTCCACCGGCCCGGCATCACTGCCACCCCATTGTGACGGTATACACAGCCCCAGCAGACCCATGTCAGCGAGGTCCGCCCACAGCTGGCGATCGAATCCCTGGCCGGTGGCCATTAGCCGCCGCACCTCCGCCTCTGGCGATCGTTTTTCGAAGAACGCCCGCGCCACCTGTTGCAGGTGCTGTTGTTCCTCGGTGAGGGTGAAGTCCACTGCGGTCCTTCTGTGTTGCCTGCTGTAGGGCTGTGGCCGTTGTCGTTGAGTAATCGTCCGAGGAAGTGGCGCTAGACATGCCCTATGAGGAATCCGCTGTTGAATGCTTCATCGTGTTCGCGGATCAACCATTCCTCCGTTTGATCGCGGGTGGAAAACAGGCTCTTGGTGTACATCAGGGTGCGAAGCGCTGCTCGCGATACCAATTGAGCCTCGCGGTCCACCGCTTCGGCAAGGTCCTCCGGCGACACCACTTCCGAGACGACGCCGATCCGGTTGGCAGTTGCGCTGTCGATGCGACGCCCGGTGAGACACAGCTCTCGTGCCCAAGTGGCGCCAACAGCTCGGAGCATCGGCGTATACAGCGCGATACCGCCTTCGGGTACCTCAACGTGACCGAATTGCGCACGCTCGGTTGCGATTCTGATGTCGCACATCATCGCAATGTCGAATCCGGCTCCCAAGGCATAGCCATCGATGCCAGCGATCAACGGCTTTGGAAAGTGAGCGACCGCCCGATGCAACGCGGCTGAATCGGCGGTTATCGCCGATCGCAGCTCACCGGGCGCCGCGGCGTGCAACTCGTGTCGGTCGTAACCTGAGCAAAAGTAGCCGCCATCTCCCATCAGCGTCACGACCTTCACGCGGTCGTCTGAGGCCAACTGCCCGAGAAAAATTGTGAGGTCCTGTCGCATCTGAGCGGTGAGTGCGTTGCGCTTAGCCGGCCGATGAAGCCGAAGTCGACCCACCGTTCCATCCAGCTCGACACTCACAAGACGCGATTCGGTCGTGGAATTGCTCTCGGTTGTCACGTCGTACCCTCCGTGCCTAGTTCACGATGCGGACGTCGACTTACGTCGACGGTCTCGGCGGATGCTTACGCGCAGCAGGGACTGCACCGGCGCGACGTAGAGAACACCTGCGCCGCAATTCACCCTGATTACAAATTATCTAACGGATTTAATGTATACTCACGGTTCGCCGAGAATGCAAGTGTCACCAACAGACAACGCTCAGGGAGCACCGATCGATGAGGACCGAACAAGCGACGCCGTCCGGACGCCGGGACGTCGTGTGGGGAAGGTGCCGCCGCGCGCGCCCCGCAACGGGGCTCACGCACCGAGTCACGCAGAAGCGCAGTAGCAACCTGCCCGCCGGAGGCCACAATGCCTGAGCGTTTGGATTCGCCGCTGGTCCTCGCGGACCGCCGCGGCAAGGTGCTGTTGCTGAGTTTCAACCGCCCGGACCGGCTAAATGCCTGGACGCCGAAACTGGAGGACGAGTATCTCGACCTCCTGGAGCTGGCCGAAGTGAGCGGCGATATTCGCGCCGTCGTGGTGACCGGCGCCGGCAGAGGATTCTGCGCCGGCGCTGACATGACAGAACTCAACGATGCACCCAGCCCACCGGACCGAACCGAACATCCGCGTCCCCGGACCACCCCCATGGCGTTCACGAAACCCTTGATAGCCGCGATCAACGGTGCAGCGGCAGGCGTCGGACTGGCCGAAGCCTTGTTCTGTGATGTCAGGTTCTGCACTCCGGAGGCGAAGTTAACTACAGCGTTCGCCCGACGCGGATTGATCGCAGAGCACGGCCTAGCCTGGATCTTGCCCCGACTCATCGGTCACAGCCGTGCGCTGGATCTGCTGATGTCGGCCCGAGTGATCACCGGAGAAGACGCCTACCGGATAGGGCTGGTAGACCGCCTTAGCCCCGTCGACCACGTCGTCGAGGACGCCGTCGCCTATGCCCACGAGATAGCAGAAACCGCGTCACCGACCTGCGTCGCGATCATCAAGCAGCAAATCCGCGATGCGACGGACACGGACTTTAGCAGTGTGGTTCGAAGAGCCGACACCCTCCGCGACGAAGCGGTGGGTCGCCCTGACTTCGCCGAGGGAATTCGAAGCTATCTGGAACGCCGTCCGCCGCACTTCGCACCGTGGTCGGCGCCATCGCCCCCTAACCTTGCGGTCCAAAATATCCAATTCAAAAACCGCTCTGCACCCGAGGAGCCCCCATGGTGACGAATATGGACACCGGACCTCGCGCTGGCGCGGATTCGTTTCGTAAGGGGTTGGTGGCGTGGCTAGCGGAGACACCGCGCCCCGCTGGCCTTCGCGATTACGGCCCCACGCCCGCCTCCAGTGACATTACAGCCGGCAGGGCTTGGCATCGCCAGTTGGCGGCCGCCGGGTATGTCTGCCTCCACTGGCCGCCGCAATATGGCGGTCAGCAGGCTCCGATCATCTATCAGGCGATCCTCGCCGAGGAATGCGCCCGTGCTGGAGTGCCGCGTCAACTGAATATGGTTGGCCCCGATTTCGTCGGGCCTGTCCTTTTTCGTTTCGGGCGCCCAGATCAAATGGCGCAGTTGGAGCCAATCCGAACCGGGGAGCACATTTGGTGTCAGCTTTTCTCCGAGCCGGAAGCCGGTTCCGACCTGGCCTCCGTCCGCACCACCGCGCGCCGTGACGGTAAGGGGTGGCTGGTTCACGGGCACAAAATCTGGAGTAGCGCGGCCCAGGTCGCCGATTACGGCATCTTGCTCGCTCGCACTGGCCCTGGCCGGAGCGGACTGTCCGCGTTCGCCGTCCCAATGAAGTCGGCCGGCATCACCGTAACCCCGATCGCACAGATGGACGGCGAAAGCAAATTCAACGAAGTCCGGCTGGAATCGGTTCGCCTCGAGGAGGGCGCCCTTCTCGGCGAGGAAGGCCAAGGGTGGGCGGTCGCCACGACGACCCTCGGTCGTGAACGCCTCTCACTTGGTGCCGGTGCGGTAAAGATGTTCACATGGTTGGACCAGTTGGTCGAGGAAGCCCGGCGCCGCGACCGGCTGAGCGAGCCTTTGCGCCATGAGCTGGTGAAGGCGTGGACGAGTGTCTGGCTCCTTCGGGCGACCTGGCTTCGGGCCCTCGCCACCGGCGATGAAGACGGCGCATCCCCGGCGTTTTCGATCCTAAAGATGCTCAGCTCGACGACTCAGCGCGATATCGGCGAGCTCGGGTCACAGGTGCTCGAGGCGGACCTCGAAGCGCGTGAAATGCACGACGAGTTCGCCCACCGACTACTTATTGGTCCCGCACAAACCATCCTTGGTGGCACCACCGAGATCCAACGAATGATACTGGCTGAGCGCCTACTCGGTTTGCCACGAGAGCCCAAGTGTGGATAGCGGCGGCTCTGCGTGAACCGCTATCGAGGGCCTCTGAGCCACGCGAGCCGACGGCCGGCCCTGCCAGTACGCATGAGGGCGGCGTTGAGAATACCTCGTTGTACTGACCTGAGAGGTTAGGTATGCGGGTGGCGGGTGGTTGGCCGCCGAGTGCGGTGTGGCCGCGGTGGACTCTTCTATGTCTTGTCAAGCGGCCTGGGGGTAGGCACCGGGCTCGGTGTGGAGTCTTTCGAGAGTCCGATATAGCTGGCGGGCTAGGTAGCGCTTGAGGCA
>NZ_JBAPRN010000675.1:0-3231 GCF_049281135.1 Mycobacterium sp. | reverse complement strand
GAGTACACACCACGTGTGGACACCCAACGGGTCGGCAAGATCTCCCAACGGGCTGACGCCTACGGGATTGCGGGCGTCACCGTGGATGGCAATGATCCAGACGCCACCTATCTGGTCGCGCGAGACGCTGTCCAGCGCGCCCGCGCGGGCGGTGGGCCGACCCTCATCGAGGCGATGACCTACCGATTCATGGGCCACCTATTTGGCGACCAGATGCCCTACATCCCCAAAGAAGAGCTGGAGGCCAGGATGTCTGCAGATCCGGTGCCCCGCTACCGGGAACGGCTGATAGCCGACGCAGTGGCCACCGACAGCGAGCTTGACGCCCTCGACCAGCGTCTGGGCGACGAGCTGCTCCGCGCCGTTGACGGCGCCCTGGCCGCTCCATTGCCGCCCCCTGACGAGCTTTTCACCGACGTGTACGCCAAAGGGGTGTTGGTGTGAACGCCCCCCGGATCTCCATGGCAGAAGCGCTCAATCAGGCGCTCGACCATGAGCTTGGCCGCGACGAGTCGGTTTTTCTGCTGGGCGAGGACATCATCGATCCCGCCGGCGGCGTGATGAAAGTGACAGCCGGACTGTCCACCAAGTTCGGCCGGGCACGCGTGCGGGAAACGCCGATCTCCGAACAGGCAATCATCGGTGCCGCCACCGGCGCCGCCCTGCTGGGCATGCGCCCCGTCGCCGAGATCATGATCGCGGACTTCTATGCGGTGTGTTTGGACCAGTTGGTCAACCACGCCGCCAAGCTGCGGTACATGTCCGGTGGCCGCACACACGTACCGATCACCATTCGGGGAATGGCCACCGGCGGCATGATGTTCGGCGCCCAGCACTCACAGATGGTCGAAGCGTGGTTCGCACACGTGCCCGGTCTGAAGGTCGCGATTCCCAGTACACCCGCGGACGCGAAAGGATTGCTCACCGCCGCGATTCGAGACGACGACCCGACCATTGTGATCGAGCCCGCCGCGCTGTACTCGGTGAAAGGCCCCGTGCCCGCCGGAGAGCACCTGGTCGCGCTGGGAAGCGCGGACATCAAACGACCCGGGACCGACGTCACCATCATCACCTACGGCAAGCAAGTGCACGACAGTCTCGAAGCAGCCCGACAGCTCGACGGTGAGACCGACGTCGAAGTGCTCGACCTGCGCTCGATCGTGCCATGGGACGCGGCCGCGATGGTGGACTCGGTGCGGCGCACCCGCCGCGCGGTGGTGGTGCACCAGGCGGTTCAACGCTTCGGCGTAGGCGCTGAGATCGCCGCATGGCTGAGCCAAGAGCTCTGGGGCACCCTAGCCGCGCCGATCCTGCGCGTCGGCGCCGAATACACCCCGGTCCCGTATTCACCGCAGCTGGAGGCCGCGCATCTGCCCTCTGTCGCCCGCATCGTCGAGTCCGTGCGTGCCGTGTGCAAATCATGAATCGGCTGGCGTCCCGATGGATGAATTGAGTTGCCTTGACTGATGTTATCGTCCCACGCCTGGGTGTAACGGTGACTGAGGTCACCATAGTTGAGTGGCTGGTCGCCGACGGTGAAGCGGTGACACCCGGTCAGCCGATACTGACAGTCGCAACCGACAAGACTGAGGCTGAGATTGAGGCCACCTCTGCCGGAGTGCTCAAACATGGCGCACGTCCGGAGGAGAACTGCGAAGTGGGCGCCGTCATCGGCACCATCCAGTGAGATCGGGAAACGCGATCGATTGCTACGAACCAGGAGTGCTTACCCAATGACCACATCAGCGACGTCTGCGGGGCGTCTGGCCCGCTCGGACGGTCCCACTGTTCAGGATGTGCTCGCCGAGGAGGCTGCGCGCCAGGTCGTGCCGACCGTGTTGCAGACCGAGTCGCCTGGCTATTTCGGGGTGGCGGACCTGCCGAAGGAGCGCTACCTCAGCCAGGAGTACCACGACCGCGAGGTCGAGAAGATGTGGCGCAAGGTGTGGCAGATGGCGTGCCGCGAAGAGGACATCCCGAACGTCGGGGACACCATCGTCTACGACATCGCCGACGACTCAATCGTCGTCGTCCGGGTCACCCCGGAACAGATCAAGGCCTATCACAACAGCTGCCTGCACCGGGGCACCCAGCTGGTCCGCGGCCAGACCAGTGTCGCCAGCTTGACCTGCCAATTCCATGGCTGGTCCTGGAATCTGGACGGCACCATGAGGAATCTGCCGTGCCAGTGGGACTTCCCCCAGGTGGACAAGGGAAAGCTGACGCTACCCGAGGTCAAGGTCGACACCTGGGATGGCTGGGTGTTCGTCAACCTGGACCCGGAATCGGGCACGCTGGCGGAGTACCTGGGCGAGGTACTGCCCGCGCATTTCGAGCAGATGCCGCTGAAGAGCCGGTTCAAGGCCGCTCACGTGCAGGCCCGGGTGCCAGCGAACTGGAAGGCCACCATGGAGGCCTTCATCGAGAGCTACCACGTGTTCATGACGCACCCGCAGATCGTGTTGTTCACCGGTGATCACAACACCCAGTACGACGTCTTTGACGAGCACAGCAACCGGATGATCACGCTCATCGGGGTGCCCAGCCCCAGTCTCGGTGACAGCGTGGATGATCAGGAGGTCGTGGACAGTCTGGTCGTTGACTTCCTGCAAAGCAGCGAGCCCACCGAGATCGGTGCTACACGGACCGCCCGCGACGTGGCCGCGAACGCGCACCGTGTGGAGTTCAGCAAGCTCTACGGCGTGGACATGAGCAAGATGTCCAATTCCGAGGCTATCGACGCGATCGAGTACGCGCTCTTCCCGAACTTCATCCCGTGGGCCGGCGACGGGTTCCCGATCGTCTACCGGTTCCGACCCGACGACAACAACCCGCAGTCGTGCATCGTCGACGTGATGCTGATGGGGCTCTACCCGGACGGCGTCGACCCGCCGACCGCGAAGATCCACTGGCTGGACAACGCTCCCGGGTCGGACTCGCCGGACTGGACCGAGGCGCCCGAGCTCGGCGCGCTCGGCGCGATCCTGAACCAGGACATGGGCAACCTGTCGCGGGTGCAGCGCGGCCTGCGGGCCAGCCGCAAACCGGGTGTGACGTTTTCGGCGTACCAGGAGTGCCGGATCCGGCACTTCGCTTCGATCCTCGACCGCTACCTGGAGGCCTGACGATGACTGCCACCGACCAGTACGACGCCAGCTCGTACGACCCGCGTTCACCCGAGGTCAAGCAGAACATCGAGGAACACTTCGAGCACCTGCGCAAGGCCTGTCC
>NZ_JBAPRN010000674.1:0-2015 GCF_049281135.1 Mycobacterium sp. | reverse complement strand
GGGGCTTACCATTTCCTATGCGCCCGTCGCCGCCGCCTGACACGACCGACCCCGCGTGTGTGGAGGGAGGTACCCGTTCACGGCCTACGCAGCACGACGTAGATCGTCTTCTTGCGCTTCAATCGGAAGAAGCGATGGAGCGGGATGATGCGCAAGGGCGGCATTACAGGCAGTCCGCATGAAGTCGAGAACGCTACGTTGCTGTCGGCGGAGGGTACCGTGGACAGTCAGCATGCGTTCGATAAATCGGCTTCCGGCTGCGGAGTGCGTGCCATAGCTGATCTTCCGCATGATGACTCCATGGCGAACCACCTGTTCGGCGTCATTGTTCGTCGGCTCAACACCTTCGATGTAGACGAAGGTCCAAAGGGCGTGTCGGTGTTTGAGCAGCTGGGCGCACGTCGCGCTCGTCTTCGAATGTGACACCGTTGTCCCGTCGGCGAGCAACGTCTCGAAACGCTGTTGGACCGTGCGCATGTATACACGGAAGGTCGAGCGGGCCAGCGTGCCATCGCGAACCCGGTGCCACCAGGAGAACATCCTCGCGACCTCCTCGAGCATGGCCTTTCCGAGGCGCGCCGAATCAGCCCCTCGCTCCGTGATGGCCTGAATGTCTCGCTTGAGATGGGCCCAGCAGAACTGCCGGCGGCAATCCGGCCACCAGTGGTAGCCACTATATCGGTCGGACACGAGCACGCCATGCCAATCGCCAAGCAGTTCCTTGGCCGCCTGGGCGTTGCGTTGCGCGTGGATCATGAATATAACCACGTGCTGCGTGACCACGGCCCAGAGCCAGGCCTTTGACCTTCGGATGCCTTCTCGCCAACCGGTTTCGTCCGCGTGCTTGACAGCTTGCACTTTAACGTGAGCCCGGGCTTCTGCCACCGGTTCGGCAATGGCAGCGCTTGCGGCCTGCTGGCATCCGATCACGGCGCCGACCGACATCCGCAATCCAAAGAAGTCGCGCATCAAATCGGGCACCTGACGCTTGGTCAGCCGGTACACGCCCATCAGGATGGCAATGGTCGCGTCCACCGTCGGTCCGAACGTTCGCGAGGGGACGCCTGCCGGCAACCCTCCCACGGTCCGATGACCGCACTGGCCACAGTCAAGCGCATGCTGCTGGTACTCGGTAACCACCGGCCTAACCGGCGGTAAATCGAAAACCTGATGCCGGTGGGGCTCGGGGTCTTGGCCGCGCAAGACCCCCGCGCAATCCTCGCACTTCTTCGGAATGCAGGCGACGACCGTGTCGACCTCCTCCACAAGCACCAGTTCGCGATGATGCCTCTTGTGCCCCGGCTGTCCACCCGGTTTACGTCCCGACGACCGTTTCTTCGGTCGTGCCTTCGCGCCTGGGCGATCGCTCGACGGCGGTTTGGACGAGTTCTTCGACGACTTGCCCAATTTTTCCTTCAACTCCGCCAAGTCCGCGCGCAGGTCCGCGATAATGGCGTCACGCTCCGCAAGCTGCCGGCGAAGCTCGGCAATCTCTTCGTCACGGGGGTCGGCCACATCCCACCTTCAGCATACCTCAGCCGTCGTGTCGATCTCTTTCACATATGATCACATATGATCACATATGGCATCGAGCCAGAAACGGCGTGAACGGGTACTCGAGACCTTCGTCGCCGAAACGCTGACGCAGTATCCGCGGTTGCGCTCCACGCGCCTTCACGACATGCTCGAGGAGCGCGGTTACGAGGGCAGTGTGCGCACGGTGCGACGATACGTCCAGCTCGTGCGTCCGGCACCGAAGACGGAAGTCTTCCTTCGCACCGAGCCGCTCATTGCCGAGCAGGCCCAGATCGACTGGGGTTATGTCGGCAAGATTCTGGTCGAGGGCTGCACGCGACAGCTCTGGGTCTTCGTCATCGTCCTGGCCTACTCGCGCGCGATGTGGGCTGAGCTCGTGATCGACCTGAGCGCGAGCTCGCTTCGGCGTTCGCTCGTGCGCGCATGCTGCTACTTCGGCGGCGCTACACGACAGTGGCTCTTCGACAACCCGAAAATTG
>NZ_JBAPRN010000673.1:0-8393 GCF_049281135.1 Mycobacterium sp. | reverse complement strand
CGCACCAACATCGTTTTCTACAGCGACGTGCGGGTGGACGATCGATACCGCATCGGACCTGTCAACGGCGGTTGGGGGGTGTTGCGGGGTGCGCTCGACGTGGAGCACGGCACCCTCGAAAAAGAGGACGACGGGCTGCAAAGAGTCGCGGTGATGAGCGAGCATCTGACGCTGATGGCCGAGGCGATCGACGCTATCGCCGCGTTGGTTACGAAACGCGATGCCGACGGCCGCCGCATGCTCGACGACACCTCGGTGGCATATCGGTTGGGCCGCAGCGTTGCTCGCACCGAGGCGGCGTTGAGTACCCCGGGGATGTTCGGCCGGGTGGCCAACGCGCAGACCATGCGCGACGTGTCACCGGACCTGATGGACATCCTCGGCACCGCGTCAGCGTTGCCGGTCGACACCGAAGGGGCGGTCGGCGACGGCGGTGCCGAATACATCTTCCGGCTGGCCTCACCCGTCGGTATTTACGGCGGCACCCTGGAGGTGTTCCGCAACATGATCGCCCAGCACGCCCTGGGGCTGGGACGGCCGAACTATTCGCCGCCGAGGTCCTGAGACTCCGGCAATTCGGCGACAACGTCGGCGCGAGCGGCGTCGAAACTGAAGAACCCCTTGATCGGTACGCTCTCCGGTGGCGGGTCCAGGTAACTCCACGCCACATCCTCGATCTCCGTATCGCCCACGACCGCCGACCAATATGTGGCGTACCCCTTGTAGTTGCAGTAGGTCGACGTCTCCGTTTGTCGCAGAAACTCGGTGCGCACGTGCGAGGGATCGACGTAGAGCCTCGGCTCCAGCGCGGTCTCGAAGACGATCACGGTCTCCTCGGTGTCCACCAGCGTGGTGCCGGCCACCTCGACGCGCAGTCGCCGTGTCGTCGGCCGGCAGTCGATGCGGTGATACGGGTTGGGCGGGTAGTGCACCAGGGTGCGTCCCTCCTCGGTCCAGATGTCTACCGCGTCCCATGGCACGTGGACGAACCCTGGTGCCTCCGAGACCGACTCAGTGGGCAGATCGATGACCTCGTCGGCGGGAAATGCGTAGCTGAGCGGGCGATCTGGCCGGTGCACCAGCAACGCATGCTCAGTGTCGATCACCGTGCGCCCGTTTTTCACCGCCCGAACCCGCCGGGGATGTGGCTCGACATAGACCACCCCGGCGGGCACTTTCGGCGAAAACCAACCGGCCGGAGCACTGCTCAGCGGCCCACGCCCGGTGACCATGCTCACGTTTCATCCACCACTTCGGTCACCGATATTGCTCGCAGTATTGCGACATTCCATTATGTTCGCCGAGGCAGTGTCTGGGGGGCGCCGGCGGAAAGCCCGGGTGCTGCAGTGGGCGGTAGGCGCTGGGTGGATAGGGAATTGGTGGACAGGGAAAGGGACGCGCGCCTTCCCGCGGACCCGGGGGCACCCTTGACTGGCCCGACGGGATGCCCGGGAACTCAGTCATGGACCGCACGGTACTCGGGGTACCGAGGACCGACAGGCAAAGCTGCCGGTTCTGGAAACGGAGCCGAACTCGGCCCGGTATCCGTCCGTCGAGCGGGCTCACCGGCGGCAGGAGACCGTTGCTGCGTGCGATACTGGCCGGCGTGGGATCGGTCGTGGTGTCGTGGAACGGCTCCTGTCCCCAACGGCCGGTTCGCGACGCGCTCATCGCACAGCTCGAACCGATCGCGCAGCTGTCGCACAGTTACCTCGATGAGGGGCTTGCGATTTCGGTCTACGACGAACGTGTCCAAGGCCAAGTCGTCGTGCCCGAGGCGGTCGGCGCGCGTTATCCCGGCGCCGTGCTGCTACTCGACGACGACGATCTGGGCTCCTCATCCGGCATCGAGCTGCGGGCCGTTGGTCCTGTTCGTCGCGACATCACGATCGGCGGACCGCTGTATCAGGTGCCCGCTATTGACCTGCATGGGATCGCCTTTCGGCTCTACGATGGGCGTGGACTGTACCCCGACGAAGACATCCTGAGCTTCGTGTTCGCGACGATTCCCGGGTCGGCCGCCGACCCGAACGCAGCTATGGTGCAAGTACTTCGGGCTGACCAGCGCAATCGCGTCAACCGTGCGGCCGCGCGCGAAGCAACCTGCTGCCTTCTGCGGCCCTCGGTTCACCTGCGTTACTACTGCGAGCAATGGATCAACCTGCTACTGGGCACCGTCAAGTACTTCTTCGTTCCCGACTTGCAATGGTGGGCTTACGAAGACTGCCCTGGTTATCCCGCCCTCGAGGCACTGTTCAAGTCCCATGCCGGTGATCCCGCGAACGTGGACATTGCCTTCGAGGCATTAGCAGAAGGATTGCGTGGCGAAGTCGAAACTTGGGGCGACGAATCAGCGACGGTCAAGACGTTCTGGGACCACCTGCGCAAAGAATGATTCACTGGGGAGCGGCAGGTGACAAGGCCGCCGGTCGACGAGAGGACGCCGAGCATGGCCGGACCGATGCAGGGCATCAACGTCGTGGAACTCGGGGTCTGGGTGGCCGGGCCCGCGACGGGCGGCATCCTTGCCGACTGGGGCGCCGACGTCATCAAGATCGAACCCCCGACCGGCGACCCGGCCCGGATGTTCGGCCGCATGCTCGGGCTCGACGTCGACGTCAGCCCGCCGTTCGAGATGGACAACCGGTCCAAGCGCAGCGTCGTCATCGACCTGACAACCGAGGATGGTCGCGGCACTGCGCTCGAGTTGATCTCTGGCGCTGATGTTTTCATCAGCAACGTTCGACCCGGAGCATTGCGTCGCCTCGGCCTCGACTACGAGTCGCTTGCCCCGGACCACCCGCGGCTGGTGTACGGGCTGATCACCGGATACGGCGAGACCGGGCCCGACGCCGATCGGGCCGCTTACGACGTTGCCGCGTTCTGGGCGCGCGGCGGGCTGGCCCATCTTCTGACCCGGCCCGGTGAGACACCGCCGTTCCAGCGCGGCGGGATGGGAGACCACTCCGCCGGGATGACGCTGGCCGCGGCCGTCTGCGCGGCGCTGGTGTCTCGTGACCGCACCGGAACCGGTCAGCTGGTCAGCACGTCGCTCTACCGCCAAGGCGCCTATACCGTCAGCTTCGACTTGAACACCTACCTGATGTCGGGTCAGCCGATCGCGATCGGGCAACGCGAAAAAATGTTCAACCCCTGCATGAACAACTACGCCACCAGCGACGGCCGGCGGTTCTGGATCGTCGGGCTGGAAGTCGACCGGCACTGGCCCCCGCTGTGCCGCGCCGTGAGCAGAGCCGACTGGCTGGATGATCCGCGGTTCGCCGATGGGCGTTCACGCGCCGTCAACGCCGTCGAGCTGATCGGCGAGCTGGATCAGATTTTTGCCACCAAGACCCTCGACGAGTGGGCCGAGGTCTTCGCCGGTGAACCGGATTTCTTCTGGTCGCCGGTCAACACCATCGAAGATGTCATCGCTGACGAGCAGTTTCATGCCGCCGGCGGCATGGTCGACGTGCCATTGGGTGGTCCCGGCGAGGAAGGCACGGTGTCGATGGTCGCGACACCGGCGGATTTCCACGGCACGCCGTGGAAGCCGCGGGCCTGCGCGCCGCAGCTTGGCCAGCACACCGACGTAGTCCTCGCCGAGCTCAAGGCGCGGCGCCAGTCTTGATCCAATCGAAACTTTACAGATTGATGTAAAAGTGTCACGCTGAGTCGACCGGGTCATGGAACGCGATGTGGCGTTCGACTGCTGAAGGGATGCGATGGGAACCTTCGAGGTGGACTTCGAGAATCGGCGGCCACAGGCTCCGCATTGCGGCGGCGGTTCGGTCAAGTATCGACTTGACGTTGTCGCTTCCAGCCCCGCGGATGTGGTGGGCTGCATCGGCGGCTGGCTCTATGACCGAGTGCGGGCCGGCTGGGACGTCAACGTGCTGTTGCCGCAGCGCTGCGACAGTCGTCCGCTGCGGATCCTCGGCATCCAGGTTGCCGACCTTGACTGGCGGATCCTCTCCGAGAGCAAGGAATACGCGGCCCGCGGCTTGGCGGTCAGTGCCGACATGTTCGCCTCCGATGCGCGGATTCGGCAGGAGGTGTTCACCGCGCTGGACCGATGGATGACGGAAGTGACTCTCTGGCACGATGATTGGCCACTTACCATCGGGCATCGGACCGCAACGGTGCAGCATGTGCTCAGCGGTGCCGCACGCGCGTTCAAGCGTCACGCGCTCGCCGCGGCCGGTATCCCGGGCAGGGTCGGTCCGACCGAGACGCTGCGCTCCGACATGAAAGCGTCCTTGCCGGTCGATTCCGAACTGATCCCGGTTGGCTGATGCGCAAGTACTACGGCCACACCCTGCTGTACTTGCACGAGACGATTGCGCTGGGTTCTGGTTCAAGCGATCTCTTCACCGAGGAATTCACCGGCACCTATCAACCGATGATGCACGACTTGGGTGCGCGATTGTTCGCCTTGTGGGAGACCGCGCCCTACAACGGGCATTGGCCGCAGGTGACGATCATTTGGGAGATCGACGCCTTCGCTGACTACGCGCGCATCGGGTCGGCGCAGGCGCGCGGCGGCAGCCACGAGTCGGCCGCCAAGAGATGGTCGGCATTTCTCGCCACGATCGGAGCGTCGGGGGAGGGCCGGATCATGTATGCGGGGCCGAGCAACAAAACGCTCGCCCAGCTGTGCGAGGCCAATTTCAGTGCGTCCCTGGTGATTCAGGAGATCATGCAGACCAAGCCGGGACGACAAGACGACTACATCCGCGAATTGGAACGACTCTACGTTCCGTGGTCGGAGCGCACCGGTAAACATTGGTTGGGTTCGTTCACCACGACCTTTCGCTTCAACGAGGTGATCCACTATTGGGCGCTCGAAGGCGGATGGGATTGCTTCGCCGAGCATTATCCGTCGTGGAAAGACAGCCCCCCGGCTGAGATCGTCACCTGGATGAGTGTCGCCCCGGCTCTGCGTGACGGTTGGGAAGACTCGATCCTGCAAGCACTTCCGCCGTCCCCGCTGCAATGAACGGCTTCAGCTACGACCCGTTCGACCCCGCGGTGATGGCCGACCCGCTGCCGTACTACCGCGTCCTGCGCGAGCACCACCCGGTCTACTACCTTCCGCAATGGGACACCTTCGCATTATCGCGATTCGACGACATCTGGGATGTATTGGCAGTCAACGACGGAACGTTCGTCGCTTCAGAAGGCTCGTTGCCCCCAGCCTCGGTGCTGGCGCACCACAATCAAGGCCCAGTCGCCGATCCGCCATTGCAACCGCTACCGTTCCACGCGAATTTCGACGGGCCGATCTACGACGGCGTGCGTCGCGCGCACAGTCAACCGTTCCGGCCGAAATCGGCCGCGGGGTGGGAAGCCAGGATCCGCGAGTTGGCCAACGAACGGCTCGACGAACTGCTGCCGCGTGGCACGTTCGACCTCACCCAGGAATACGGCGGAATCGTCGCAGCGTCGGTCGTCTGCGAATTGCTCGGCGTTCCCGTTGATTTCGCCCCTGATGTGCTGGCCGCTGTCAATGCGGGAAGTCTTGCCGAACCGGGTAGCGGCGTCGACACCGCAGAGGCCCGGCCCAACTACCTCGAACACCTGATCCCGGCGGTGCGGCGACGACGGGCCGACTCCACCAACGGGCCGTTGCCGGTAGTCGACGGTCTACTCGGCTACCGACTGCCCGACAGCAGAGCACTCGACGACGCCGAAGTCGCCGTGCAGATGCTCTGCGTGTTCATCGGCGGCACCGAGACGGTGCCCAAGGTCGTCGCGCACGGGCTGTGGGAGCTCTTGCGTCACCCCGAGCAACTGGCCGCGGTGCGCGCCGATCCGACCAACAACATCGCGAAAGCGCGCGAGGAGATGATCCGCTACTGCGCGCCGGCGCAGTGGTTCGCGCGAACGGCGCGCAAGCCGTTCACAATTCACGACACCACGATCGAACCGGGCCAGCGGATCATCACCCTGATCGCCTCGGCCAACCGCGACGAACGCGAGTATCGGCAACCCGACGAATTCATCTGGAACCGGGCCCCCGGCCGCTCGTTGGCATTCGGCCGCGGACAACACTTCTGTCTGGGCTACCACCTGGCCCGTCTGGAAGTTTCGATCCTGGTGGCCGAATGGCTGCGGCGCGTGCCGGACTACCGCATCATCGACGAGGCGGCGTCCCGCCCGCCGTCCAGCTTCCAGTGGGGCTGGAGCAAGTTGCCAGTGGAGGTGTGAGATGTGGTCCTACCGGATCATCGCGCCCTATCAGTTCGAGCGGACATCGATCGCCGAGAAGACCCCGGATGCTCTTGCCGACGGCCAGGTGCTGTTGCGGTTTCTGGCGGCCGGAGTGTGCGGCAGCGACATGCCGGCCTTCCGCGGCGTGCGCGGCACGCTGCCCGGTGACGACGGGCGTAGCGGCGTCGAGAAGGACGGCTACCCGATCCATGAAGTCGTCGGCGAAGTGATCGCCAGCCGGCATCGCCAGCATCAGCCCGGTGATCACGTGGTGGGCTGGGCGTCGGCGTTCGACGGTCTGATGGAGCGGATCGTCACCGACGGGGATCAGGTCGCGGCCTACGACCCGACGCTGAGCCCGGCCCAGGCCGTCGGTCTGCAACCGCTGGCCTGCGTGCTCTACGCCATCGGTCAGTTACCAGACCTCAACGGGCTTCATGTCGGCGTCATCGGACAGGGCTCGATCGGGCTGCTGTTCGCGTGTGCGGCCAAGGCGACGGGCGCCCGTCGCGTCACCGGCGTCGACCCGATCAACCGGGCAGAGATCGCAACGAAGTTCGGCGTCGACACGTATGCGCGGACCACCAGCAGCCGGTGGGTCAGTCAACTGGCCCCCGAAGACCGACCGGACGTGGTGATCGAAGCCGTGGGTCATCAGGTGGCGACCCTCAGCCATGCGATCGAAGCCACCGCGCCCGGTGGCACGGTGTTCTACTTCGGCGTCCCCGACGACGACAGCTATCCGATCAGCATGCGCACCATGCTGCGGAATAACCTGACCCTGAAATCAGGTGTGGCACTGGATCGTCCGCGCATGCTGGAACTCGCCAACACATTCGCCGCCGAGCATCCGGGTCTGCTGGCCCAGTATCACACCCACACGTTCGGCATCGACGAGGTGCAGGCCGCCTTCGAACTGGCCACCCGCCCCGTTCCCGACCGCGGGAAAATCGCGATCACCGAGAGCGGTGCATCGTGACTGGAAGTCAACTGCAGCAGGCACTTAGCCGGGGCGAACCGATCTGGGGCGGCTGGATCACCGGGCCCACCGCGATCGGGCCCGAGGAATTCGCCAGAGCGGGCTACGACTATGTCGGCTTCGACGCCCAGCACGGCTACATCGACGACGCCGAAATCGCGAGCATGCTGCGCCGCCTCGAGCACGTGCCGATCGCCACGGCGGTGCGGCTGCCCAACGCCGACGCGGCACCGATCGGGCGGGTGCTCGACGCAGGCGCCGACGCCATCATCGTCGCGATGATCGAATCGGCCGAGCAGGCCGCCGCAGCGGTCGCAGCCACCCGGTACCCGCCGGCCGGCTCGCGCAGCTTCGGGCCGTTGCGGGCCAGCCTGGGCGCCGATACCACGAAGCTGGAATCACGGGTGAGCGTGTTCGCGATGATCGAAACCGCCGCCGCTCTTGCCGATGTCGATGAAATATGTGCTGTCCCTGGGCTTGCCGGTGTGTATGTCGGGCCGGCGGACCTGGCGATCTCGATGGGTGTCGATGTGACCAAGGCCACCGCTGACCCCACGGTGCGCGAGGCAATCGCCGGCATCCACAGCGCCGCATCGGCGGCCGGACTGGTGGCCGCGATCCACGCCGGAAACGCCAAAGCCGGACATGCCATGGCGCGACTGGGTTTTCAGATGCTCACCTTGGAATCGGAATCTCAGGCCCTACGACGCGGCGCCGCCGCGAGCCTCGGCGAGGCGAGAGGCGACCGGTGACTCAACGTGTCGCGCTGGTCACCGGGGCCGCCCGCGGGCAGGGCTGGGCCATCACCCAACGACTGCGCGCCGACGGGTTTTTCGTGGCGGCCTGCGACATCAACGCCGCCGAGCTGCGCGCCACGGTCGAGGGCTTGGGCGATGACGCGGTGATCGGGATCCCGCTGGACGTGACATTGGAGTGGGAGTGGCAGCAGGCGGTGGCGAAGACCGTCGACCGATTCGGATCGGTGACCACCTTGATCAACAACGCGGGTCTGCTGCACCGTGCATCCATTCCCGACGAATCCATCGACGGATTCGAAAGATCTTGGCGGGTAAACTGTTTAGGCGCATTTCTGGGCATCCGCGCCTCGCTGGAGCAGCTGCGGGCCGCCGATGGCGCGGCGATCGTCAACACCTGCAGCACCGGGGCGATCCGGCCGTTTCCGAACCACATCGCCTACGGC
>NZ_JBAPRN010000672.1:0-25907 GCF_049281135.1 Mycobacterium sp. | reverse complement strand
CTCCGATCGTGGTATGCCCGTGAGGCCGCGCGGGGCGCGCAGGGCTGGGCGGGTGCGCTGCGCGACAACGCGGTGCGGGCCGCGCTAGAAAACATCCAGCAATCCCCCGGCACACAATGGACCGTGGCCCAACTAGCCGCGGCGGGCGGCGTTTCCAGGACGGTGCTTGCCCGTCGGTTCCGCACCCTGGTCGGCGAGGCGCCGCTGACCTATCTGACCCGCTGGCGGATGACAGTCGCGGCGCGACTGTTACGCGAAACCGACTTGCCCATCGAATCGGTTGCGGCGCGTGTTGGTTACGGGTCACCGTTCGCCTTCGGCAAGGCATTCAAACGATCAATGGGTATCGCCCCCGGAGGCTACCGGCGTGCCAACCAAGACGAGGGCAAATAACGCCGCCGACGGTTTTGCGTCAGTGGACTCAACATCTTCAGGCCGATACCAATCAAGCCCTCGCGGTAGAGACACCATTCGCGTCGCGACCACGGGTTCGATGGGTTTCGCGGTGTGCCCGGCTACACCGACGAAGCAGTGGAAGTGTCGCACCCCACCTCGACGGCGACGGCAGGCACGGCGACCATGAAACCGCCGGCGCAAACGGTTTTAACGGAGCAATGCGGCCCAGAGTTGTCTGCGGGCCGACTCGGCTGGAAGGGAGTGCACAGTGGCGACTGGCATGCGGCAGCGGGGAAATCACGCGGATCCGTCCATGCTAGGACTGGCTGACGACTCGGCAATTCGTGAATTGGTCGATGCCTATGCCGATTGCGCAGATCGGCGCGATGTCGCCGGTCAGATGGCACTGTTTACCGAGGACACCGAGCTTGTCGTGTTCGCCGGCGGCATGAATTCCGAACCGACCAACAGATTTCGGGGACGCGCGGCGCTGGCGCCGGTATTTGACGAACTCAAAAGCTATCGAGCCACCATGCACTTCAATGGCCAAAGCTGCACAAGGATCGACGACCCCAGGGCCTCCGCGGTGACCTACTGCCACGTGCACGAACTCGGTGCTGACGAGAAACCTCCAGGCAGCCTGAAAACGGCGCGCAGCTTGACAATCACGGCGATTCGCTACCTGGACTCGTTTGTCAAAAGCAACGGCAAGTGGTTAATCCGCCAACGCCAAGTCGTAATCGACTGGACCGAAACCCGTGCGCTTTGAATAAGACCTAAGCCAACGGCGCAGGCCGTCAACGCCACCACGTGGCACCTCAGCTGTTACACGCCAACTGCGTCGCGTCGGGCGACAGCTGACTTCACACACGTGGCGGGCGCTCAACGTATTTGGTGCAGCGGCGCGCCGGGTTCGCCACCCAAATCCTCGCGCACGATGTGGGGTTCGCCGAACTCTGGTAGCGCAGGGCGCGCGCGACGATCTCTTTCATCGAACCGATCGCGAGGTCGGTTCACGCCAGGCGGCTAGGAGTCGCTCGGTCTGCCCGGCGATTCGAGCGGTCGCGTGTCGAAGTAAAAAACCCGCAGGCGCAAGAACTTATCGCCGCGCAAGGTCCAGTGTTCGGCGATCCAGAGTTCGTCACCGCCGACGGAGCGGGCATTCAAAAGAGCGGCGACATGGTCGCCGTCGGCGGAAATGCTGATGATGCGCATACTGGCGAAGTCGACAGCAGCCGCCAACTTTGGCAGCACGTTGGTGACGAACGCCTTCGGTCCACGATGCAATCCTCCCCACAGCAGCACGGGTGGCACATACTCCTCAAAATCCTCATGCATGGCAGCAGGGAAAGCGTTGACGTCACCAGAGAATGACGCCTCATAGACCGCTCGCACCAGATCCCGGTTGCGCTGGTCGGTCGAGTTCATGTCGGCAGTCCTTTCCCCGATGTGCAAGTTCCGTCGACGCCAGATCCTGCCGCGACGTAGCACCCCCTCATCGTCGCGATCTCGTCGGCCACCGTCGATGTCACGCGGGACACCGCCTCCACGTTGTCGGTGTTTCGGCCAACACCGCTCTGGGCGGATCCGCTGGCCAGCTGAGGTCAAGCAGCTACTGCCCCGACCCTCGGCAACGGGCGCGCAAAGATGAGTTCGCCCCTCGCCGCTAGGCAGTGACGCTGGCCTGTCTCTGCCGCAGTAACTTCGCATGAAGAAAGGACCGAACCGCTCTAGGCCCTGGGTCAGCTTGTCCAGCACCATCGGCGCCGCAGATTCGATCGTTACCGGAATCGCCTTCAGCCACAACGTCACCGACTCGGGCATGCAAATGGTCGGCCGTTAGGTTCCGGTCGAGGCCAACCGACGAGGAATGGAAAAGTCTGGGCGGTCCAGAATTTCGGCGACGGTGACAGCACACAGCTGGTGCCGAAAGGCGATCTGAGAAATCTCAGGCCCCTTCGCCATGGTGGTCGGATCCTTTTCGCTGACCAGCCGGCTGACCACGGCAGCCCCTGACTGACCTGCTAACAGCGCCAACCGGACCGCGGCATCGACACAGTCGCTCCCGACACCTGCGCGCAACGGAATTACGTGTCCCGGCCGGGTGAGTTGTTCAGCCGTCGTGCACGGGTTGGCCAGGGCCTGAGCGGTCAGTGACCTGTCTTTGGCCGAGATACCGGTGCCGACACCGACCAGATCGACGGCCACGCATTCGGGACGCCGATGTGCGAATTGAGACCAATGTTGCGGCGGCAACCGCAGTTCATCGCACCGCTCTGCGGCGAGAGCTACGCCCACAAAGCCACCTGTGAGCCGCACACATGATGCCATCTGCGCTGAGGTGGACAGCCCCGCGGCGAACACCAAGTCGGCCTCGCCGTCCTGCTGGTCGCCGCCGTAGACAATCACGGGTCGGCCTGCGGCAACCTCGCGAATTGCCTTGTCAGCAGCGTGTTTACGAGCCGGCATCATTAACGTCGGACGTTCGGTGCCGAGAGGCAGTGGGGGCAGGTTTTCCTCAAGCGACTGCGTCGGTAGCGAAAGGTCGAGGACGAGACAGCTGGTCAATGCGAGCGGACCAGTACGACGGACATCAGACATGATTCCTTCCCTGGGTTGGTCCACGTGTGCTGCACGCCACGCAGGATGACGAAGTCTCCGGCCGTCAGCTCAACAACGCTGGCGTCCTCAAGAACCAGCCAAATGCGGCCGAGAAACTGATGACCGCTTGCTGCGAAGTTCAGCGAAGGCGAGCTGGCCTGGGTCGGTGCCATCGCGGCGGCCGCGCACGAATCCTTTGGCGGCGGGCGCATCCCAGGGCGCTGGAGCTCCAAGGTCGCGACTCCAATCGACGACCGAGGTGCGCTTGCTGATCCGCCATGTCCCAGATTCACGCCTCAACTCATCGACGTATCGTCCACCGATGAGCACGGCGTGCGCCCCGTCGCCGGCATACTCGATATCGTCGACGAACTCGATGTAGCAAAGGTAGTACGCCTCGCTGACCGCATCGTCACCGTCGATCTCGATCAGCTGATTCGCCACGTAGTGCTGCTTGGCGCCACGCGAAGATGCCTTCCCTTCGAGGTACTTGGCCAGCTGCGCGGCCGTACCTTGGAAGGCTCCGTGGTCATCGATGGCTTCGGAGGTATAACAGTCGGCCATCGTCGTCCAGTCCTGCCGGTCCGCCCCGTGGCAGTACCGCATGACGCAGTTCCGAATCTCACGCTCGTCGAGCAGCATTCGAATCGCATCTGTGCCGGTCATAACGGACACATTAGATGGCGCGACTTCAAAAATCAACAGCTCTGTTGAAATTTGTGGTTAGTTCCGCCACATCTGCCAACGGCCAAATTGATCAACCCTGGGTTGCGACAGCGCTAACGACCGCGTCGTCGGAGCGGGTCGGGTGATTAGTCAACGCATCTGTTGACAAGATGTTCACGAGCCAACGACAATGACTGCTGACGTTGGACGTGCAATGTCAACACATCTGGCTGGGTCGTCCACCGAGCCTCAGGGCAACGTTCATACAGCCTCAGCGGAAGGAGTGCGATGACTCGGCTTGTCGCGCGATTTTGGGTTCCGCTCGTCATGGTGGTCGTCGTGGCGATCGCTGCGCTCACGGTCGCGCGGCTGCATGGAGTCTTCGGCTCAAGCAGGTACACACCGGATAGCGGCAACGCCGATGCGATCATCCAGTTCAATCCGAAACACGTTCTCCTCGAGATTTTCGGCGCACCTGGCACGGTGGCGGACATCAACTATTTGGATGAGCAGGCTCAGCCGCAGCGCGTCGCCGAGGTGACGCTGCCCTGGTCATTCGAGATCGTGACCACGCTGACGGCGGTGCTGGCGAACGTGATCGCACAGGGCGACGGCGACTCCATTGGCTGCCGTATCACCGTCAACGGTGTTGTGCGCGACCAGGAGTCGGAGAACAGGTACCACGCGCAAACCTCCTGCCTGGTGAAGTCTGCATGACCAGTCGCCACAGCTCGCTCACAGAGGCGCCAACACCCTCGCTCATTGCCCGCACGATCCGGGTACTTGCGGTGCCGATCATCTTGGTTTGGATCGGGTTGACCGTACTGGTCAATGTGATCGCCCCGTCGTTGGACAAGGTCGCCGCGGCGCACTCGGTGGCGATGACCGCCAAGGATGCGCCGTCGACGGTCGCGATGATGCGCATCGGCAAGGACTTTCAGCAGTTCGACTCCGACACCACCGCAATGGTGTTGCTGGAGGGTCAAGACAAGCTCGGTGATGAGGCACACCGGTTCTACGACAAGATCATCGACAAACTGTCGCAGGACAAAACCCATATCGAGCACATCAACAACTTCTGGGGCGACCCGCTGACCGCGGCGGGCTCACAAAGCGCCGACGCCAAGTCCGCCTATGTGCAACTGAACCTGCGCGGCGGCCAGGGCAGCACCGAAGCTAACCGATCGGTCGCCGCGGTCGAGCGCATCGTCGACTCCGTACCGCCGCCGCCCCGGATCAGGGCCTATGTCACCGGCCCCGGTCCGCTGGCCGCCGACCGCCGCGAGTACGGCGACAAAGGTGTCAAGAAGATGACCGTTGTCACGCTGGTGGTCATCTCGGTGATGCTGCTGGTGGTGTATCGATCGATATCGACTGCGCTGGTCATGCTATTGACGCTGGGAATCGAGTTGCAGGTTTCCAAGGGTGTGATCGCGGTGCTGGCCAACAGCAATCTCATCGGGCTGTCCACGTTTGTCGTCAATCTGCTTGTCGCGCTGGCGATCGCGGCCTCGACCGACTACGTGATCTTCTGGGTGGGTAGATATCAGGAGGGCCGGTCTAGGGGTTTGGATCGTGAAGCCGCCTACTACAGCATGTTTTCCGGCACCGCCCATGTGATCGTGGGATCAGGCCTGACGGTGGCCGGGGCGATGGCGTGCCTGAGTTTCTGCCGGCTTCCCTACTTCCAAAGCCTCGGCATGCCGTGTTCGCTGGGCCTGCTGGTGGTCTTGGCGGCCTCACTGACCCTGGGCCCGGCGATCGTGGTCGTGGTCAGCCGCTTCGGTGTGCTCGACCCCAAACGAGCTCAGCGCGAGCGCGGGTGGCGCCGCATAGGCACCGCCGTGGTGCGCTGGCCCGGCCCGGTGCTGGCCGCGACCACCGTCGTGGCAGTGGTCGGCCTACTGGCATTACCGGCGTACACCACCAATTACAACGACCGCTACTACATTCCGGCTGACACGCCCGCCAATGTGGGATATCACGCGTCAGACCGGCACTTCCCGCCCGCCCGCATGGAGCCCGAGCTGCTGATGGTGGAGTCCGACCACGATATGCGCAACCCGGCCGACATGATCGTGCTGGACAAAGTTGCCAAGAACGTGTTCCACATTCCGGGTATTGCCCGCGTGCAAGACATCACGCGACCACTGGGCACGCCCATCGACCACAGTTCGGTGCCGTTCCAAGTCAGTCTGCAAGCCGCCAACATCGTCGAAAACCTGCAATATCTGCACGATGCCGTGGCTAATTTGACGAAGGTCAGCGATGAGTTGCAGGCGACGATTGACATCACTCAACGCATCTCCGACCTCACCCACCGGCTCGCCGGCGTCACACACGATCTGGACGGCCAAACCCATCAGATCAAGTCCGACACCAACGACTTGCGCGACCACATCGCCGACTTCGACGACCTCTGGCGACCCCTGCGCAGCTACTTCTACTGGGACAAGCACTGTTTCGATATCCCGATGTGCTGGTCGCTGCGATCGCTGTTCGACAGCCTCGATGGCGTCGACGCGCTAAGCGACGACATCGGCAACGTCACCAAGGACATCGACAGACTCGACATCATCGTGCCACAGCTGGATGCTCTACTGCCCCAACTGAACTTCACCTTGAAGACGACCCGAGCGCTCACGATGGCGGCGACGAGCACCTTCGCTGGACTGATGAATCAGCAGGATGCCCTTACCAAGAACTCGACCTTCATGGGCAAGGCGTTCGATGACTCGCACAACGACGACACCTTCTTCTTGGCGCCCGAGGCGTTTGAAAATCCCGACTTCCAACGGGGTCTGAAACTGTTCTTGTCCCCGGACGGCAAATCGGCCCAGTACATCATCACCCACAAGGGCGATCCCGCAACTCCCGATGGCATCTCACACATCGACACGATCATGCAAAACGCCGTCGAGGCGGTGAAGGGAACGCCCTTGGAGAGTGCCAACCTATACCTGGGCGGCACTGCGGCTACTTACAAGGACATGCACGACGGCGCCATGTTCGACCTGATGATCGCGATCGTCGCGTCGATCGCCCTCATCTTCATGGTCATGCTCGGTATCACCCGAAGCTTGATCGCCTCCGCGGTCATCGTCGGCACCGTCGCTTTGTCGCTGGGCTCCTCCTTTGGAATCTCGGTGCTGGTGTGGCAACACCTGTTGCACATGCCGTTGAACTGGCTGGTGCTGCCGATGGCGATCGTGATCATGCTGGCCGTGGGATCGGACTACAACCTGCTGCTGGTCTCCAGGTTCCAGGAAGAGATCGATGCCGGACTGAAAACCGGCATCATCCGCTCCATGGGCGGCACGGGCAGCGTCGTCACCACCGCCGGGCTGGTGTTCGCTGCCACCATGGGGTCGATGCTGGCCAGCGACCTGCGCATCGCCGGCCAGATCGGTTCCACCATCATGCTCGGACTGCTCTTCGACACCCTGGTGGTGCGTTCATTCATGACGCCGTCGATCGCCGCGCTGTTGGGCCGCTGGTTCTGGTGGCCGCGGCGCGTCTATACCCACGCCGCCCCAGCGCCGGCAACTGGCAGCCGTGTGGGTGTGGACCCGGCCGCAACCCAGCCGCTAGCGGTCAGCGCGATCAATCCCCCAGGGGGACAATGAGGTTGGATAGAGCGCTCAATGTGGGGATGACGGCAGCGGTACTGATGCCGGCCAGGCCGTCGCACGCCGACTTCGACTTCAAAAGAATTGCGCACATATGGCATTCGCGGGCCGCGCGCGACACATCCAAACATTTTGTGCGCAAATATGACTCAAGCTGTCCGCTTACCCACGGCGCCAGAGTTCAGCAGCCCCATGCCGTCTCGCCGCACGCCTGCTGTGCATCGGCCGATAAGGTCTGACGCTGCTCAGCGGCGCTGATTGGCACCCCATCGGCCCACCGTCTGCACCGCCTCGGCGAAGGCCTGCGGGTTTTCTTGCGGTATGTTGTGTCCGGCATCTGGCACCTCCCGATGCTCCCATTGGCCCAGGAAAAGACTCGCCCATCGGCCACCGTCCGAGCCTGGCACTACCCCGTGTGCTCCGCCATCGAGCGTCAGTGTCGGCACCTCGATCGGCGGCTGCTCCTCCAGCCGGCTGGCCAGCTCGGTGTAGCGCTCGTCGCCCGGCACCATCCCGAACTTGTAGCGGTAGCTGTGCAGTACGACCTCGACCCAGTCCGGGTTGTCGAAGGCGGCGGCCGATCGGGCGAATTCTTCTTCGCTGAAGTGCCACCGCGGCGACCACTCATGCCACAGCAGTCGGGCGAATTCGCGCCGATAGATGGTCAGCCCCGCGCGGCCCCGCTCCGACAGCAGGTAATACTGATACCAGAGAGCGGCTTCGCGTTCTGGCGTTGTCGGCGTCGCCGAGGAACCGACGTGGTGCAGCGCGTATCCGCCGGCCGAGACTAGGCCGCTGCAACGCTGCGGCCATAGGGCGGCCGCGGCGCACGCCGCCCGCGCTCCCCAGTCGAAGCCGGCGAAGATTGCCCGGGACAGGCCGACCCCGTCGAGCAAGTCGATGAGATCGCTGGCCAGCGCGGCCTGTTCGGCGCTACGCGGGGTGGCGTGGTCACGAAACCGCGTAGTTCCGTACCCGCGCAGGTAGGGCACCACCACCCGAAATCCTTTGTCGGCCAAGATCGGAGCGGCCTCGGCGTATGCGTGAATGTCATACGGAAACCCGTGTAGCAAAACGACCGCTGGGCCCTGGCCGATGTCGTGATAACCGATTGACAGGACCGACGTCGCGAGCGTGCGCACCGGCATCGCCGGCGCAATTGTAGCCACGCCGCGATGGAACTACAGGGCGCGGCCAAGGTCAAGAGCGCCGAGGCACTTCGTTGCCTGCATCGGCGCTGCGTCGCCGTGACGCGCAGGCATTTTCCGATGTTGAGGGTGACGCGGATGAAGGTAGCGTCGCCCGGTCAGCGCTGCGGCATGGACGCCCGACATTTTACCGAATGCACAGCGGGAGAACGCTGCCCGACTGGGATCCAGCGGTCTTATCAAAAAGTTCAACAGAACTGTTGACAACAATTGGAGGTCGGGGCTACTGTTGGGGTGTCAGAAAAAACCCATGATCCTCGTGCAGGATTGTCCCGCGTAGTGGCGCGCTAGTGGCGCGCGATTGGATGGTGTTCGCCGCTATGAGTCGAGTAACGCTGATTTCCAGTGACGGTCACGTCGCGGCTCGGATGGCCGACCACCGGCCTTACCTCGAGTCGGCTTATCTGGAAGATTTCGATGCGTTCCTGATCGAGTACGCCAAACACGGCGTGGTCACTTTTGACGCGACAAACGTCGCCGCCCGGCTCGACCCGGACGCCGCCGCGGAGTGGCAGAAGAATGTCACCGACCAAGGCCGGTTGGATGCCGCATGGAACCCCGAGCGACGGCTCGCCGAGCTGAACCGCGAGGGGATCGCTGCCGAGGTCTTGTTCCAGGAATTCGCTACGCCGTTCGTGATGTCTTCGCCGACGCATGCCGCCACGGCTGGGTTGGCCCCGCCGACCCTCGACCAGCTCAATGCGGGTTACCGCGCCTACAACCGATGGCTGGCCGATTTCCGCGCGACCGCCCCCGAGCGCTGGGTCGGAATGGCTGCCATCAGCTTCCACGATATCGACGCCGCGGTGGAGGAGATCAAGGCTGTCAAGCAGCTCGGCTTCGGCGGAGTCGCGATACCGGCGCTGCCCAACGACGATCGGCTGTTCCGCCCCGAATACGACAAGATCTGGGCCACTATGCAGGAGTTGGAACTCGTCGCCAACGTCCACGTGGCGATCGCGAACGCGATACCGCAGGCTGCCGGTGCCCCGACGCTCACCGCGTCGCGAGCGATGATCGGATCTGAGATTTTCATCGGCGCACGCAACCTGCTGCCGGCTTTTGTCTTCGGTGGCATCCTGGAGCGATTCCCGCGCCTGACCGTCGTCTTCACCGAGACCCACTCGGACTGGGTGCTCGGCTCGCTCAAGCGCATGGATCACGCCTACGAACGCAGCGAACTGCGCCGGGACATCCGCGATGTCATACCGATGCGGCCCAGCGAATACTGGAAGCGCCAGTGCTATTTGGGCTCGTCGATCTTCTCGCGCGCCGAGATAGGCGCTCGCGATCGCATCGGCGTCGACAAGATGATGATCGGAATCGACTTCCCGCACTCAGAGGGTGCCTGGCGTCATGGCACCGGGAACTACATCAAAGCCACCTTCGGCGCCGAGCACGTCCCCGCCGCCGAGGCCCGGAGGATGTTCAGCGAGAACGCGGCTGCGGTGTACGGCTTCGACCTCGACGCACTGAAGACTGTTTCGGACTCCATAGGTCTGGATGAGGCAGACATCCTCAGCCCGCCAGAGGTGCAGCCGTCCTACCGCGGTGATCTGGATCGTCCGCTGATTCCCTCGTGATCGTGCTGCGCTCGGTTTTCGGAGTCGCCGGCCGAGAGTCGTCTGAGAGGAACAGCTGATGCACGTCGTCGACACCACTCAACTGACGTGGGACCTCATCGTCCCGAACACTCGTGGCGGGGACATCTACCGCAAGATGATTCGCGGCGCAGAAGGTGTGCGCGAAGTCGACTACGACATCCGGATCGAACTCTTCAGCGGGGGTGAGGACACCTACAAGTCCATTCGCCACCGCCACGACTTCGAGCAGCTGCGGTTCGCGGTCTCCGGCCACATGGACCTCGGCTTCGATGTTCTCGAGGAGGGCGATGTCGGGTATTTTCCGGCTAATGCCTATTACGGCCCTCAGACATGCGCCGACGCGCTAATCCTGATCGCGCAGTGGGGTGACCGCTACATCACGGCGGCGCAGAGCAATGCGGCCGTTGCCGAGCTGAAAGAAACCGGCGAATTCAAGGACGGTTTCTACCAGTCGGTCGACAAGGAAGGTCGCCCATACAAGATTGACCCGCTCAACGCCATCTGGGAAAAGGTCTTCGGCCGGGCCTACGTGCCGCAGCCGCCGCGCTACAAGCAGCCTGTGTTGATGACGCCGTCTGCGTTCGGCTGGAGCAGTCCGGACGGGGCAACGCGCAGCCGTCGGCTCGGCGTGTTCAGTGAGATCTCGCTCGAAATCTCTACGGTGCAGTGGGTGCAGGACGGCCCGCTACATGTCCAGCTGACTGACAATGACCGGCGCCCGACTCTGTTGTTCACCACGGGCGGCAGCTTCACGCACGACAGTCTTAGCTTCGGGGCACTGACCGGAGTCTGGATCGAGCCGGGCGAGAGCGCCAAGATCGAGGCGAGCGCGAAGAGCGAGCTGTTGATGGTGCATTTTCCCCAGCCGTCCAGCCGAATCACCCTGGGGTCGGCCGACTGAACCACGGGCGTTGCGGTCAGCGCTTCCGACCGGCTCTGACCCTGATCCCGCGTAACACCGTTTCGGCCATCCCGTCAGCGATGTCGTCGGCGCCCATCGCGCCACCGGGCACAAACCAGCGCGAGGTCCAATTCAGCATTCCCACAACCACCTTGGCGAACATCCTTGGTGGCAACGGGGTCGCGAACACCCCCGATTCAACACCGTCGCGGACCGCGGCCTCCACCAGCGCCTCGTATCGCGCACCAGATGCCAGGATCTCGGCATTCAGATGGTTGTCGATGATCGACGATGTCGCGCCGTCCTGAAAGAAGATGTACAACTGCGGATAGTGGCGCTCGTAGGCCCGCATGACCGCCCGAATCGAGTCTCGCAGCCGAACCTCCGCCGAATGGCCGCTGACCGCGACAGCTTCCAAGTCCGCGATCATTTCCGTCAGGCCATCATGAATCGCCGTCCGAAAAATCTCTTGCTTATCCTCGAAGTAGTAGTAGATCGTGGCCCGATCCACCCCGGCTTCTTTGGCGATCGCCCCCATCGTTGCGCCATTGATTCCCTCGCGCTGCAGGACTGGCCCCGCGGCGTGAAGGATCGATTCCCGCTTGGCTCCGTACTGCGCACGGTCTTTGTCCTGCGCAGTGGTTCGTTTCATCGCGAGTGTTGGCGGACGCTTCTGAGCCTTTGCCATACAACTCCCTTGCCATCGTGCGACGCTCAACACCAATTGGTTATTCTGCCATATTCCTTCAAGATAGCGCCGACGAGCGGACCTCAGCTGCTGATGGATATGCGACGCTGCGCGGTGAGCGGATCAACGAATACGTAGACGAAGGACGCACGATTCGGAGGCGTGCCGCTAGACGGCCGTGCGTCTGATTTGCTGCACGTTCGCCGGGCTCAGCTGCCGACCAGAAAGACGTACCGTGCCAACCCCGGGACGGGTACACCGCAGGGTGAGACCTGAGGGTAGGTCGGTGTATAACGTGCCAGCCAGCATAGTGGCGCCAGACGGCTGCCGGTACACACGCCAGCAACGCACCGGCCGCGCGCGCTTCATCAGAGTGTGACACGTCATGGTCGCGTTGGCAGCATCGCCGATATCGAGGATCACGACCGCGAGGTCGCATTCCGGGCAAACCAGCGTCATACCGACTTCGCGCGGTTGGCATAACTCCGTCTTCACCGTCGTGCCCTTCCGTCAGACACCGCAAGCTGTTCTCGGAAAACTGTCGCATCGCGACGTCGATGCGGTCGTTGGTAGGAAACCAGATTTCGCCATCGCATCCAGAGGCCTGAATACTGCGTCGACCCATCCAGACTCGTGATGCAAACCCGCTGTAGTTCTGGTCTTGCCGTAGTTCTGTTATGTGTGCTTGATCGCTCCCCCGGACAGGATGTCAGCTAGATTACGGCGATCTATCCCAAAAATCAACATGTATGTTGAAGCAACATATCCTGTTACATGCCAAAGACACTCACGGGTCTGGGCACCAACCGCTGGTGGATCCTCCTGCTACCCGGCCAGCTTTTGCGTCGTCAGATCGGCCGTAGAGACAACGTCGCCAGTAGCGGGAAACACTCGCTCAACCAGTACTTCGTGGACCACCGGGTCGAAGTCGGCGGTCGCATCGCGTAAGACTACTGCGCGCAGATCCCGGTCGGACGCTTCGCGGACGGTCGATAGCATCACGCCGCTTGTCGTAATGCCAGCCAGCACCAGCGTGTCGATGTTGTGTTCCCCAAGCCAAGACCCCAACGACGTGGTGCTGAAGGCCCCGATGCGCGTTTTGCGGAACACTTGCTCGTCGTCCGCCGGCTTGAGCAGGTCGAAGATCTCAGCCTCAGGCGAGCCAGTGAGCAGCATGCCTGCGCTCCGCACGGGCGCAAAATTCTTGTTGGTATCTGGAATTTCGGCGGCCTCAGTCGTTTCGAATCCCAACCGTATGTGCGCGACCCGGATCCCGTTGGCACGGGCCCACTCGAGCGCCGCGACCGCATTTGCGATAACGGGAGTCGCAGCCTCTTCACCAATCGCACCGACCATGGCGTACTGGAAGTCCATAAGCAGCAGCACCGTAGTAGACGGGTTGAGTTCGGGTACCGCGTTGGTCATTAGGATCTCCACTCTCGTTGTGTGATGGTGAGTCTCGTTGTGTGATGGTGAGGGTGTACCTCGTTTGCGTGCGGCGCCGACGCCGCGCGGACTCCGGCAACCGCTTCTACACCGGCGCCGTCGTGCAATGCGTGCGCGCCGCTAGAGCGCGCACTCATCTGCGACGTAGCGGACGCCCGACTTCGAGGCGAATCACACGCGCACGCTCGTTGCGAGTCACCCCTGATGATAAAGAGACATGCCCGCTAAAGTCAACACAGTCGTTGAAACACCGTGCGTAGGGCAGCAGACTGTGCGATGATCGAGGTTATGTATGCCGGTTGTTGGACTGTTGCCCACAGGACGAAAGATGTTGTGGTAGCGCTCTTTGCGGCTGGCGGCAATGACTGATTCCGATGGAGTGCCGTCGTCACTTTCGCTTAAGAGGCAGTCGGCTCAAGCCAATGACCGCAACAAGTACAGCGCAAAGCGGGCCGAGATTCTACGTGCCAGCAGCCAGGTTTTGCACCGTCATGGCGCGAGCAAGACCACGATTGGTCTCATTGCCAAACACGCCAAGGTCGACCGGGCCACCATGTACTACTACTTCGAGGACAAGTACGCGATCTACCGGGACCTCATATTCGATGGGCTGACCGACTATTCCGACCGAGTCGACACCGTCGCTGCCAGTACGAGTCCGCCCGAAGTGCGCCTGCGCGAAGCAATGTCGACGGTGATGCAGGCATTCGAAAAACACTACCCTCAGCTCTATATCTTCTTTCAGGCCAGCGGGTCAGCCGAGGTGCTGGGGCCCGAGTTATACCAGGCCACAGTGGAATCGGGCCGTCGATTCGAGGCCTTGCTCGACCGGATACTGCACGATGGAATCGGCACTGGGGTGTTCTCGGTCGATACTCCCGTCAAGATTGTCATCAAGCAGGTGGTCGGGATGCTGAACTGGACGTCACGTTGGTTTCAGCCCGAGGGAGAATTCGACGGCGTAGGTGTTGCCAACGCGATGGCGGACACCATTCTCAATGGGATATCGGCCGAGCCGTGACGGAGCAAAAGCTGATAGTTGTTGCTGCGCAGGTCCATTCACCACACCCGCTCGTGAGGGCAGCGACGCCACGTTGACGGACGAACTTCTGGTCGCACTTGGCGGACTGGTGAGACAACACGGCCTACTCGCCGATGAAAACGGCATCCCGTCGTTCCCGAAACGCTTGCCTCGCCTCCGCCCAATCGGAGGTTGATTGGACGATGCCCATGTGCGATGAGATCAGGTCCAGACTGGTTCGCAGGTCGATGGTCTGCGACTGATAGACCGCGCGTTTGATCATCGACACCGCGATCGGTGACCTCGCCGCAATGCGGTTGGCAAGCCCAAGTGCCGCGTCGAGGACATGATCGTCCGAGTACACATCGCTGACGATTCCTAGATCGCATGCCTCGTACGCCGAAATGGTGTCGCCGGTCCATAGCAGTTCGAGCGCGCGCGCCACCCCGACAATGCGCGGAAGGAAATACGCTCCACCGTCGCCGGGCACCAGGCCGACATTGATATAACCCTCGCAAAACTGAGCAGATTCTGCCGCCAGCCGGATGTCGCACATCAGCGCCATGTCCATTCCGGCCCCGATGGCCAGCCCATTGACCGCGCAGATGAGCGGTTTGTCGAGATCGGCGACCGCGCGCGCCACCTTGTGGACCCGGTCTGTGAGCACCCGCTTGCGGGCCAGGGGGGTCGGTTCGACGGCCGCCATCGCATCAAGGTCGACGCCGGCGCAAAAGCCGCGACCGGTGCCGGTGAGCACCACCGCGCGGATCGCCTCGTCGTCTTGCGCGCTGGCGAGCGCCTGCGCCCAGCGGTCCAGCATCGTCCAGGTGAACGCGCCGAGTTGTGCTGGCCGGTTGATCCGGATCAGACCGATCGCGCCGCGAGTCTCATAGACGAGGTCATCGTCGGCTACGAGGTGAGCTGATGCCATAGTGTGAGATCGCCCTTCTGACAGAGATTTTCGCCGAACACGTCAGCCCACGCCGATTGGTTTCGATATTCCTCACGCCACGCCCACAGTCGGGTGGTCAGCCGATGTAGGGGATGCTCGCGGGTGAACCCGATCGCGCCGTGGATTTGGTGTCCTATCGCCGCCACGGTTTGCACCGCAGCGTCGGCCCGGATCCGTGCAGCGTCCAGCGCCCAGGTCTGCATCGGGTCACGATCGAGGGCCAGTGCGGCCGCTTCGACCGCCACGGTCATCGCGCTGGTCTCAGCGGCCAGCTGCGCCAGCATCTGCTGCACCGCGGGCATCGCCGCCAGCGTCCGCCCGAACTGTTGCCGCTCACCGGCATAGCGGGCGGTATACGCGTAGACGCTCTGTGCGGCACCGGCCATCATCAGTGACCGCCCGAACGCGCCCCGCCGCCGGAATTCCACGCCAAGTGCGTCGGTCTCACCGAGCCAATGCATCTGGTGGTCCGATACCACCACGTCACTGAGGACGACGTCGTCCCGCGGTTCGCCGGCGACGTTGACACCGTGCCGCATGTCGAGTCCGACACATGGCAGATCCGCGGCGTACCAACCGGCTGCCAGTCGCGTCAGGATCACCAAGTGATCGGCGTGCCGGGCCCATGGCACTCGTGGCACTCGACCCGAGAGCAGCCAGCCGTCGCCCGACGGCTGGGCGTCGATGTCGTCGGCCATCGCTGCGGTCACCACACCAGTCGGTAGCTGCGATCCAGCCAGTGTCATCAGCCACCCGGCCATCAGCCCGACCTCCACGATCGGCAGCGACGCCGCCAGTGACCCCAGCGCAGGCAGCACTACCGCGGCGTCGGCGTATGTTGCCCCGGCGCCGCCATTGGCTTCGGGCACCACCAGCGCCGTCACACCGATCTCTTCCAAGGCGGTCCACGCCTGCGGATGCCAACCGGTGTCGGCGAGCTCACCGCATGCTCCGATCACTGAATCACGCAGCAGCTCTGTCGTTTCCGTGCTCATGCGACCACCGCCTTGGCGACGACCCCGCGCAGTACCTCGTTCGTGCCGCCGCGCAGGGTGAAGCCCGGAGCCTGCTGCAGCGCTTCGGCGAGCATGTGCGGCAAAGTGCCGGGCTGACTGGGATCAGGTTCGATGTCGAGGACTTCGGCCACCGCGTGGACAAGGTTGCGTTCGAATTGAGTGCCGAGATCCTTGACGGTGGCCGCCTCGACATTAGGGGTGTGACCAGCGGCCAGTTCGACGGCAACCGCGATCGACATGGCGCGCAGCGTCCACAGTTCTGCGCTGAGTCGGGCCAACAGGCGTCGGCCGGCCCGATCCTTGGCCAGTTCATCGCGCGCAGCCTCGAGCAGCGGATAAGTGCTCAGGATGCGTTCGGGCCCAGAACGCTCGTAGGCCAGCTCATGGGTGACTTGCATCCAGCCGTTACCGACGGTCCCCAGGACCTGCTCGTCGCCGACGAACACCTGGCTCAGCACCACTTCGTTGAAGTGGTGCGCTCCGCTGATCAGCTCGATCGGGTTGCACGACACCCCCGGGCTGGCCATATCGATGATGAACTGACTCAGCCCCGCGTGACGCTGCGATGGATCCAGTGCTGAGGTCCGCACCAAGGTCAGCATGTGGTGGGCATGGTGGGCATGACTGGTCCACACCTTTGTGCCGTTGACGACCCAGCCACCGTCCACCCGTTCGGCGCGGGTTCGGACGCTGGCCAGATCAGAACCGGAATCGGGCTCGCTCATCCCGATCGCGAAAAACAGTTCGCCACTGGCGATGCCGGGCAGGTAGCGGTGCCGTTGCTCCTCGGTGCCGAAACGAAGGATGGATGGGCCCGACTGGCGATCGGCGATCCAATGCGCCGCGACAGGGGCGCCCGCGGCAAGGAGTTCTTCTGCGATGACGAAGCGGGTCAGCGGATCGGCGCCGGCGCCCCCGTACTGTTTGGGGAACGTCGTGCCGATCCAGCCCCGCTGCCCGAGGGCCAGGGAGAAGCGTTCATCGAATCCCACCAGCCAGCAGTCACATCGAGGCGCGTAGCGGCCAGCGGCGCGTTCCTCTGCCAGGAACTGGCGCACCTCGCCGCGCAGATCGCCGAGCGTGGCAGGCAGCTCGCCGGCGTGCAGCAGCGGCAGTTTCATCTACACCTCGACCTCTGTGCAGGCCCGCGCTACCGACGAACTGGGCGCCGGTCAGCGAAACCATTGGCTGACATCGTTGTCACCGTACGGAACCGCGGTGAGTTAGTCAACACTGATGTTGAACTTTGGGTCGCGTCATCAGATCTTCATCGCCTGAGCTGTAGCTTCGCGTCTCGAACGAATTGCGGCCGCAGCGCGGCGAGTTGCCCGGCAATCGCTTCGGCAGTGGCCTCGCATGTTCCCGGTTCGCAGACCATCGCTCCGCCGGCCTCGAGGTGCAACTGCTCCGCGGTGAACGGCTCACCCGACAAGCACAGTCGCCGCACCCACATCTCGGGCAGGAACCGGCGTAGGCCATCGACGTCACTGGCGATCCCGAGGGTGACTTCCGGCATGCGAAACGTCGCGGACCGCGACGTGACGAGGATATCGGCCGAGGCAGCGATCAGCAGACCCAGGCCGACGGCGGCGCCTTCCACCGCCGCGATGATGGGACCGGGATGCGTGCGCACGGCGTCAAGACATGCGGTGGCGGCATCGCTGGCCATCTGCGGGTCGTCCGCCGGGGCTTTGACATCGAATCCGGCGGAGAAGGCGCGGGGCAGACCGCAGAGCAGGACCGGTCGCGGATCATCGTGGATCGCCGCAAATTGCGCGCGCAACCGATCAATGACCTGAACTGTGAGGGCATTGACGGGCGGCCGCTGCAACCGGATTCGAATGACATTGGGACCAGAGCCGACCTCGACTGTATCAACGAAACCCGTTGGTTGTGTTGCCAACTCGCTGCCTTCACTCATTGGCCGAATCATCTACGCGCGCACCGGCTCGCCGGTGATCGTGGGCAACGACGGCAGCAGCAGCTCGGAGTTGGTGCGGAAGAACTTCTGCATGATGTCCTCACCCAGTGGAGCGAGTCGGTCGACGAACTTGCGTTTGATGTCGGTTCCACCCTCGATGTGCGGGTAGTCCGTGGAGAAGCAGTAGCTGGTCGCCAGGTGCGGGTATCGCTGAAAATACGTGTCAATCGGCTCGATGTTGTTGAACGGGGTGACCCGGACATTCGTCGCGATGTACTCCGAGGGCAGCTTCGAGATGAACGGCTTCATCCGGACCGCATACACGTCGCGCGCCCACATATCCAAGTTGTCAGCCCACGGGCCCAGCCAACCGGCGCCGATCTCGATGGCACCGAACCGAAGATCCGGGTGACGTTCGAAGACCCCACCCATCGTCAGGGCGGTCAGGAAATTACAGATCGCCAGGGAGATGGTGGCGAACGAAAAGGGCTCGGAACCCAGTTCGTTGCTTTCCACCTTGCCCGGCTTGAACGCCGGAGCTCGGCCCCACACTGGGGATTTCAGGAAGCCGAACTCACCACCGACGTGCACCAGTACCGCGATGTTGCGCGCCTCCAACAAGGTCCAGAGCGGCTCGAGATCCTCACTGGCCGGTGAGCAACCGCCCGGCGGATGCCCGGCCGGCAGGTTGATTGCCAGGACTCCGCGGTCAATGAGATCCTTAGCCTGCTCGTAGAGTTCCGCGGGCGAGTTCTCGGCGTTGAGGTATGCGACAGGGCGGATGCGCTCTGGGTCCTTGGCCGATTCGCGAACGACCCATTCGTTGTACTCGTTGATACCCGCGAGGCCGAGCGCACGAATCTCCTCTTCGGGCAGCGTCAAGCCGTAACGGTCCCGGTGCATCGCCTCGTTGCCGACGTAGAGGTGCACGGCGAACAGCGCAAAGCTCGGGAACACGAATTGACGCTGCACACCCATCACGTCCATGACCGATCGGCGCCGGCTCATGTCGAAGGCACCGGGCGCGCGAGTGCCTCTGATGTTCCACACGTTTCCGTCGGTGATGTCCTCGTCGTCGGCTGAGACATTGGGGTTGTAGAAATCGTTGGCGCCGGTCTTCTTCAGGACTGGCTCGGCGAGTTCGGCGATACGGGCCGCGGCCTCGCCGAACACGTCGCCCCACAGGTGCGATGGCGTCATCTCATGAGCGTCGATATCGAGCGTCTGGTCGAGAAGTCGCAGAGTGGACTCGGATAGCTCGGTCACCATGCCTCCATAAGCGCGATTTACGCAAACCCCGGGCGCAATTCAGGGATCGCTGCTGCGGGGCGCCGCGCCGGGCGGGTCGATGACAAGCGACGACCCGGGCTCCGCCAGAACACGCGCAGCATAAGTCGCGCTAGCACGATTAGTCAACACACATGTTGACCATAATGCAGTTCGCGGGTGCGGGCACAAAGAGCCGACTGTTCAAACCAACCCGGGCATGCCGGGATGGTCCCCATCCGGCTGCCGGGCATAAATGGTCGACTTCTCAACGCAATAGTTGAAATTTGGACATTGCGGTCGCTAGCGTACAGGGTATGAACTCCTCCGAGGTGCTGCTCGTCGAGCACGACGCCAGCGGAATCCTGCAGCTGACGCTGAATCGGCCGGCCGAACTCAACGCCTGGACCTACGACCTGGAAGCCGCCTTCTTCGCCGCCCTCGACGCTGCAGCGGCCGATCCGAACGTACGAACGGTCATCATCACCGGGGCCGGCCGCGGCTTTTGCGCCGGCGCGTCGATGTCGTTGCTAGGCAGCGTTCCTGACGCACGTCCGGACCGATCAGTCCGCAGGCGGCTCTGTGAGCTCGCCGCGTACCCCAAGCCGCTGATTGCTGCGCTCAACGGTGCCGCCGCCGGGATAGGCTTTGCCTTGTCGATCTCGTGTGACATGCGGTTTTGTGACGAAAGCGCGGTTCTGAAAACGTCATTCGCCACACTTGGCCTCGTGGCCGAACACGGGGTCTCGTGGCTACTGCCCCGACTCGTCGGACGGACCCATGCCTTGGATCTCTTGCTCTCTGGGCGCGCTGTGCGCGGCGCCGAGGCGCAAGCCATGGGTTTGGTCAACCGCTGTGTACCCGACGGTGAAGCCCTCCGCGCGGCGCGCGACTACGCCGAGCTGCTCGTCTCCTCGGCGGCGCCCTCGAGTTGGGCAATTATCAAGCGTCAGCTTCTCGACGCCGATCTGCTGACACTGGAGGACGCCTACGCGCAGGCGGCAGAACTGATGGATTCCGCACTGACCTCCGCCGACCATCGCGAAGGCGTGCAGGCGTTTCGGGACAAGCGCAGGCCGCAATTCGCGCCGCTCGCGCAGACAACCTGGAGAACGTGAAGCGCCTCCTCGTCGCGGCGGCGGCCAACTACGTTGTGCTGCATGGGCGCCGAAACGCAGCTGGCTTTCGCGGCTGCGACCAGCACCCCTTGGTGTGCCACAGCTCGGGAAAGGGCTGGAGCTGGTTACTGTTTCGTCGCGAATGGGCGCGCTGACATCCCGTCGGTGAGGTCCCGGCCGGCCGAGTTGTCAACACCGTGATGGTGGTTCGAGCGCACGGGGCTACTTCTCGAATCTGGTCACCACTACCCGGGTTACGGTGGGGTCGTTGAGCATGTCGTGCGCGGCGGGAAGTTCGTCCAGGCTGATTTCTCTGGACACGAGATCGTCGAGGTTCATCCTTCCCCGTCCATACAGGTCCAAGTAGACCGGGATGTCGCGGGTGAAGTTGGCGGAGCCGAAGTTCACGCCCTGGACCCGGATCTGATTCAGGACGGCGGAGACGATGGGGACCTGGATGGCGGTCAGGGGGTCTGTGGTTCCGACGAGGAACAGTGCCCCTCCGACGGCGAGCATCGCCAAGGCCTGCTCGTAGACGCTGGGAATTCCGACGAAGTCGAATACGTGGTCGGCTCCGGTGCCGGTGATCTCCCGGACCGCAGCGACGGGATCGGTGGCGCCAGAGTTGACGGTGTGGGTGGCCCCGAAGCGGCGGGATTTCGCCAGCTTCTGATCATCGATGTCAATCACGATGATCTTCCCAGCAGCGGCGATCGCGGCACCGTTGACGGCGTTCAGGCCGACACCGCCCGCACCGATTACCACGACCGTTTCGCCGGTGCCCACGTTTGCGGTGTTCAGCACCGCACCTGCCCCGGTGAGGACTCCGCAACCAATCAGCGCTGCCTGCGGGAACGGCACAGACTTCGGGATGCTGACCAACTGGTTCTCGTGGATCAAGGCTTGTTCGGCGAACCCGCCCAATCCGAATATCTGTGAGAGAGGCTCTCCGGCTCTGGTCAGTCGCCCACCTCCGGAGCGTTCGGTGCTGTGTGGATCAGTGCACTGGTAGGGCTTACCCATACGGCACTTGGTGCACATCCCACACGATTGGAGGAGACATCCGATCACATGGTCCCCGACCCGTATCTGAGTGACGTCCGGGCCGACGGCGGACACCACCCCGGCGACTTCATGGCCAAGCACGGACGGCATCTGATATCCCAGCCCGTGGTTCGCGATCGTCAGGTCGGTGTGACAAAGCCCTGCTGCCTTGACGTGCACGAGCACTTCACGCCCGATGGGTTCAGCAATGTCAACGTCCTCGATCACGAATCCTTGGCCGATGCCGTTGACGACTGCAGCCCTCATGTCTACTTCTCCTGATCTGAACGTTGAGTGCGGACGAATGTGCCGAGCGGCCCGCACTCGACGGTGTTCGACTCAGCTCGGCGGGTTACTGCGGAGCGCCGCCGGTGATGTGCAACTCGTGCCCGCTCATCCAGGTGGCGAGGTCACCGGCGAGATACTCAGCAGCATCGGCGACATCGGCGGGCAGTCCCATCCTGGCACCGATCGGCCGCGTGCCCGCGTTTTCTTGGAGGAAGGGGTCATCGGGGGTTACGTGGGTGAAGACACCGGCACCCTGGATCGCGGTGGGGAGGATGGTGTTCACGGTGACACCCCGGCGCCCGACCTCGAGGGCAAGTACCGCTGCCGCGTACCGGGCTGCGTTCTTGCTCGACCCGTACAGCGCCACGCCAGGGTAGGCGGCGACGGTCGCGGTCGAACCAATGTAGATTATCCGGCCGTTGTCGCTCACGTACTTCCCCGCACGCTGGAGGGTGAAGAAGGCACCTTTGGCATTGACCGCGAACAACCGGTCGTAGTCTTCTTCGCTGGCATCCAGCATCGGCTGGCCCATGATTTCGACGCCCGCATTTGCGACCACGATGTCGACCTTCCCGAACCGGGCTAGCGTTTCGGCAAACAAACGATCGAGGTCATTCACACTGGATACGTCCGCCTGGATCGCGATCGCGTCGGCACCGAGGTCGCGGATCTCCTGAAGTGTCTCGTTTGCGTCCGTCGCATCTCCGCAGTGGTTCACGACGATGTGCGCCCCGCAGGAGGCATAGCGCAGAGCGATTGCCTTGCCGATCCCACGCGCCGAACCGGTGACCACCGCGACCTTGCCGTGCAGATCTGTCATTGAGCTTCCCTCGCTATGTCGTATCCGGAGCCACTCGAGTCGAGACACCCCGTGGCGGGATGTATTGGGTCATTCACTGAGGCGGGTCGTCCGGACGAACCCCGTCGAGTGCCGTTGGACATCAAGGACCGCTCTTCGAGTGACCAGTCGCGATCCGCATTACCGCACGAACCGCATCCGCCGCCGACCGACGGACCACGTCGCCAAATTCCCTGGCGCACAACGACCGGTCACGAAAACGAGCGTAAGACCCGCCAATAAGCTACGTCAACACATACGTTGACATTCCCCGCTCCGGACGCCCCTGGCCCGGTAGTCACCGCGTTCGTCGGAAGGGAAACCCGGCGCCGGGGAGGCGGAGCGCTAACGGCGCGCTACGACTCCCCCGAATGAGGTCGACCAGCAACTTGACGAGCAAAAACGTGAATGCCACACGGTCGCGGTGTCAGTCGTAAACCAGCCGACCCCAGCACGCTGGGGATCGCCGAGCTCGTAACCCAACTGAAGAGCGGTGGTCTCGACGAACCGAAGCGGCGACATCGCCATCGCGCGATCGCCACACACACCCTCATTTGGTGCTTCAATCCGGATTCTGTCAACGTAACCGTTGACAAAATTGAGGCTGGTTGCCTATCCTCGAAACAGGATCCATTGGTCGTGCGTCGGCGTCTAAGGCCTTGGTTGAAATCGCATGCGTTGGCGGGCCTCGAATATTTGCTGACAGATTCCGCTACAAGGGCGGCTGTGAATCACGAGTGAGGTTGAATGACATGACGGACGAGGTAACGGACCTTCCCGCGGGCCACCCGCCGATCGCCTTTGACCGTGATTCGGGAGTCGATCTGACGACCTACAGCGACGTTGAAGAGATGCTGCGGAGTCGTTCCTTCGGCATGGAGGGCAGCTATCAGGACTCGCTCGAGTTCGTGGACGGAACCCTCATTGCGATGGACGGACGCCCACATCTGAACCGCCGCAAGGCCATGGCGCGGATGCTCAGTCCGAAGATGCCCTGGGGTGCTGAAGGCAAGGCGTTCGACGAGATCTTCGACCATTACCTTCGATTGACCAAGCAACAGGCTGAACCCGGTGCCAGCGTGGTCAGCTTCGATCTCTTCGACTTCGCAGCGCGTGTCTACTGGCGTTTGATCGCCGGCATGATCGGTATCGATCAGGTCGAGACGGAGGAGGACATCGAGCGTTTCCGGGCTGTATCGACCCACCTTGTGACGGGGATTGTCCTTGACTACGTCGATCGCGAACACCGGGACAAGGTCTTGCAGGAAGTACGCCATGCGGTCGCTCAGATTCGTCAGGAGGCCTATCTGCCCAGTTTTCAACGGCGGCTTGACCTGGTGCGTGCGGCGGGTGACGACGCGGAGAAGAAGGATGCTCTCCCGGGCGACCTGATCACCAGCATGATCGTGGTCCAAGAAGATCTGGACAACATTGACGACACCGCCATCTTTCGCGAGATGACCGAACTTCTGGCTGCGTCGGTCAACAACCCGGTCGTGTTCGCCGTGTACGGCCTTGACGATGTTCTGCCGTGGCTCGATGCGCACCCGGAGGACCGGGAGCGCGTGGAGGATCGAGAGTTCCTCAACAGGTGTATGTCTGAGACGCTCCGACTCCACCGGGTAACCCGGCCGTACCTCGTTCGCCTCGCCAAGGAGGACACCGCCCTGGAAAGCGGGCGTGAGGTCAGTGCGGGTGAATGGGCCAAGGCCTGGGTTGGGAAGGCAAATCGCGACGCAGCCGTGTTCGGTGACGCTGCCGATGAGTACAACCCCTACCGGGTTCCGCTGGTCGACAAGGTTCCTGGCTTCGGGATGGCATTCGCCGGGGGCGCACACATGTGTTTGGGGCGTCCGATTTTGATTTGGGAACACGGCGACAATGACGCCCAGGGTCTATTGACCAAGATGCTGCGGTTGCAACTTGCAAGTGGCATGCGACCGGATCCCGACGGCCTTCAGCAGGTTGAGACGACAATGGAGGGCGGGGCGCGTTACGTGCGCTACGACGTGGTGATGCCCCTCTAGGACACTTCGTCGCCAGTTGCTCGTCGCACGCACCTCCAAGCACGACGCCGACAAACTTCCGGCCGCTAGCCGCGAGGGCTAGCGGTTGCCGGACAAGGAAAAATGATGTCACAGACCACAACCCAGTCACTTATCACGCTTCGCGTGCGTCGCCGAGCTGAGATCGCAGTGAACGCGCTCCTGCTGGAGTTGGAGAGCGCCTCGGGTGAGGTGCTGCCCGAGTGGCCGCCGGGTGCTCACTTGGACATCCACCTCCCGTCGGGGCTGACGCGTCAGTACTCCCTATGCGGCGCGCGCGAGGACAGGAGTACCTATGTCGTCGTCGTGCTGCGTGAACCTGACGGTCGCGGTGGCTCGGAGGAGATCTACCAAGAACTCGGAGTTGGAACCGAATTCATTTCCTCCACGCCCCGCGACCACTTCAAGCTCGTGGATGCGTCCGAGTACGTGCTGATCGCAGGTGGAATCGGTATCACTCCCATCAAGGCGATGGTGGATGAGCTGAGGACTCGTGGCGCGCGATGGCATCTCCATTACGGCGGCCGTAGCCGCGAGCACATGGCGTTTGTGGATGAACTCGCTGACCTCGGCGGCGACAATGTCAGCATCGTCCCGCAAGATGTGGACGGACTGTTGGCGGTTCCGGCGATCACCGGGGACCTCTCGCCGGAGGCCGCGGTCTATTGCTGTGGGCCGGCCCCGCTGCTTGATGCGGTGTTGGCGGCCTGTGCGGAGGCCGGCGCGTCTGAGCGTCTCCACTTCGAGCGCTTCGTGCCGCCAACCGACGGCGCTGGCGCTGGGTTTGTCACCGACGGAGACACCGCCTTCGAGGTGGAGCTCCGGAACTCGGGGGTCACTCTCCAGGTTGCGGCGGACAAGACCCTCCTCGAGGTGGTGCAAACCGTCTGTCCAGACATCCCGTTCTCGTGCACGGAAGGCTACTGCGGAAGTTGTGAATCGGTTGTGCTTGATGGTGAGCCCGATCATCGGGGAACTCTGATGACCCCTGAGGAGCACGCAGCAGAAGGAACGATGCTGATCTGCGTCGGACGTTCGAAGTCGCCGCGCCTTGTTCTGGATCTTTGATCTCAGCTCTGCGCGGCAACGGCTTACGCTAATCGGGTTTGCGGGTCCACCGAATTCCACCTCAGATCAAACTGCAAGCCATGTCGTTGGAATCTCAGGTGCCCGTGCGACTACGGCTCATGACCTATCAGCTACTCGGTACATTCCAGCCACAAGCGCCGGACATCGCTCAGGGCGTCGACGTGTTCGCC
>NZ_JBAPRN010000671.1:0-13920 GCF_049281135.1 Mycobacterium sp. | reverse complement strand
CGGTCCTCGTCGACCAGATCCCACTTGTTGAAGACCAGCACCATCGCGCGGCCGGCCTCGATGACCATCGAAAGCACCCGCTGGTCCTGCTCGGTCAACGGCACCGATCCGTCGATCAGCACGATCACCACCTCGGCAGCGTCAATCGCTCCGTGGGTGCGTACCGAGGCGTAGAACTCGTGGCCGCTGGCCTGACCGACCTTGCGGCGCAGGCCGGCCGTATCGACGAAACGCCAGACCTTGCCGTCCAATTCGATCAGCGAGTCCACCGGATCGACCGTGGTGCCGGCGACGTCGTGCACCACCGATCGTTCATCACCCGCCAACCGGTTCAGCAGCGAGCTCTTGCCGACGTTGGGCTTGCCCACCAATGCCACCCGCCGTGGACCGGTCTGCGTGGAGGCGAGTTCAGCGACCGCCGGCAGCGCGCCGACGACGGCGTCAAGCAGATCGGCCACGCCGCGACCGTGTATCGCGCTGATCGCGTGTGGCTCGCCGACGCCCAACGACCACAACGCGGCGGCATCGGCTTCGCCTCTCTCGCTGTCAACCTTGTTGGCGGCCAGAAAGACCGGTTTGCCGGAGCGGCGCAGGATACGAGCCGCAGCTTCGTCACCGGCGGTCGCGCCGACGACCGCGTCCACCACCAGGATCACCGCGTCGGCGGTACGCATGGCCACCGATGCCTGCTCGGCTACCAGCATCTGCAGGCCTTCGGCGTCGGGCTCCCACCCCCCGGTGTCCTGCACGACGAAGCGGCGTCCAGTCCACAGCGCGTCGTAGGACACCCGGTCACGGGTCACCCCGGGCACGTCCTGAACGACCGCTTCCCGTCGGCCCAGGATACGGTTGACCAGCGACGACTTGCCGACGTTCGGCCGGCCCACCACGGCGACCACCGGTGGCGGACCACTGGTCGCATCATCGATAGAATCAACAAATTCCGTTGATTCCCAGTCGCTTTCGTCGACCCAGGTGCCGTCCTCGCTCACCGAACTGCCTCGCTTCGCCGCTTGACCAGCTGCAGGAGGTGGGCGATCACTTCGGATTCGGTCATCTCGCTGGTATCGACGACCACGGCATCCGACGCGGCCCGCAACGGCGACACCGCGCGCGTCGAGTCCAGGTGATCGCGGCGGCGCACGTCGGCGAGCACGGAGTCGTAGTCGTCGATCAACCCGGCGGCGACATTCTGATCATTGCGGCGCCGTGCCCGTGTCTCGGCCGACGCGGTCAAGTAGATCTTGACGTCGGCGTCGGGCAACACCACGGTCCCGATGTCGCGCCCTTCGACTACCACGCTGCCAGGTCCCCCGGCCAGGGTGCGCTGCAATTCGACAAGTCGGGTGCGGACGGAGGGAACAGACGACACAGCTGACACCGCCTTGGTGACCTGGTCGCCACGGATTTCCGACGAAACGTCCTCCCCGTCAAGGTAACTGCGATCCTCACCGGGGTCGAAGCCCACCGACAGCTTGGTGTTGGACGCGACCGTTCCTACGCTGTCCTGGTCGGTGAGGTCGATTCCGGCACGCAGTACAGCCAGCGTGACAATGCGGTACATCGCGCCGGTATCCAGGTAGCGGGCCTGCAATGCACGCGCCAATCTCCTTGATACCGAGGACTTTCCGGTGCCCGCTGGGCCGTCTACGGCGACAACGACTGCGTTCACAGCCCTACCGCTTTGTAGAGCTCCCCGATCTCGTTGCGGCGCAGAGCCCGAATGCTGCCAGGCCGCTGCTCTCCCAGTGCCACCGCGCCGATGTCGGTGCGGACCAGTGTCTGCACTGGAAATCCCACCTCGGCCAGCATCCGGCGCACAATGCGTTTGCGTCCCTCGTGCAGCGTGACCCGAAGCAGCGTTTTACCGGGAATGGCGTCAACCACTGCGAAATCGTCGACCGCGACCGGCCCGTCATCCAATTCGATTCCGGCCCGTAATTTCTTGCCGAGCCCGCGTGGAACCGACCCGTTGACCGTCGCCAGATATGTCTTGGGTACTTCAAACGAGGGATGCATCAGCCGATGAGCAAGCTCGCCATCGTTGGTCAGCAAGATCAGACCCTCGGTGTCGGCGTCGAGCCGTCCCACATGAAAAAGCTTCTTGTTGCCCCGAACTCGGTGTTCGACCAGATCGCCGATACAGGGCCGGCCACGATCGTCAGACATCGTCGAATGCATGCCGCGTGGTTTGTTCAGCGCCAGATACACCAGCGAGTCATCCAGAACCACCCGCGCCCCGTCGACTCGGATCACCGAGGCATCCGGGTCGACCCTGGTGCCCAGCTCGGTCACCAGCTGTCCGTCGACCTCGACACGGCCGTCGATGATCATTCTCTCGGCAACCCGCCGCGACGCAATCCCGGCCTGCGACAGCACTTTCTGCAGGCGAACCCCGCTGGGTTCGCTGTCCGTGACCATCACTCGTGATCCACATCGAATGACAACGGCGGATCGTCGGAGACCGGACCGCCGCCGAGCTTGACGAAACGTGGTTCAACGTCTAGGGATTCGCTCAGGTCATCGATCATGTCGACATCGGGAAGCAATGGTGCGATATCGGGCAGATCGGTCAGCGACGACAGTCCGAGGCGTTCCAAGAACAGCTCGGTGGTCGCGAAAGTCACCGCCCCGGTGTCGGCGTCGGTGCCCGCCTCGGTGATCAGGCCGCGCGCCAGCAGCGTGCGCATCACCGCGTCAACGTTGACCCCGCGCACCGCGCTCACGCGTGCACGCGTCACGGGTTGCCGGTAGGCCACCACGGCCAGCGTCTCAAGCGCCGCCCGGGTGAGCTTCGAGCGAGATCCGTCCAGCAGCAAGCGCTCGACGTAGGGCGCGAACTGGGCCCGGGTGTACATCCGCCATCCCCCGCCGGCCTCGCGCAGGTCGATGCCGCTGTCTCGTTCGGTGAGCTCATCGGCCATCAGCCGCAGCTTGGCCGCCACCCGATAGGCCGGTTGCTCGGTGGCCGCGGCCAGCGAATCGACGGTCACCGGGGTGTCGACCACCAGCAGCAGCGCCTCGAGCACCGCACCGAGCTCGGTGTCCTCCAGCTCCGGTGCCGTCGCGACGTCGATGCCGAGGTTCTCATCGGACCCATCGAATCCCGAGTCCAGATCAGGTACGTCGGTACCTAAATCCGAGCTGGTGGCGTCGATGTCCAAGTCCGTGTCGGACGATGGCTCGGTCATGAGTATTGGTCCCGCAATTCGTCGCTGGGGGGTTGTTCTCCGGTCCACGAAACCTGGAGCACACCAAGCGGTTCTGACTGGTCGAATGCTACCGCCCGGGACCGATAGAGCTCGAGCAGAGCCAGGAAGCGCCCGACAATCTCGATCGACGCCGTGCAGTCGGTAATCAGGTCGGAGAACGATGCCCACTGGCCGATCCCACGCTTTTCCAGCAGCGACATCAGCTGTCTGGCCTGCTCGGGCACCGAGACCATCAGTTCGTGCAGGTGCTCGGTGGCCACCGTCGGCACTGGCCGTGGCGTGAACGCGGTCGCCGCGATCTCTGCGAACCGCTCGGCGTCGACGCCCAACATCACCTCGGGCAGCAGGTCTTCGTAGCGGTCTTCCAGTGACACGGCCCGCGGATAGCTACGCAGCGCGGCGGCCTCCAGCTCGGCGAACATCTGCGCGACATGCTTGAACGCCCGGTACTGCAGCAACCGGGCGAAAAGCAGGTCGCGGACTTCCAGCAGCGCGAGATCCTCGGCGTCGTCGACCTGACCGGACGGCAGCAGCCGCGCCGCCTTGAGGTCGAGCAGCGTCGCCGCCACGACGAGGAACGTGGTGGTCTCATCAAGTCCCAGCTCGGAACCGATCGCACGGGTGTACGCGATGAAGTCATCGGTGACTTGGTGCAGCGCCACTTCGGTGACATCGAGCCGGTGGGCGAAAATCAGCTGTAGCAGAAGGTCAAACGGCCCCTCGAAATTGGTCAGCTTGACCTGGAAGCCGTTTTGGGGTGATACCTCGCAGGTCGTCCCGCCGTTCACGCGCCGAACCGGTCGATCACCTCGCGGGCCAACGACCGGTATGCGGCCGCGCCGCCCGATCTTGGTGCCCACGATGTGATCGGTTCGCCGGCGACGCTGGTCTCCGGGAAGCGGACAGTACGGGAGATGACGGTGTCGAACACGAGATCGCCGAACCGCTCCACCACTCGGGCCATCACCTCACGAGAGTTCACGGTTCGCGGGTCGTAGCGCGTGATCAAGATGCCGCTGATGTCCAGCTTCGGGTTGAGCCGATCGCGCACCTTCTCAACGGTGTCGGTCAGCAAGGCCAGACCGCGCAGCGAGAAGAACTCGCACTCGGTCGGGATGATGACGCCGTCCGAGCACGCCAGCCCGTTGACGGTCAGCAAGCCCAGCGACGGCTGGCAGTCAATCAGAACGTAGTCGTAGCGGTCCAGTACCGGGTGCAGTGCTCGGGACAGCGTCTGCTCGCGGCCCACCTCGTTGACCAACTGGATCTCGGCGGCCGACAGATCGATGTTGCTCGGCACCAGGTCCAGATTTTTGACGCGGGTGTGCATCAGCACGTTGTCGAGCGACACTCGCGGCTCAACCAGCAGGTTGTGGATGGTGTGTTCCAGCTCGTAATGCGGTACACCGAGGCCGGCCGACAGCGCTCCCTGCGGGTCGAGGTCCACCAGCAACACCCGCCGGCCGTATTCGGCGAGGGCGGCGCCAAGGTTGATTGTCGAGGTGGTCTTTCCCACGCCGCCTTTCTGGTTGCACATCGCCACGACTTTGGCCGGTCCGTGCGACGTGCGCGGCTTGGGTTCAGGGATCGCCCGCGGTGGGCGCCCGGTCAGGCCGACTTCGGTGCCGCTGTCGGCGTCGTCAGTCATGCCCGGCTGCGGCTCGGCAGCATGGATCGCCTCGGCATGCGCGGCGGTAGGGAAATGGCGGACATCGCAGGAGAGTCTAACGGGTATACGCGCTCGCGCTGTGAGACCCGCAACAACGTAACCAGCGAATTTGGGGACAGCCCGGTTTGAATGCCGAGCGGGCTAGGGTGGCGATCATGAGTCTGAAGCAGCGCATGCCTCTGTTGCGGTGGTCGGTTTTGCGGATGGCGGCCGGGGCCCGCAACATCACCACGACCGGCCAGATCGGTGACGGACGTGAAGCCGCCGCGGTCGACTACGTGCTGAAGCACGCTCGCGCAGGAGATATCGACGACGTACTGGCGACCATCGACCGGTTCGCCTACGAGAAGTCGATGCTGATCAACGTCGGCGATGAGAAGGGCGCGTTCTTGGACGCTGCGGTGCAACGGGCCAACCCGAAGCTGGCCCTAGAGCTGGGCACCTACTGTGGCTATAGCGCTCTGCGCATCGCGCGGACGGCTCCAGCGGCCAAGGTGTATTCGGTCGAGCTGGCCGAGGCCAACGCCGCCAATGCCCGCCAGATCTGGGCTCATGCCGGTGTGGCCGATCGGATTACCTGCGTGGTGGGCACCATCGGCGATGGCGGACATACGCTGGATGCATTGGCGCGCGAGGACGGGTTTGGTTCAGGCACACTGGATTTCCTGTTTCTCGATCACGACAAGGACGCCTATGTGGTCGACCTGCAGAGCATTCTCGACCGGGGCTGGCTGCATCCCGGCTCGATCGCGATGGCCGACAACATCAAGTTGCCCGGCGTCCCGAAGTACCGCGCATACATGCGACAGCATGAAGGCACGGTATGGAAAACCGTTGAGCACAAGGCGCATGCGGAGTACCAGACTTTGGTCTGGGATCTGATGCTGGAGTCGGAGTACCTGGGCGGCTGACGCGCCCAAGATCATCAGGGTTCGCAGTATTCCGAACGGCGCCAGCCATTTCCGGTGCTTACCAGACGCGTCAGTTTCTGCGACCGCGCCGCCGCCGTATCCTGCGCGTGCCAGGATGTGTGCCATGACGGTGGTATTCGTGCACGGCAACCCGGAGACCGGTGCGGTCTGGGACCCCCTCGTCGAGCTACTCGGTCGACATGATGTGGTCCGGCTGTCCCCGCCCGGATTCGGTGCCCCACTGCCGGACGGCTGGCCGGCCACTTACCTGGATTACCGGGACTGGTTGGAAGGCGAGCTGACCCGCTTCGCCCGTCCGGTTGACCTGGTCGGCCACGACTGGGGCGGCGGCCACGTGCTGAACGCGGTGATGCATCGCCCGGACCTGGTGCGCAGTTGGGTCAGCGACGTCGGCGGACTATTCGACCCGGATTACGTATGGCATGACCTGGCCCAGGTGTGGCAGACGCCCGGCGACGGCGAAAAGCTGGTCGACACCATGATGGGCGCACCGCTGGAAGAACAGGCTCAACGGCTGGTGGAGCTCGGCATGACACCGGAGGTCGCCACGAAGCTGGCCGCCGGTGCGGGTGCGGAGATGGGCCGCGCGATCTTGCTGCTATACCGCTCGGCGCGGCAGCCGGTCATGGCGCAGGCCGGCCGGGATTTGGAGAAGGCCGCGGCACGACCGGGGTTGTGCGTGCTTGCGACCGAGGACCATTACGTCGGCTCGGCGGAGATCCGGCGCCGAGCGGCCGCACGCGCGGGCGCCCGCACCGAGGTGCTGGAAGGCCTGGGCCACTGGTGGATGGTGCAGGACCCGGCGCGCAGCGCAGACGTCCTGACCGGCTTCTGGGACTCGCTCGACTAGCCGGGCCGTAGCCGCTGCCGCATTTTCATCGAACCAATGCGGTTGCCGGGGTTGCGTGATCGCCTTGTCGACGGCGCATGTTGACCGCCGCGACGCGGGAGATGAAAGAGGGGTGCATCAGGCGAACCGGGGGGTCGATGAAGTTGTTGACCCGGAAGAACTTCTCGACGATCACGGCGTCGGACTCACACGCGGTCAGCACCCAATCAGCCAGCCGGTTTGTCAGGTGCATCGACAGCGATCGCCGGCCTTGCACCTCCGGAAAAGCCAAGTCGCTGCCGGCACCCATCCGCCAAGCCACACCAATCGATTTCGCTGCGGCACCGAAGTAGCGCCGGGCGAGGTTGCGCCGGCCGCGGAGCAGGCAATCCCGCAGTGCCACCGCGTCCAGTGCCGACACCGTCATGCCTTGCCCGTAGATGGGGTCGAAACTGCAGATCGCATCGCCGCAGACCAACAGACCCTCGGGAAACCGCCGCATTTTGTCGTAGCGCCGCCACTGGCTGCACGGCATCCGATGCCGAATCACCTCCCCGAGTGGCTCGGCGGCCCGCACTGCCGCCAGCACGTGGGCGGGGCCGTACTCCTGGGCGAATGACAGCATGCCGGCCAGGTTGCCGGGCGGCTCGTGGCCCACCATCCCGAAGACCGTGAAGATCCACGTGTCGTTCTCATAGCCGAGCAGAAACATCCCGGTAGGCCGGCCCGGCGCGGCGCCAACCAGGACCAATTGCTCGACAGTGCCGGGCGGAATCCGCAACGGCTGGCTGGCGTAGCACGTCCGCATGACGATCTGGTCCTCGACCGGACGGCCGTAGCCAAGGCTTTCCAGAAGGTTCGGCGTGTGGGCTCCGCGGCCCATCGCGTCGATGACCAGGTCCGCCACCAACTCCTGTTCGACACCGCTGTCGCGATTGACCACCCGCACGCCGGTGACGCGGTTCCGATCCGCCGACGACGTCATCTCGGCCGCATCCAGCCCGCTCAGAATCGTCACGTTCGGGACGGCCCTCAGTCGCCGTCGGACGTGGCAGTCCAGAAACGGCCGGCTCGGAACATAGATCGTCATTGCTTGTCGATCCCGTACCGCACCGGCCCGAGTCAGCTGATGTCCGCCTACCGACATCCAGACCTTGGAGAGATCCCCGTCATCGAGAACAGGCGCACCGGCAGCGACCAGCTCGTTGAGAATGCCGGGGAAGAATTCATCGATGATTTGGCCGCCACGCCTGAGCAGAGCATGAACATGGCGGCCCTGCGGCACCCCCCGCCGATTCGTGGGTTCGTCTGGCAAAACGTCGCGTTCCACCACTGACACGGTCTCGTAGAAATCGGCCAGAACCCTCGCGGCGAGCATCCCGCCCATACTTGCGCCGAGAACAACCGCGTGCTGACCGAGCTTCGCCATCGCCACTCCTGACCGCTGCTTCGACTTTGATCAGTATGGTGAGCACTTTTGGAGTCGGCTTGAGTAGCCGACTACTTAACTTTCGCGGGTGGGGTGGGCGCCTAACGCGCCCGCGGGTGGGCCTCGGCCCAGACTTCGCGTAGCGCGTGCACGGTGACCATGGTGTAGATCTGCGTAGTGGTCACCGAGGCGTGTCCGAGCAATTCCTGCACGACGCGGACATCGGCCCCACCCTCCAACAGGTGGGTCGCAAACGAGTGCCGCAGCGTGTGCGGCGAGACGCCCGCGGTGATACCGGCGCGCTCCGCGGCGTCCTGCAGGACTTGCCATGCACTCTGGCGCGACAGCCGGCCACCGCGGGCATTGAGAAAAATGGCCGGCGTACCGCGCCCGCGGCGGGCCAATTCGGATCGCCCGCGGACCATGTAGGCCTCCAGCGCTTGCACCGCGGGCCGCCCGATCGGAACCAGCCGCTGCTTGCCGCCTTTGCCGTGCAGCAGCACCGACCGGGCGTGTGTGTCGATGTCGTCGACGTCGAGTCCGACCGCCTCTGAGATGCGCGCGCCGGTCGAGTAGAGCAGCTCGAGCAGCGCACGGTTACGTAACGTCAACGGGCCGTCGGACGGGCTGTCGCCGCCGGCGCCCGCCAGCAGGGCGAGGACCTGATCGAGGCTGAGGCTCTTGGGCAGCCGTCGCCCCGGTGTCGGTGGCTTGACGGCCTGCGCGACGTCGGATGCGGCCAAGCCTTCGGCTGCGGCAAACCGGTGCAGACCGCGTACGGCGATCAGGGTCCGGGCCGCCGAGACCGCCGACAAGGGTGACACGCCGGAATCGGGATCGCCGCGACGCAAGGCCATCAGGAATTCGCTGACGTCGTCCTCGCTGACCTTGGCCAGGTCGTCGAGGCCGCGCACGGTGAGGTGCTCGAAGTAGCGGCGCAGGTCGCGGCGATAGGAGCTCAACGTGTTGGCGGCGACTCCCCGCTCGATCGTCAAATGATCAAGGTATCCCTGCAGCTGGCCCTCCAGCGGCGGTGCCAGCGTCGTCATCGGGCTGCCTTTCGCGCTCTGAACGCCGTCGACCGGTCGGTCCATCGCGCATCCACCGGCCGCGGCTCGGCGATGCCCTCGCTGACTGCGTAGGCGGCTAAAACACCAGCAACTGCAAGGGAATTCACGATCTCACCGCTGAAAACCCGCTGGACTGCCTCAGTGAGGGAATACCACTCCACCGTCATGTCGGCCTCTTCGTCGTGCGACTCGGGCCGGCCCACCTCGGTCAAGCCGGTGGCCAGATAGACCCGCACCGACTCGTCGCTGAAGCCGGGTGCGGAATCCAGATCGACCAACAGCTGCCAGGTCTCCGCCTGGAGGCCGGCCTCCTCGCGAAGCTCCCGCGCGGCGCTGAGATGCGGGGCCTCCCCCTCGACGTCGAGCAGTCCGGCGGGCAACTCCCACAGCCGCCGGCCGAAGGGGTGGCGATACTGGTAGACCATCGGGATTCGGCCGTCGTCGTCCATCGCCACGATCGCTACCGCGCCAAAGTTTTCGATGACTTCTCGGGCCACGATCTTGCCGCCGGGCATCCGGACCTGGTCGGCGCGCAACGCGAAAATCTTTCCGACATGCAGGCTTTCGGACGAGGTCGTCTCGAAGACGTGCTCACCCACGGGTAACAGGTTCGGGCTCAGACAGCGACGGCTCTGCGCCCTCATGTTGCTCGCTGCCGTTGGCTCGCCGCTCGGGCATCTCCAGGGACAGCCGCTCGCCCGCCTTGTACTCGATCGCCGCGCCGATGAAGCCGGTGAACAGCGGATGCGGTCGGGTCGGCCGGCTCTTGAGTTCGGGGTGGGCCTGGGTGCCGACGACGAATGAGTGCATCTCGGGCGGATACTCGACGAACTCGACCAGGTGCCCGTCGGGCGACGTTCCGGAGAATTTCAGGCCGCTCTCGGCGATGCGGTCCCGGTACGAATTGTTGACCTCATAGCGATGCCGGTGCCGCTCGGAAACCTCGGTCGACTGATAGGCCTGGGCGACAATGGAATCCGGCTCCAGCACGGCCGGATAGGCTCCCAGCCGCATGGTGCCGCCGAGGTCGGCTTCGCCGGCGACGATCTCTTCCTGATCGGCCATCGTGGAGATCACCGGGTCGGGGGTGTCCGGATCGAATTCGGCGGAGTTGGCCTCGGTCAGGCCCACGGACCGTGCGGCCTCGATCACTATGCACTGCATACCCAGGCACAGCCCTAATATGGGCAGCCCGCGAGCTCGTGCGTGCGAGATAGCGCCGATCTTGCCCTCGATTCCCCGGATGCCGAAGCCACCGGGGATCAGCACACCGTGCACGTCCTCGAGCACCGACGCGGCTCCGCCGGGCGTCTCGCAGTCGTCGGAGCCCACCCAGCGAATCTCCACCTTGGCTCGGTGCTTGAAGCCGGCCGCCCGTAATGCTTCACTCACCGAGAGATAGGCGTCCGAGAGGTCGACGTACTTACCCACCAAGGCAATTCGCACGGTCTCCTGCGGATCGTGCACTCGGCGCAGCAGGTCGTCCCATTCGGTCCAGTCGACGTCACGGAACGGCAGGTGGAGCCGGCGGACGACGTATGCGTCCAGCTCCTCACGGTGCAACACCTTCGGGATGTCGTAGATCGAGGGCGCGTCGGGCGTGGAGATGATGCCGTCGATGTCCACGTCACACATCAGCGCGATCTTGTTCTTCAGCGGCTCAGGTACGTCGCGGTCGCAGCGCAGGATCAACGCGTCCGGGGTGATACCGATGCTGCGCAGCGCGGCCACCGAGTGCTGAGTGGGCTTGGTCTTGAGTTCTCCCGACGGCGCCAGATACGGGATCAGCGACACGTGCAGGAAGAACACGTTCTCCCGGCCGATGTCGTGCCGAACCTGCCGCGCCGCTTCGAGGAAGGGCTGCGACTCGATATCGCCGACGGTGCCGCCGATCTCGGTGATGACGACATCGGGTCGCCTACCGTCGGCATCCGGCTCGGCCATGGCCAGGATGCGGCGCTTGATCTCGTCGGTGATATGCGGGATGACCTGAACAGTGTCACCGAGGTATTCGCCGCGGCGCTCCTTGGCGATGACCGTCGAATAAACCTGTCCGGTCGTGACATTCGCCGAACCGGACAGATCGCGGTCGAGAAAGCGCTCGTAGTGGCCGACATCGAGGTCGGTCTCGGCGCCGTCCTCGGTGACGAACACCTCGCCGTGCTGGAACGGGTTCATGGTGCCCGGGTCGACGTTGAGGTAGGGATCGAGCTTCTGCATCGTCACCTGCAACCCGCGGGCGGTCAGCAACTGTCCGAGGCTGCTCGCGGTCAGTCCCTTACCGAGCGACGACACGACCCCGCCGCTGACGAAGAGATGCTTGGTTGCGGTCTGCGGATGCTTACGCAATGTGGCGACCTCCGTGAAGACGGCGCAGGGCTAGCCTCTGTTGAGGGCTGTTTTCCAGCTTTGGGCCTGCCGACCCACGGAAACCCACCCTAACAAACACTCAGCGACCTCGTCGCTAACACGCCCGGCGGCGCGGCTGGGAGGTGCCCCCACCGCATTGTCGGCGGGCTACGAAGCGACGGTGAGCCCGGTATTGCGGTGGCCGGTGCCGTACTGGCCGGTCCGACCACCATTGATCAAGTCGGCCGCGCCGAGCACTGCGGTGACTCGACCAGATTCGGCATCGAGATCGTCGACAGTGCTGATCACCGGGGTCACTGTGGCGTCGGCGCGGGCCACTCCGACCGCGGCCGGACCGTCCGAGGAGCCGTTGCGGCCGGCCAGCACCACGCCCGAACCGTGCGGTGCGAGCGCTGCGGAGAACCGGGCCACGCTGACGCCCTGGTTACCGGCGTCGTTGCTCAGCGAGCCGCCGGTGATGACCGCGGCGGCGTTCGCCGCACCGACGTGCTGGTTCCCGTAGCCGATGAAACCGGTGTCGCGCAGTGCTGCCAGCACGGTGTCGCGTTGCGCGTCGTCCACCGGCGGGACCGCCGGATCCCGGTTGATCAGCAGCGCAATTCCCAGCAGGTCGCCGGCTTGGGAGCCTTGGTCGACCAATTTGGTGCTCAACTGGGCGCCCGCGGGGAGAACCGACGCGTTGACCACTGAGCGCAGTTTCTCTGCGGAGTTGGCGTCGACGAACTCCTGTGTCAACGACACCGTGCCGGTGACGGCTCCCCCGGCCTGTCCGATGATCTTCGACACCGCTTCGACGTCTTGGTCGTTCGCATCGGGTGCGCGGAAGATCACCATCGACTTGCCGTTCAGCGCGTCGTGCACCATCCGGCCCGCCATCTGGGCGTCGAAAGCGTTGGCAGAAGCGAGCTTTCCGTTCAGGACGTTCTTCTCGTCGTTGAGCGAGTTGACCTGGTTGTGCAGATTCCGGGTTTCGTCGCGCAATCCGGACGTGATGGTGTTGGACAGAAGCCCTGAGCCGAGCATGACGCCGACCGCCAGCGCGAGGAACACTGCGGCCAGCGAAATCGCTTGCTGACGTAGAGATATCACGTCGCCACCGTCCTATTGGATGAAGCGCTGGATCCAGATCAAGAAGTGATTCCAATACTGGGCGATCCAGTGCAACACCACGGTGTCGGTGCGTGACACCCACAGCGCGGCGATCACTGAGATCAGCATCGTCAAGATCAGCAACGCAATCGCGCCACCGGAAATCCGGTTGTGGTAGAGCGTGGCAACAGCTTTGGCGTCAACAACTTTCTCCCCCACCCGCAACCTGGTGAGGAAGGTCGAGGGGTTGCTGTCCTGACGCGTCCGGTCGAAGAAGGTCTCGATGTTGGCGCGGTGGCCCGCGGTCACCAGCAGCGCAGCACCGTGATGATCGGCCAACAGCAGCGCCAGGTCAGCCGGTGAACCCGCGGCGGGGAACGTCATCGCCCCGACACCGAGGTCCTGGATGCGTTCCAGACCTGGCGCGTGCCCGTCGGCGTCCGCGGGCAGCACGACCTGCGCTCCGCACTTGAGGACTTCGGTGCTCAAGTTGCTCGGATCGCCGACGATGAGTTGTGGTCGGTATCCGGCTTGGCGCAGCACATCTGCGCCGGAGCCGACGCCGATCAAGACGGGCTGATATTCCTTGATGAAGGGCTTGAGGCGCTTGAGGTCGTCAGCGGCGTCGTCCTCATCGGCGACCACGACGACGTGCCGGCGGCGCAGTTCGATGTCGACGTCGGGAATGCCGATGCCGTCGATCAACAGTGGGCTCTCGCTTCGGATGAACTCAATGGTGTTGCCGGCGAAGGCTTCCAGATGGGCGACCAGCCCGATCTTGGCTTCCTGCATCAGCTCGGCGATTTCTTCGTCGGTGCGCTCGGTGCCGCGGATCAGTCGGCGGTCGCCGGCGTACACGCCACCGTCGTAGAGGCGGACTTTCGAGCCGTCTTTGATCTTCTTGAAAACGTCGGTGCCGGTCTCGTCGATCAGGGTGACACCGTTGGCCAGCAGCACTTCGGGTCCCAGATTCGGGTAACGGCCCGACACCGACGGGGATGCGTTGATGACGGCGGCGATCTCCGCGTCGACGAGCGCATCGGCCGTGATCCGGTCCAGGTCCAGGACATCGAGGACCGCGATATCGCCCGGGCACACCCGCCGCAGCAGCCGGTCGATGTCACGGTCGACCCGGGCGGTGCCGACGACGCCTGGCCGCGAGGTATTGCGGGACAACAATGAGGACAAGGTGGTGGTCACGCTCATGGAGGCGATTCTGTCGGTGAACCCGACTGTGAACGGGGAGGCGCGCCGTAACAGGAGCCTCAGAAGTTACATCTTGTCACATCTGTCACACGGGCGGATGCAACATTCAGGTCG
>NZ_JBAPRN010000670.1:0-17114 GCF_049281135.1 Mycobacterium sp. | reverse complement strand
GCTCGGCGACGGGGCCGATCTGACGTGCGCGGAAGTGCTGCTGCGAATGGCGGGCGTTTCGCCGAGGCGCGCCGCTCGGTATGCCCGTTCGGCAAGCACCGCGTCCTGAGTTCTAAAGCTCAGAGATACGACTCGATCAGCACCGTCAACCGGTCACGGGTCTCCGCATCGTCGGTCAGTGGACTGGCAATCGCCGACACCGCCGCCGCGCGCGGGCGTAGACCGGCCCGCACCAGGCTGGCCGTGGCGACGAGCGCACGAGTGGATGCCGTCTCCCGCAATGCGACGTCATCCAGGCGCCGGATCGCCTGGCCGAGCCGGATGATGTCGTCGAGAATCTCGGAGTCAAGCCCGCTTTCCTGGCGCAGGATCTTCGTCTCCAGGTCCGGTGGTGGGAAGTCCAGATCGATGCCGACGAGGCGTTGGCGCGTCGACATCTTGAGGTCCTTGAGGACGCTCTGATAGCCGGGGTTGTAGGACACGACGAGCTGAAAGCCTTGTGCCGCTTGCAGCTTGAGCCCGCCGAGTCGCTCGATGTTAAGTTCGCGCCGGTGATCAGAGAGTGAGTGCACCGCGACGATCGCGTCTTGGCGGGCCTCCACAACCTCATCGAGATAGCAGATGCCGCCTTGGCGCACCGCCTGTGTCAGCGGACCGTCCACCCACTCGGTATGCGAATCACGCAGGACAAAGCGGCCCAACAGATCCGACGACGTCATGTCCTCGTGGCAGCATACGGTGAACAGCGGCACCCCGAACCGGTCCGCCATGTGCTCGACGAGCCGAGTCTTACCGCAACCGGTCGGCCCCTTCAACATCACCGGAAGACCCGAGCGCCAGGCCGCGTCAAACACGTCGACTTCATCACCGACGGAGAGGTAGCGGCGTTTCCTCTGATCAATGTCACGCATCAAATCCTGCTGATCCATTGCCAATTCACTCATCCCCGCCTCACAGGATCACGCATATGTGTTCATGGCGTTGCGCCTGGCCGCGTGCAGCGACCGTAGGTATCCGTGGTGTTCTTCGGACAGCAGTTCGCGCCGCCGCCCGTTGCTGCGGGTCACGCTCAGCGCGTTGAGCAGCAGGCCGCGCAGATGTCGCTGGATATCGTCGCATTGTCCGATCACCCTAAACGATGCGTCCGACCACACGTCCTCGAGAACGTCTGGTTCGGTCGATGACCGGATGCCGATTCCGGCAACGCCGATCCCTCGCAGCACTGCTTCCTGAATCGCCCGCCGCGCGTCGGCGCGTGCATACCGATCCTCGTAGCCGTCGTCGTAAGGCAGCCCGTCGCCAATTACCAGCAACACCATATTCTTTGCCAGCGCTTGCGATTCCAGGACATGCGTGGCGTGTCTGATCGCGGCACCGGTCCGAGTGAACCCGGACGGTTGAACCGACTGCAGGCGCCGTTTGGCGGCTGTGTCGAACCTCGCGTTGAAATTCTTGACCCTCAGGAACCGCACCGCGTCTTTTCCGCGCGAGTAGAACCCGTATGTCCCAACCCGATCGCCCAGCCTTTCCAGCGCCACCGTGAGGTCGCCCGCTAGTCGGCGTTCCTCCTCGAACACCACTCGGCCGCCGGAGTCTTCCGCGGTCGAGCCCGAACAGTCCAGCAGGACGAGAACCGAGAGGTCGCGCTTGGTCAGTCGACCGCTCTCGTAGATGTAGGGATCGGGGTTGTCGCCGTGCCGGCGGTCGGTCTCGTAGTCCAGCAGTGCCGACAGATCCAACGAATCGCCTTCTGCCTGGCGTCGATGACGTTGCGGCTCGATTCCAACTCGAGCGAGCGGGCGCAGCAGGAAAGGCCGTGCCGAGTCCCTGTCGCGTGCGGATTCGATGTCCGCCGGATCGTATTCGGCGACCGCGCACCAGTTGGAGCGGTAGGAGCCCTTGTGGCAGTCCCACTCGGGATAACGCGTGCCGACGACTGGAGCCGGTTCAAGCACCGCGGACAGTAGCCGCCCCAGTGAACCCTTCCTCGCGTTTCGTCCGACGGGCCCGAATCGTTGTTTGGCCACTGGGATTTCGACGGACCCTTCGTTCTTGTCCCGGCCACTGCGGCCCATCCCGAGCAGCTTCTGAATTGCGTCCCCGAGCGGGTTGGGTACTCCCGGGGCGGACAAAAGATTGACGATCTTGCTTTCGTCGGTCTCGTCCGCCGCGTCGTCGTCTTGTCGAGGGTCTTCTTCTTCAAGCTGGCCCAGGCGCAGCAGGTCGCGATCGGTTGGCGAGGCCCGAAGGTCCTCGTCGATGACCCGCCGCAGTCGGGAAGGCCTTAACACGCCGGCCCATGCCGGCAGCGACGGGATGCGCTCGCGGCCCAGCGCACGATCGAACGACTCTTCGCTGCACGCCGAGAACGGCTGCAACACAGTCGATTTGATCCGGCGACTAGTTCGTCCTGGCAAGGCATGATCCAGTTGCTCGGCAACACGGCCCAGTTCCAGAGCAAGGTAGCGCTGCACCACAGCGGGATGATGCCGCGCCAGCCGCATCATCAGGTCCTTGCGCAGCGCACCACCGGCCAGCAGTGCGGCCTGCGCTACGACCGCGTCACACACATCCACCGAATCCAGGCTCGCGGCGACGAACACCGTACGCCCGTCGGTATGTGTGGCTTCGGTGTGCGTCTGTTCGACGGATAGCGGCCGTGAGGCAACCGCGGATGCCAGGACAGCGAATCTGGTTATTGATGGAATATCGCGCCTCGCACTACTTTCCGCGGTAGAAGGGCACCATGGCCGGCAGTGTGGTGTGAGGAGGCACGACGAGATTGCCGTTGGGGTCGAGGTGTGCCGATCCTCCGTTGGGGTCGCGGTTGTCGTTGCGGAACTGCGGATTAGCCGGCCCGGGGCACATCTGATCGGTTCCCTCACCGCACAGACCATTGGTCAAATACGAGCGCTGCTGCAGGTCCGCCGGCCAGTCCGCCATGCGCGTCGCGGTCCACGTGTTGAGCACGTTGTAGAGGACGAAGAACAACATATTGACGAAACCGATCATCGCCAACGCGCGCAGGGCACTCTTGCGACGATCCGAGACCTTCAGCGACTCGACACCGCGGTCGGCGAGCGTTTCGCCGCGGTCGTTTTTGAAGAATCGCAAAATGGCAACCGCCGCGAATGCCGAACCGGCCGTGATCATCTCGGTCAGCGGGAACTTGTGGTAGGTGTTCGGGAAGATATTGAAGTGCCCGCCCGGGTACTCCCAGATCCCCAATGGCATGAACATGACGCCTTCCAGCACGATGTCGAAGGCGAACATGGCGATGACACAGATTGCACCGAGCTTGACCGCGCTCAGTTGCGGCCAGCGGTTGCGTGCGGTGCGCATTACCCAGGATCCGGCGAACATTGCCACCACGAAGCAATACACATATGCCCCGGGGACGATCAGAATCGGCTCGACCAGCATCGCTCCGGGTGCGGCCTTGCCGGTCGCAAAGGGAACACTGTTGGCCCAGGAGCCGAAGTTGAGCGCCCAGGCGTTGTAGGTGAACCAGGTGCCGCTGTACGCGGACAACGGATCCTGGAACCACACCGTCGCAAATGCGATCGTCAGCGCCCCGTCCACGCTGAGTTTGCCGTCGCGTCGCAACGGCCTGACGACCATGAAGTAAAAGCAGGCCAGGACGGCCGGAATCGAGATGACCTCGAAGAATACGACCGCGACCTTCATAAAGGTCGGCACCGGGGTCGGCCCCACCGGCACGGTCTTGAACAACGGGCTCAGGACCCAGTGGGTCAGCACCGCCACCATGATCACCAGGTAGACCGCGCCGGCGGCCGCCCACCATTGCACCGGCGCCGACGTGCGCGACGCCGCGACGACAGCCAGAGACGGTTGAGCCCGCCTCGGGTTCTCCGGCCGTATCGCCGTCTGGGTCATTTTTGACTCCTTCCGCTGCGCGGCTCCAAAAGATCAGCGGTTGTTGATGAATCCGGCATCCATGACGTAAGTCGTGCCGGTGATGTAGCGGCCCGCGTCAGAGATGAGGTGCATGATCGAGTCCGTGACATCTTGCGGCTCGAGCAATCCGTTGGGCACCGGCAGCGGATTTTGCAGATTCTGAGCGATTGTCGGGAACTCCTGAACGTACCGGCCGAAGGCTTCGTTGGCGATCATCGGGGAGTTGACTCCGGTCGGGTGCACGGTGTTGACGCGAATGTTCTCTGGCGCCAGCACATTGGCCCACGCACGCATCAGGCCGACCACGGCGTGTTTGGAGGCGGTGTAACCCAGCACGCCCGGCGAGCCGTCGCCAAGTCCGCCGACCAAACCCGCGGTCGAGCTGGTGATCACGATCGACCCCCCGCGCCCGCCGGCCCGAACGTGCGGGATTGCCGGCATCACCGTGTTGAACACACCGGTAAGCATGATGTCGATACCGGCCAGGAAGGCCTCGCGCCGCAGCCGCTGCTCGCCGGTGATGGCCATGACCCCGGCATTCGCCAAGACTATGTCCAATCGCCCCAGTTCAGCCACGCCGTCGTCGACGACACGTTTGACCGCCTCATGATCCCGTACGTCGACCACGCTCAGCAATGCCTTACGGCCGAACTTCTCGATCAGTTTGGCCGTCTCGTCAAGATCGTCTTGGGTGGCAAGCGGGTATTCCACCGCATCATCGTCGGCGCAGATGTCGAAACCGATGATGTCGGCACCTTCCTCGGCGAGCCGGACCGCGTGCGAGCGGCCCTGCCCCCGCGCTACCCCGGAGATGAAGGCGACCTTGCTGTCGACCAGTCCCATACCGTTGCTGTCCTTGTCTTTGCTCACTCCCGAACGGACGTTCTGCCGACGGGCCACGTTTTTAAGGTTCAACGTCTCATAATTGCCGATCAGTAGATTTGTGTCAATGGTCACATCCCGTCTCTGGGACGATTATCGTTGTAGAACGATCGTTTACATTGGCACAGAAAAGCGGCGAGGAAACTGGAGCTGAGGATGCCCGAAGGCCATATCGCGCCCGACACCGCGTGGTGGCACCCAGCACCGGGAGAGATGGTGGACTGGTTGACATGGGCCAACGCGCTGCCGTTCTGCCAGGACATTGGGCTGGTGTGCGTTGAGTTGAATCCCGCGTCGGCAACCTTTCGCATGGAACGTTCGACGCTGACCCCTAATCCCAACGGGGCCGTCAACGGCGGTATCGTCGCTGCCGCTGCCGATCAGGTCATGGGTGCGCTCACCATGCGGATGAGCGCAGAGGGACTGTTGCCCGCTACCGGCTCCTTGCACATTCAGTTTCACTTACCCGCTCGGGCACCGTTGACTTTTCGCGCGACCGCGTTGGGCGGCGGACAGCGAACCAAGTTCGTCGAAGTGGTCGTGGAGGACCGGAACGGCAACCGCTGCGCCACGAGCCAGGGCACGATGATCGCGGGTGGCTCGGCGGGACCACCGTTGCCGAGTTCTTAATGAGACGTTAGGGTTCTAAAATATTCCGCTCTCCCGGACAGCGAGGTAACCGATGCCGCAGCACCCGCACGCCCAGATCGTCGCCGACTTCTATAACGCGCTCAGTGGCGCCGACGCGGAGGCGATAGCGGCCGCGGTCGACGACCACTTTGCCCAGGACGCCGCGATCGAGTGGCCGCCCTCGCTGCCGCACGGCGGACGCGTGGAAGGTAGTCGTCGGCTGCGTGGGCTGTTCACCGGGATCGCCAAAGCCGGTAATCAGGCCGGAGCCACCAACCTCAAGCTGGTGCGGACCATTGGCGACGGCGATCACGTGGTCGCCTGGATCACCTTCGACTGGAAAAGCCCCGGCTCCGACGATGCCGTTCCCAACTCCGCCCTGGAGGCGTGGTCGTTCGTCGATGGGCTGGTGCACGAAATCCGGGCGTTCTATTGGGATACGGCGGCCATCACCCACCCACAGCACGCCTGACGCCGTCTGGACGGCACGAGGAGAAGCCAAATGACACGTAGCGCAGTCGTTGTCGATGCCCTTCGATCACCGATGGCCAAGGGCAAGCCACCCAAGGATGGGCGTCCCGGCGGGGCGTTGAGCGGCGTGCATCCAGTGGAGTTGCTGGGTCAGGTGATCGGCCAGCTGATGGCGCGCAACGACGTCGACCCGGTCCGCGTCGATGACGTCATCGTCGGCTGCGTGAGTCAGGTCGGCGAACAGTCCGGCCCGGTTGGGCGCTGGGCATGGCTGTCGGCGGGACTGCCCGAGAGCGTGCCATCGGTGGCGGTGCACCGAGCCTGCGGATCCAGCCAGCAGGCCGCGGATTTCGCCGCGCAAGCCGTGATTGCGGGAGCGTGCGACATCGTCGTCGCGGCCGGTGTCGAATCCATGAGCCGTATTCCGATGTTCACCGCACGCATCGGGCAGGATCCTTTCGGGCCATCGGTGAACGAACGGTACGCACCCGGGCTGGTTCCACAGGGCGTCTCGGCCGAACTGGTAGCCGCGCGTTGGAAACTCGACCGCGACGCGATCGACGAGTTTGCCGCCGCATCACACACGAACGCGGCCAGGGCTGACTTCACCGCCGAGATCGTGCCGATCACCACACCGGACGGTGCGGTCGTGGCGACCGACGAGACCGTCCGGCCGTCCACCACGGTCGAGGGACTGGCAGCGCTCAAATCTTCGTTCCAGTCGCCCGAGATGGCGGCGCGTTTCCCGGAGATCACCGACTGGCACATCACCCCGGGCAATTCATCACAGCTTGCCGACGGTGCGGCCGCGGTATTGATCATGGGCGACGACATCGCCGACGAGCTGGGCCTGACCCCGCGGGCGCGTTTTCATGCGTTCGGGCTCGCCGCCGACGATCCAATCATGATGCTGACCGGCCCGATCCCGGCGACCGAAAGGGCACTTCGGCGATCGCGGCTTTCGCTGGCCGACATTGACCACTACGAAGTCAACGAGGCATTCGCCCCGGTGCCGATGGCCTGGGCCCAGCATTTCGGTGCCGATCCGGCCCGGCTCAATCCGCGGGGCGGCGCCATTGCATTGGGTCATCCGCTCGGGGCGTCCGGCGCCCGGCTGCTCACGACGATGTTGCACGCACTGGAGGCCACCGGCGGTCGCTTTGGACTCCAGACCATGTGTGAGGCCGGCGGCATGGCCAACGCCACGATCATCGAACGGCTCTGAAACTCGCGAAAGGAACCGCAGGGCATGCAGATTGAGGGAATCACCGCGGTTGTTACCGGAGGCGCCTCCGGGCTCGGGCGCGCGACCGCCGAACGCCTGGTGAAATCCGGTGCCTCCAAAGTGATCATCGTCGACCTGCCATCCTCCGACGGCGAAACGGTCGCCAAGGATCTGGGCGACGCCGTGCAGTTCATCGCCGGCGACGTCCGCAGCCCTGAGGACGTTGCCGCGGTGATGAATGCCGCCGCTGAGTCGGGGCCGCTTCGGGCGGTAGTGCACTGCGCCGGACGCGGCGGCCCGGTCCGCGTGGTCAATAACGACGGCACGCCGGGCTCGCTGGAGACCTACACAGAGATCGTTGGCCTGAACTTGATCGGATCGTTCAACGTGTTGCGCCTGGCCGCCGCCGAGATGGCCAAAAATGAACCGCTGGAAGGCGATCGCGGCGTGGTGATCCTTACAGCCTCCGTGGCTGCATTCGAGGGCCAGATCGGTCAGATACCGTACGCCTCGTCCAAGGCCGGCATCGTCGGCATGACGATCGTCGCCGCGCGGGATCTGGCATCGAAAGCGATCCGGGTATGTACGATCGCGCCCGGCATCTTCGATACACCGCTGCTGGCAAGGGTTTCCGAGGAGGTGCGAGCGTCACTGAGGGCCACCGTGCCGCACCCGAGCCGGCTCGGCCTGCCTGACGAGTTCGCCCGTCTGGCACTGTCGATCATCGACAACGGCATGCTCAACGGCGAAACGATCCGACTCGACGGCGCAATCCGGATGGCGCCGCGTTGAATTCGAGCCGTCGGCTTATCTACCGCGACGATCACCATGCGTTTCGCGATAGCGCGAAGCGATTCATTGCAACCGAAGTCGCGCCGAACCTCGACGAGTGGCGCCGTGCGAATGGCATGCCGCGCAGCGTCATCGCCGCTGCCGGCGATGCCGGATTCCTCAGCGCCGCAGTACCCGAAGAGTTCGGCGGCAGCGGCACCGACGACCTCGGGTTCCTCGCTGTGTTGATCGAGGAAACAATCGCAGCCGGGGCGACCGGCCTCGCTCTGCTCTCGGCGCTGCACGCCGGAGTCACGATCCCATTGTTGCTCGAACACGGCACAGCGGAGCAGAAGCAACGGTGGCTGCCCGCGCTCGGCACAGGTCAATTGATTGCCGTCCCCGCACCCGCGACGTTGTCCAGCGTCGCCGGCGCGCGCATCGCCGACGCGCTGCTAGTGCAGAACGACAGCGAGTGCATAGTCCTGGTCCCGCTCGGCCAACCGGGCGTCACCATCACACCCATCGATGACAACCTCGCCGGACGTGACGCCGGACTGGCCGATGTGACGCTTGGCGACGCCGACACGACCAGCGGTCTCGGCTCCGCTACCGCCCTGCATCGCGACCTCGACCTGTGGTTTGCCGTATTGGCGCTGGCGAGCGCGCGCTCTGCGACGGCGTTGGCCGTGGATTACGTGCACGCCAGAAAAATCTTCGGCCGCCCGCTGGCGGAGTTCGAAAACACCCGGTTCCGCTTGGCCGAACTCTGGGCTGAGCTGGCCAGCGTGACTGTATTCGTCGATTCCTGCGTGCACGCGCGTAGCATCGGCGCGCTCGATGTCGCCGACGCGGCGGCCGCTCGCCTCATCGCAAACAGGGTCTGTGGCCAGGCGGTCGACCAGTCCCTGCAACTGCATGGTGGATACGGCTACATGCGCGAGTACCCCATCTCGCACGCGTTCGCCGACGCTCGGTTCCTGCAGGTGATGGCCGCGGCCTACTCCAATCCTCGCGACACCCTGGCAGCGACAGTGGCTTTGGACGCCGCGGCACCGCGGTGAACTACCTACGCCGGACGGGCTCGACGTTATGGTGACGAGCCCAGCGCGAGGATCTCGTCGAGACTCTCCTGCATCGAGTGCCACAGCAGATCCAGGTCTTTGAACACCTCTCCGTCGGCGTTCATCGCGATGCAACACACGCCGCAGTGAGTGCACATCGCCGACGTCAAAACGGTGCCGGGCAAAGGCGCAAAGACGTACATCCGGTCGAAGCGCGCACCGGCGATGTAGCGGTCCTCGGTTATCCCTGGCCACGAGCTGGTCGTGAGCACCGCTCCACCGACAGAACCAAGGATCGCCGCGGCCACACCCGAGGGGGTGCGGTTGAGAATGGGGGTGATGGCGCCGAGGAATCCCAGCGCGGGTTCAGATCGCACATGATGGACCCGCTCGCGCATCGCGCGGATCCGTTCGGCAGGGTCTTCTACACCGGAGGGCACAAGAAAGTACGCCGCGGCGAAATCGTTTCCGCCCGTGGCGTTATCAGCAGCGCGCATCGCCACCGGCATCGAAATCGGCACGTCGCCCAGATCTTCGCCGTTGGCGGCGCAGTAACGCCGCAGCCCTCCGAGCAGCGCGCTGACGAATGCGTCATTAAGCGTGCCGCCGGCGGCCTTTGCCGCACGTCGTAGGTCGTCGAATTCACATTCCATGGTCCCGAATCGCCACATCCTTCGCGATCCGCCACGAAGGATCTTCGACGGATTCTTCGGCGGCGGCCCCGCCACCCGGGCCAGCGACGACACGTAATCAGCGGTCGAGCGAAGGTCGCCAAGCGCTTTGATGAGGGCGCGTCCGCCTCCGACAATAGCCTTCGGGGTGCCGGTAATCTGTTGGCCGAGCTGCTGAGCCGCGACACCGATAGGACTGCGCCGCACAGGTTTGCGCGCCGGCGTGGGTTTGTCGGTCTGATGCTTCCGGCTCGTGTTCAGGACACGCTCATGCAGCCGCGCCAGCGCCAGCCCATCCATGAAGACGTGGTGAGCGTGCATGACGTAGGCCGCACGGCCATCCTCGAGCCCTTCTACGAGATAGCCCTCCCAGGGTGGTCGGGACCGGTCCAGCGGCGTTAGTCCGATCGTTTGCGCGAGTTCGAGCAGCTGACGGTGCGCACCCGGCGCAGGCAGTGACACCCGCCGCAGGTGGAAGTCCAGGTCAAATGACGGATCGTCCGCCCACATCGGCGGCCCTACCGGGACCAGCGGATCAATCACGCGCTGCGCGAACCGGGGAACGATCTCGACGAACCATTCATGGGCGGCCCGGAGCCGCTCCCAGTCGGGAACCGTGTCAAGCAGCTGAAGTACAACCCCAGACCACGCACCCTGCGGGTGCCGATCTGTGCGCCACATCAGCGCATCCAGTTCGGACAACGCGGGATCGCGTCCCCAGCTTTCTAAGTCAGACCACAGTTGCTCTTGCTCTGTTGTCATCCTGACTTCTCCCGTCCGGAACCTGGCTCCCATGTGGGAGTTCGGAGATCGAGCTGACCATCACCTTTATCCAGCGGATCCGTAGCGGATCCGGCCGAGGCGCTGTCAGCCATCGGATTGCGGGCGAAATCGATGATGAGAGCCGCGGTCTCGGCGGCCTTCTCGAGCATCGCGCAGTGTGCCACGTCATCGAGGACCACCAGCCGTGCATGAGGAATGGCGTCTGCCAGCTGACGCCCCGAGGAGAGCGGAACGATTCGGTCTCGGCGGCCCCACAGCACCAATGCGGGCGCGCGTACCGCCCCGGGGTTAGCCTTCGCCACCGCCCTTCCGGCGGCTTGCGCGCCGGCGATGAATCCCGGAGCCGCCATCCTCGGCACCAACTCGTCGGCGAGCGATCGCGTGATGCAGCGCGGTTCTGATACGGCGAGTGCAAACAGTGCGGTCCGCAAGTACCGCCACCGCGCGATAGCCCGCGGCACGGCGGGGAATCCGAACACCTTGTCGAATAACCGGAAGCCCAACAAGATCGCCCGCAATCGCAGTGCACCGATGTTGTCGCTGCCCGAGTCGATCAACATCAAACCGTCGACCCGGCCGGGATGGTCGCATGCCACCTTGAGTGAGACGAGGCCGCCCATCGAGTGCCCCACGATCGTCGCCCTCGCCAGGCGCAGCTCATCCAGGAGTCCTATTACCGTCGCGACCTGTTCCGCGAAGACATCACCGGCGGCCACGGGTTCTGATGCGCCGAAGCCGGCGAGGTCAAGCGCGATCACACGGGCGTGCCGCGCGACGGCCGGCAAGATGCGCAGCCACCATTGCCACGCCCCTCCCTGGCCGTGCACCAGCACCACCGGACGACCGGTTCCGACGTCCACGTACCGTACGCGTCGCCCGCGCACGTCCGCGTCGTGTGTGTACGGGGTCCAGTCGATTCCCGCCCACTCGCGGTCAGCACGCTCCCATTGCGCAATGTCTGTGCTCGCCCGGCGGCGTCTGCGCAACCACGGGCGCCGGTGTTTCGAACTCCGCATTGTCACGGTTCCCTGACCATCACTCGATCTCTGTGCGCTCATTTTTGCGACGACCTGTATCAGAATACATGTAAAGAGGACCCAGTCAACGCCGAAAAGAACGATCGTTCGCATTGATCCTCGCTCCACAACTCGAGCACGATGACACGGGCCGAGACGTTTTCAGCCCGCACCGCGGCGAGCGGTTCGCCAGCTATTGGCGCGGCCCGTAGAAGGCGTCGAAAGCGTTTTGGTCATAGATGTGCTCCCACGCTTCGGTGAGTTGTCCGTTGCTGGCCGTCGCTATGAGACAGATTCGCGCTTCGAGTGTCGTGCCATGCCGCTCGCGGCGGTGGATGTAGAGGACTCCGGCGTGGTGCTGGCCCTCGAGAGTGTCCAGCAATTCGAGGCTGAGTGTGCCGGGCTGGCCGGCGATGATCCCGAACGCGGAAAGGACATTCCCGCGCCCGACGTGGGTGCCGGCCGCCGGCTGACTGCGACCGGGGCTGTGCCAGCGGATGTCGGGATGCATCAGCGCCGCGGCGGCATCAACGTTGCCGTTCTGAAAGGCCGTCATCGTCTGGACGAGCACGTCGATTGCGTTCGCGGTGTCCGGTGTCGCCGTGTCCTTCACCATGAGGTCAGCCCGCCGTCGGCGGGGTAGGCGGTGCCGGTTACGAACGAGGACTCATCGCTGGCAAGGAACAACGCGACTTGGGCAATCTCCTCGGGCTGCCCACGCCGGGCCATTGGGGTCATCATCTCGGCGCCGGCGGTGAGGTCCCGGTGCGTCTCGGTCAGCTTCTGCAGCAGCGGCGTGTCGATGATGCCCGGGCAGATCGCGTTCACGCGGATGCCGGTGGACGCGACCTCGCCGGCGACGGCCTTCGTCAGCTGGACGACGCCGCCTTTGCTCGCGCAGTACGCGCTGAGCATCGGCATTCCGACGATCCCTGCAACCGAAGCGGTGTTGATGATCGACCCCGACTCCTGGCGTTTCATGATCGGCAGCGCGAACTTGATGCCGAGAAACACGCCGCGGAGGTTCACCGCCATGACGTGCTCGAAGTTCTCCAGCGTGCACTCCTCGACCGGGCCGAGCACGCCGTCGATCCCAGCGTTGTTGAAGAGGACGTCCACTCGACCGAACCGCTGCACCGCCGCGTCGATTAGCGCCTCCACGTCCGACGCCGACGAGACGTCAGCCTGGACGGCAAGCACGCCGTCACCGAGCCCGGCAGCGACATCGTTCTGGGCGCCGGTGATATCTGCGAGGACGAGCTGTGCGGCCTGCGCGTGGAAGAGCTGCGCGGCGGCGCGGCCGATGCCGGAGCCGGCGCCGGTGATCACGGCGACCTTGTCTTTGAGTCGGTTCATGGTCGTGGCCTCGTGTAGGAGCGAATGTTGGGGACTGCCGGGGCCGTCACGCCACTTCGACCGGCCGCTCGATGTTCAGCGGCTCACCGCCGAGGCGCTGGATCACATCGGAGATCTGCCGATCCCAGTGCACGGCGTACTCGGGGTCGGCTGAGGCTGCCATGTTGAAGAAACTGACCTCGTTGATGCCGGCGTCGATCATCTCCTGGACACGCTGCGCGACCCGCTCCGGGCCGCCCCATACCAGCGCGAAGTCAGTCACCTCGTCCGGAATGCCGGCGGTGAGCTCCTCGGCCTTCTCCTTTGTAACGATGTTCACGTTGACATCGCGCGACCAGTTGAAATCGCCGAGCGGGTGCTCGTATCCCCACTTCTCCCACGTTTTCGACGAATCGATCGACGCCGCCGCGATCGCGATCCACCCATTGTTGGGATGCCGCGCCATCTTCCACGCCGTGTCGTCATCGTCGGCCAGGATCGTGCACACCTGCGCGTTGAACCGGAGCTTCTGGGGATCGCGGCCAACGTCGTGCGCGCGCTCTTTGATGTTGTCGATCAGGGCCTTCATCATGACGTTGTCGTTCCCCGACCCGCCCGGCAGATAGGTCAGCCAGCCATTGCCAACAGTGGCAGCGAGCCGTTGGATCCGCTCGCCGGCGCCGACGAACAACAGCTCCGGAGCGCCGCCAGCGTGCATCGGGATCGGGAACACCGCCTCCTTCAACGGCCAGAACTCCGACTCGCGATTGATCGGCTTGCCCTCCGACTCCCACAGCGCGATCCATGTGTGGACCGCCTCCTCAAGCCGCGTGAACGGTTTGGAGCGCACCTCGCCATATGGCTCGAACTGCTTGTTCTCCCCCGCGCCGATCGCAAAGGTCATTCGCCCGTTCGACATGTGCTGCAACGTCATCATCTCTTGGGCCATCACCGCCGGCGACCGGCGTAACGGATCGATCACCGCCAACAGGATCTCCATCTCGCGCGTCAGCACAGCCGCTGCAGCACACATTTCCATCGACCCGAAGAACACGTCCGAGAAGAAGCTCGTCGGCGCGCCCGGATCCGACGCCGAGACCGGCGGCTTGAGCATCCCCGACGGGTTGGTCGAGGTCATCTGGTCCGGGAAGTCGATGAACCGCCAACCCAGCTTCTCCGCGCGCGGGATCGACTCAAGCGCCTTGTCCATCGGCGGATACATCGCGCCGATCAGACCAAACTTCACCGACATCTGCAGACCTACCTCTCGATTCCGTCGTCCGGGCTCTTCCATCGATCCACCTCTAGTGACAATCATCTTTAGAATGACAGTGACTGTCAAGATGATAATCGCTACCATCGACGCATGAGTGCGACCACGCCCGCCAAAGAACGCCGACGAGCCCGCGCGCGACGCGACATCGCACAAGCCGCCGTCGAGCTGTTCGAGGCCAAGGGCTTCAGCGCGACCACGACGGAGGAAATCGCCGACGCCGCCGACATCTCGCAGAGCACCTTCTTCCGCCACTTCGCGCGCAAGGAGGACCCGATCTTCTACGACCTTGACGAACGACTCGAAGCGATGAAGGCCGAGTTCGCACGCCCCGACCACGCCACCGCCTGGCAGACGATCCGCGCAGCGTTCATCAGCAACGCCACCCGCTGGGAGACTGAAGACCCCACCACCCTGCGGCGCGTCCGCCTCTTCCACACCGAACCCGCGCTGATCGCCCGCTACCTCGAGTACTGCCTCACCTGGGAAGACGCCGTCGCCGCACTGTTCGCCCAGGAACGCGACACCGACCCCGATTCAGACTTCCACGGCCGGCTCATCGCCGGCGCCGCCGTCACCGCGTTCCGCGTTGCCTTCCGCTCGCATCTCGCAAACCCAGGACACGGACTCGCCAACTACCTTGCCGAGGCCTTCGACCAACTCGCACATGGCCTCCCCGGCTGACGCCCGTTGGGCGGCTAAGGCTTGACGAAGATATCGAGAGCCAGCAGAACCAGAAAGACGGCCAGCACGTAGCCTTCGAACAATGCCCGCAGGGCGCGCGGGGCGACCCGCAGATCCATGAAGTGGATGCCGATCAGCCGCACCTTGAGCATGGCGATACCCACAATGATCGCGGCGCCAGCCGAAGCGAATGCCGCCCCTTGCTCGACCCCGACCAGAAACGATCCGAAGGTCAAGGCCAGCAACAGCACCCACACCAGGGTTACCCGACGCGTCGCGGTCATCGTCACCTCACCAGATAGAACAGTGCGAACAGGACCACCCACAGCAGGTCGACCATGTGCCAGAAGATCCCGCCGGTCTCACAAAGCCGCGCCTGCTTGTCGGTCAACTCCGCTCGGCGGATAACCATGACCAGCCGACTCAAAACAGCGAGACCAATCAGCACGTGCATCAGGTGGATGCCGGTGAACATGAAGTAGTAGGAGAAGAACTCGCCGCTGCCGACCCCTTTACGAGCCGCGAACAGCTGGGTCCATTCGACAGCCTTGACGGCGACAAAGCCCGCTCCGCAGCACAACGCGCCCGCGATGAGCTGCCACGCGCCCGCGTGCCTCCCGGCGAGGACCCGCTGGACGGCCAGCGCCACCAGCAGCGAACTAGACAGCAGCAGAACGGTATTGACGGTACCGAGCGAAACGTGCAGCTCGGCGTGGTCGCGTGCGAACACTGCATGGTTCTTGCCTCGGGAGTACATGAACGTCGCAAAGAACAAAGCGAACACCGTCATGTCGCCCAGTACGAAAACCCAAATACCTTCTTCGCCGGGCACTCTCCGGCCTCGGTCGGCGGACGTACCGGGTGCGCCGGACCGCCGGAGGAGGGTCATCGTTGCAGCGGACTGCGCGCAGTTTCATTCTCAGACATCGCCAGTGCGACGGAGTCGCCTTCTGAGGCCGCGACGCTCACCCACAGTTGCCACGCCATGATCAGGAACCACAGTCCGAAGAACACCGCCACCATCCAGAATGCCAGTAGGCCATTCCACGCGAAGACGCCGTCCTTGAACAACACCACCAAACCGCCGGCGGCGAAGATGAACGCACACCAGAGGTTGAAGTAGCCCAGCCACCGAGGCCAAATCGCATGTGTCGCACCGAGGATCGCAAATCCGATGGCCAAGCACTGGATCGTGGCGGCCGGCCAGTTCATGACAAACGGCAGCCATCCGAGGTCGTTGAGGGCCTGGGTGATCTGGGGATCGCGCTCGGGACGGTAGGACGCCGCCGCGAAGGCAAAGGTCGGCATGATGATCGCAACCACCGCTAGCCCCGTCCCGACAAGCTGCGTGTAGGCAAGCGGGGAATAACGTCCGCCCTCCATCTGCCTGATGCGAACTGCCATAAGCGCACCAAATGGCGCCTGTAGGCCCGCAGCGGCCAGCAAAATGACGAGCCCCAGCCGTTTCAGCCCGGTATTCGTCGACCAGAACCGAGCTATCTCGTCGGCGGTCCGCATCGGTGATATCGGTGGAAGCAAACCGGTCATGATGATCGCCGGGAACAACAGCAGCACGAACGCTGCGCCGCTGATCGCCATCGTCTTCTGAATACCCGGTGTCATCGCAGAAATCCCTTCTTCCCGAGGCTCAAATCGCCCGGGGCTGCCCGGACGACCCACGACGACGATGGTTTAGACCGCGGCTTTGTCCGAACGAGGAGCCGAGGTTGCGCCGTTGGCGAAGACAACGGTCGGGCCGACAAGCAGCGCCTGTGTCGGGTCCTCGGGGTTGGTGGCGATTCCGTCGCCGGGTTTCACGCCGCCTTCCTCGCACATCTTCTGCCACATCGACATGCGCGTCGAGCGCTTCGGCGTCAGCTTTCCGTACGCGAAGATCCGCCACAGAGTCCAGTTCGGTGCCGGCAGAGACTGCGGTCGCCCGACGAGCTTGTGCAGGACGAACATCCAGCCAACCATCATCGCCATCATGATGGTGGTGGCCACCCAGCGCGCCGCCACCGGCAGCGTCGAGTTGTGTGCGAGAAGGTGAATCCAGCCTATCCCGAAGTAGTTCATCATCATGCCGGTCGGCGCGACGAGCAACAACCACAATTTGTGCGCCCCCTTCAGGCGCGGCACCGCGAAGGCCAACATCGCGCCAATGGTGACGAATGAGCCGCCATTGATGAAGCCCCACCAGTAGGGGAAGTTGAGGAACTTGTAAGGCTGCACGCCGTAGTACTCGTAGGTCCGCAAATTGATGCCTATCGTCTCCATCAGCGCATCGGTGACGATGCCCAGTCCCAGCATCATGACGAAGTGCTTGGCATGCGCTCCGTTGCGGATGACGAAGTAGCAGAAGTAGGACTCAAGGCCGAGGAACGCCACGTA
>NZ_JBAPRN010000669.1:0-5621 GCF_049281135.1 Mycobacterium sp. | reverse complement strand
CGTCCACGGTGAGCACTAGGACCTTGTAGTCGGTGAGCAGGCCGCGTTCGACAGCATCGCCGAAGGAAAGGTTGTGGAACTCGGGGCCGTAGCGCAGTTCGTCGTCCATCGACACCAGCTCGGCGGAATGCTCGTCGGCCTTGCCCTTGACGGCGTCACTGTAGATGCGGGGGGTGGCGGTCATGTACAGGCGGAGTTTGGCGTGCAGGTAGTCGTTGTCGTGGACGCGCACGAAGTTCGACTCATCCCCATCAGCGAGGATGACGCCGGTGGTGCGGTGGGCTTCGTCGCAGATCGCCAGATCGAAGTCCTCCATGCCCAGGCCCTGGGCATCGGCCACGGTCGGCAATGACTGGTAGGTGGAGAACACCACCGTCAATCCTTTGGCACGCTTACGGTGGCCCATCTCGTCGAGGAGCTTGGCTGGGTTCGTGGTGACGGGGATGGGTACGTCGTAGACGTTGAAGTCTTCGGTTGAGCGGAGCCGGCCCACCTTGGTATCCGAGCACACGGCGAACGCGCGCATATCCACCGCGCTTTGCGCGGTCCACTCCCGCAGCGACTGACTCAACAGCGAGATCGACGGCACCAGAAACAGAATCCGGGCACTCCCGCCAGCGTCGACGGCGACCTGCTCGGCCAGCTTGAGCGCGGTGAACGTCTTGCCGGTGCCGCACGCCATGATGAGCTTGCCGCGGTCATTGCCGACGGCGAATCCCTTCAAGACCGCGTCTATAGCGGCGACCTGGTGCGGGCGGGGCAATTTCTTCTCCGCAGGGCTCAGGTCGATGGTCAGGTTTCCCTGCGGCCAGGCGATATCCCAGTCAATTGGTGATTCGGCGATATCGGCCATGTTGATCCGCTGCACCGGGGTGATCTGATCGTCGAGCGCGTCTTCGGCGTTCTTGCCCCACCTGTCGGTGGTGGAGATGATTACCCGGTTGGTGAATGGCTTCTTGCCTGATGCGGTGAAGAAGGTGTCTATGTCGCCCTTCGACAAGGTGGTTGTCGGCTCGTAGAACTTGCACTGGATCGCGGTGTACTCACCGGTGTCGCGCTCGCGGGCCACGAGGTCGATTCCGGTGTCGGTCTTACCCTGGCGGTCAGGCCAGTCGATCCACCGCCATACCGCGTCATACTGCTGCGTCAGCGCTGGATCCAATTCGAAGTAGCGCACCATCAACTTCTCGAACAGGGTGCCGCGCTCGGAGTTCGACGGGGCCTGCCGGAACGCCTCGATCACGTCGTTGATAGAACCCATGCCGAATTACATCCCTCCCGTGGACACGCTCGTGCGCCCAACATATTGCTAGAGAGGGCCGACGTGCGGACTGCCTACGCCGAACTTGGACCGCGGGCAGCGGGTTCCTCAGAACGTCGGGGCCGAAAGACCAGAGAGCTCGACGATGCTGGCTGGATAGCGAGCAGCCGAAAAGGCCAAATAGCCATACAGCTGCAACAGCACCGTGAGGTTCTGCGCCTTGGTCTCCGGTAACACTCTGGCCCGGATCCCCGACTCCCACAGCACGACGTCGGATGCGCGCAGCACATACACCGGGTCCTCATCGCCGCCTGTGCCCAGGTTCGTCTCGATGTTGGGATCGGTCACTACCGGCAGGCCTTGGATGCTGCCGACGACCTGTTGGCTGGCGACCTCCTCCAGGATACCCGCGGCGTTGTAGGGCCGGTTGGCGTCGGGCAGAAACAGCGGCCGCTGCTGGTTGTCGAGCAAGGCCAGGAACCAGCCCCAGCGCCGCGGGTGCATGACGACAACCTCGGGCGGCTGAAAGCGGGTGGTGTGCACGGTCTGGATCGCGTTGGCGATGGCGCTGTAGACACCCTGGATGTCGACGGTGGATACGGCGATGCTGCCGATGTTTGGCGTCAGGCGGACACCCAGCACTTGGCCGTTGGTGCCGCTGCCAGACAGGCACTGCTTGTCGAGCTGACTCGCATAGTCGGCAATCAAATCGCGGAATACCAAGTCGTCGAATGCAATTGGGCTTTGATCGAGAAGTTGGATCGCAACACCCTGCTGGCCGCTGATCGTCCGAACCGCCGCGTTGATGAATGTGTCCGTCAGGTCCACGTCCTGCACCGGTGTGTTGTCGGCGGTCTGGACCGCTGTGCTGGTCCCGGTCAACACCTTGGGGATGTTGATCGAATCCGTGCCGCCCGGAAGTGGTTGGCGCTGCACGAGGTTCGCGAACGCCCGCCCAGGACGTGCCAGCTCGACGTACTGGTTCATCAACCAGGCGGGCGGCACGGCATAACCTCCCGATCCGTCTACCCGGCTCAGATCGCGGTGCTCTTCGAACGCGGGATGATCGACGACCTGCTGGGCGTGGGAGGCCAGGCGGGCGCGGGACTCGCCGTCACTGTCCAGGTTCATCGACAGCCGGATCAAATCCCGGCACCAGGACTGGCGTTGGTCGCCGCGCCGGTAGATGAGGTCGCGGGCGTCAGCGTGGTTCATGATGTTCCTTGAAGTGGTCTGTGGGTTCGTTGGGCTCAGCCGCGCCAGACGCGCCGGCATCCCGCTCCGCTCGAAATCTGCGCGGTACTCGGCGATCTGCTCGCCTAGCCCGCGCAAGTCCGCCATTGCGTGGCGGTAGCGGTGCTGCTCGCCCTCGTTCATTTCGCGGTTGGCGGCTCTGCACTCCATGAGCATTTCTTCACAGGTGCTGCGGATGGATTCGCGGCTCTGCTCAAGCTTGGACAGGAAATCGTTGGTCGGCGTTCCAGCCATGATCGGGACTTTCGGGTGGGGCGGAAACCGGCCCCGAAGGACCAACAGCGCCGGTTTCCGCGCAACGTCAAGGGATAGGTGGGACGCCAGTCCCATGACGCCACCCTCAGACTTCGCGCGGCGGTGAGTGCCTCAGACCGGTAGCTGGCCGGTCCCGCCCGTTCATCCGGGCGATTCCGCGAACGTCACGTCGCCAGCCCAAGCGTAGAACCGCGTGGCGACAGGCTCAACGACCGACGCGCCAGTTTCTAATTCTCGGTGCCGCCTTTGAGGATTCGGACCTGCGAGACGTAGCAGGCCTCCTCGGGCGCGGGGATGCCGGTGAGGTCTGCGGGCTCGTAACCCTTCGCGCGCTCAGCGGCCAAGGCCGCCTCCAGCGCGTTCTTCACGGCGTGCACTCCCGGGTCAAAGCTCACCTCAGCCGCTGCGTGGGCATCGTTCGCGGCGTCTTCAAGTCCTGACATGGTGGCCGTCCTCGCTAGGGCTTATGTGCCATCGCCGTCTGCCATGATGTGTGTGCATTATCAGGGCCGTCGATGGGCAACATGCCGTGCACGGTGCACGTCGCCGACCATCGACCCAGCGCGTCGCGGCCCCACAGAACGGTGCACCCGTTCGGCAGGGTGCCGACGTTCCACTCCGACCCGTCGCGACCGTGCAGGGCGTGGCCCTTCCCGGCAGGGTGCCAGCTGTACTGCAACTCTTACTTCCTTTCACTCGCGTCCGGCATCGTGCCGTGACGAGGGGGAACGCCGGCGTCGCACCTACCGGCCAGCGCCCCAGCGGAGTGTTCCCAATCAATTCCCCCGGGTCCGCGACGATGGGGCTGGTTCATCGCGCTCAATCATCACGCAAACCGCGGCGTCGGCGGAGGGTTGATCATGATCGCCGGCTGCGTCGGCTCTCCGGTGTAGAGGATCGAAGCGTCTTCCACGCTCACGCTGGTCCACTGCCGCGCCGCCAGGATCAGGACCGGGGTGAGCGGCTGAGGCTTGGGCGCGATGGCGGCGAGCAGCCACACCGAACCGTCAGTGCGCGTGGTGATTTCGTCGGCCTGGACGGCAACCGTGCGGCCGTCGCTGAGGGTGATCGTGAACTGGGTCATGGGTCCCCTTCGGGTTAGGGCGGCCCGGAGACGGTTGGCGCCGCCTCCGGGCCGGTGGTGATGGGTTACCGACCGATCGCGTCTGTCAGCGCCGCCAGTACATCCGTGAGCGTGTCGAACAGCTCCGCGTGTTGATCCTCGGTAATCAGTCCCAGCAGTACCGGCGCCTCCAAGGCGCCCTGAGCCGACAGGATGTGGCCGTACACCTCCGAGATGGCGCCCGGTAGTGGCGCACCGGCCACCGTGAACACGGGCTTGCTTGTCGATGTCATCTTCTGTTCTCTCTTTCCCCGCCGACATTCGCGGCGGTGGTCTGTGGGGTTGGCCAAAAGTCGGCATTCCAGGCATCGGCCGGTGGCGATGGACTCGGGCCGGCTCAGCACCGTGTCGCAGCCACGGCAATAGAGCAGGGGGATGCAGTACCGGCGGCAGGACCTGCAGACCCGCTCGGGGGTGCAGTCGCATGCCGTTTGGAAGTAGGGAGCGAGACTGCCGTTGGTCATTCGCTGTCCTTTCCGTGTTTGCTGCAGTCGTCGCGATGGAAGCCGTGCGTGGGATAGAAGTAGCCGCAGCTCAGGCACGGGGCCGTTACGTCGGGAGTGCCGGTATCGAACCGGCCGAACCGGTTGAACCGGCCAAACCGGCCGTCATCGTCCTCATTCCTGCCGGTTTGGCCGCCTTGGCCGGTTCGGCCGGTTAGTTGGTGAGGTATGCCGAGCCGGTTCCACACCGGCTCAAGTCCAGCCCGGAGGTAACCGCGTGGGCTCATTCCGCCGCCCGGACGGCATGACATCACCTTTGCTGACTGAGCCAACATCCGGCCGAATCGTTGCTCGGTCAGCTCCTTGCCGTACGAGCTGCCCTTGCCCCAGTAGTCGGGGTTGTGCTCGATGAGCCGCGACACCAGGTGTCGGGTCGCCGCAAACGATTCGTCCCCGGGCCAGACGTCGGTGAGGTCGGCCAGCAGGACGACCCCGGGCGGTCGGGCTTTCAAGCCGGCCTCGCGCTCGGCTGCCTCCTCGGCCAGATCGCGGACGATGAGAGCGTCAACGACATCGGGCCAGCGACCGCCCGCTGCGGCGGCGACCCGCTTGAGCGGACGCCACTTCTCCTTGGACCGGCCGATGCAGCCCGCCGGTAGGTCGACCGCCATTCCACGCACCTGGTCGCGCACTTCGTCGGCGAACCCGGCCACCCGCTCCCGCAAGGCGATGGCGTCGTCCTCGATGTACTCCCAGTCGGAGTCCTCCACGCTGCCGTCGAAGTCGGGCATGAGCAGAACCCGGATGATGCGGGAGCGTGTGTCGTCGGGCAGGATCGGCGCGTTACCGGCCATCGCCAGAGCGCAGAACGTCGACATCTCTGTGGCTGACCAGCCGCCGCCGCCCTTCGGTACCAGTACTGGACGGGTAGCGCCGACGCGGTAGCCGGAGTTGGTGATCGCCAGCAGATCCGGCGTGCTCGGGCTCTCGGGTCGCAGGATGCGGTCGACCTCGTCCAGCAGGATGGTCCTGGTCTCGAACTCCAGGAGCCGCGGGATCAGCGCCTGAGACGGTGGGCTCGCTATTTGGATCGGTCGGTGACAGAGCCGGGAGAAGTGGTCGAGCACAGTAGTTTTGCCGCTGTTGGGCATGGGCGAGTCGATCTGCAGTCGCGGCGTGGTCCGCAACTCTGTGACCAGGTGGGTGTGCGCCGTCCACAGCGCCAGCAGCGCCAGGTCGCCGTCGAAGCTGACGGAGATGAAACGGCCGAACCACTGTTCTAGAT
>NZ_JBAPRN010000668.1:0-6136 GCF_049281135.1 Mycobacterium sp. | reverse complement strand
GCAGACGGGCGAACACCGGATACGCGTCGTCCGTGTAGAAATTCGGGTCTTCGAACGGGATGAACTGATCGACCTGTGACGTCATGTGCTTCCTCCGGCACTGTGTTGGCCTGTTGGCGATGGACGGCGCTGTGCTCGCGTGGTGGTCATAAGGCCGGCCCCGCGAGCTGACCGCCGTCAATGAAGAACTGTGACCCGGTGGCGAAGCCGCTGTCGTCGGAGGCCAGAAAGGCTGCGGCACCGGCGATCTCTTCGGGTTGCGCAATCCGAGGGATCGGGAATCGAGCGTAGAAGGCGTCCTGGTCGAAGCCATCGAACGCGGGACCCTGACTCATGGGAGTCTCGACCCCCCCGGGGTGCAGGGAATTGACCCTGATCGCCAGCGGGCCCAGTTCCAGGGCCGCGGACTTGGCCAACGACATGTTGGCGGCCTTACTGGCCGCGTAGGAGGCGAACCCGGCAGCCCCGACCATCGATGCGGTCGAGGATACGATGATCACTGAACCGCCGCCGCGTTCACGCATAGCCGGGATCACCGCCTGCAGTCCAAAGACCGCGCCCAGCACATTGACGTCGAAGCTCGTTCGATAGTCGCCGCCGTCGGTGTCCGCAATCGAACTGGCGATCATCACACCAGCGTTATTGACCAGCACATTGGGCGCGCCGAAGGCCTCGCGGCATTGCGCGACAATGTTTTTCCAGGACGCGCGGTCGCGGACGTCGAGCGTCTCGAAGTGCATGTGCTCCCGGTCGGTGCCATCGGTCTCTGGGCGCGCGAGATCACCGATCATCACGCGCGCACCCTCGGCGGCGAAGCGCTCGGCGATCGCTCGTCCGATGCCACGGGACCCGCCGCTGACGATTGCGATCTTGTCCGCAAGTCGCGTGCAGTTGTCCCTTGATGCCGCCATCGTCAACTCGATTCCGCCGGCGTGGCCGACCGGGCACAACCATCGCCGCCGCGATCCTGCGCGAGGTTGGTCACCGCGGTCATCGCTGCTGTGCGGTCGGCGGCGTGACGGTTCCGGCCCGGTTCAAGAACAGCTCGCCTCCGCCGTCTGCCATGATCGCCTGGCCGTTGACGAAGGATGCCTCATCCGAGCACAAGAACAGGTGCAGATAGGCCACCTCGATGGGGTCGCAAATCACGCGGCGTGCGCCCTCGATCTTGCCGGTGCGGCGGGTGTTTCGCGCCTTCTCGAGTTCTTGTTCGTCATATCTGTAGGACTCGTCGATGTTGGTCAGCATCCGGCCCGGGCACACGCAGTTGACCCGGATGTTGTCATCGGCGAGCTCGGCGGCGAAGTGCTTGGTGAGGCTGACAGCTGCCTGCTTGGAGGCGCTGTAGGCGCCCAGCTTGGCCCCACCCAAGGTGCTCAGACCGGCGATCGAGGCGCTGGAAGTCATTGCGCCACCCCCGGCGCGGCGGATCGCGGGTGCGGCGTATTTGAAGGAGCGCCACAGGCCGGCCGCGTTGACCTGCATCACCTCGTCGAACTCGTCTTCGGTGACGTCTTCGAGTTGCTTACGTGAAGCCGCGCCGCCGATTCCGGCGTTGGCGACCATGATGTGCACGTGCCCGAAGCTGGCTTCGGCGGTGTCCACCAGGGATTTGACGTGATCGGCGTTGCGCACATCGGTGACCTGGAATACGGCCTTGCCGCCGTCGGCCTCGATCCGCTTGACCACCTCAGCGCCGCGGTGCTCGTGGATGTCGCCGAGCGCGACCGCGGCTCCCTCCTGCGCGAACAGCCGTGCGGTGGCCTCCCCCAATCCTGATGCGCCGCCGGTGATGATTGCGACCTTGCCCTCAAGCCTGCCCATGAGTTGCTTCTCCTTCGTTTCGGTGTGATGAACTCGCGGCCATCCGCCGCTGACCCTGGCGCGCCCCATGGGCCCTGCGGTTCATTCCCGCTGCGCCGTGAACAGGACGTGAACCGGGGTGGTGAGCTTGAAGATGGAACCCTCCAATCCGGGCCGGGGGGCATCCGGATCCAGCCGCAGGTCCTCGAGCCGATTAACGATTCTCGAGACGCCCTCTTGCAGTTCGACTCTGGCCAAAGGTGAGCCCGCGCAGGCGCCGATTCCGACGCTGAAAGCCAAATGCTGTCGGGGGTTTTTGCGTTCCAAGTTGATTTCGTCGGGATCGTCGAATCTGGCGGCGTCGCGGTTTCCCGACGCGATGACCGCGGCGACCTTGTCACCGCGGTGCACCTGCGCCCCGTCGAGGTCACTGTCGCGCTGGCAGATGCGATTGCGGAAATGCACTGTGCCGACCAGGCGCAGCGCCTCTTCAACGAAAGCCCCGAGGGTCCGCGCGTCGGCGCGACGGACCTTTTGCAACATTCCCGGTGTAGCGAGTATCAGGTGCAGCGCGTTAACCATCGACGTGCGGGTGGTGTCGCTGCCGCCGGCGAAAAACGTACGGACGAGTCCATAGCGGGCGTCCTCGGTCCAGCCGTCAAGTGCGTCGTCGCGCCAGACTCGACTGATGATGCTGTCATCGGCGGTCTTCTTGCACTGGTCCATGTATGGGCGCAGTAGCGCGTCCACTTCGTAGGTCGCGGCCAGAGCGATCTCGGCGTGCGGTATCGCGTCCTCAGGTTTGAGGTAGACGATGCCTTTGTAATGCTCGATCTTGTTGAGGTTGGTGCGTATCGCGGTCATGTAATCGTCGTCGCGCCAAGGCAAGCCCAGTACCCCGGCGATGACACGATCGGAGACACGTTCGGCGTACTCCTGCACCAGCTCGGCGCGCCCGCGGGGGGCGATCTCGTCGATGGTGGCTTCCACCACGTCGGCCACGACGCCGTGGCGGTAGCGTTCGATCTCGCGGGTGTTGAAGATTTCCAACCACCACCGGCGATGCGCCAGCCGTTCTTTGCCGACCAGGCTAAACGGCGAGGCCACAATGCGGCTGTACTTCTCGCTAGGGACAATCTCGGTCGGCAACGGCCTGGCAAAGGTGTCCTCGTCGGTCAACACGTCGCGAACCGCAGCGTAAGTGGCCGCGATCCAGTTCTTCGTCGGCTGCTCCCAGGTGACCGCGTCGCGCGCCCGGGCTTCGGCGTAATAGTCGTACGGGCACTTGTCGACGGTGTCACCCAGATAGTGGATGGCCTCACTCATGTTGCTTGCTCCTCGTTCGCCTTCGATGTGACCGATGGTGGCCGTCACCGCGTCAGCCGACCAATGACCGTGCGTACTCGCCGATCTCGTGAAACGGATGCTCCTCGGGCGGAAGCGGCGGGCAGATCCGAAACATCCGGTTGTGGCAAATCGCCACGGCCAGACCGGTATCCAGATCCGCCCAGGCGATCGATCCGCCGGCGCCGTTGGAGGCCAGCGTGTGAGTCCCGGTGCCGATCACCGGCTCGGCCGGAGGGGTCTCACCGCCAAGCCAGTACCCGCCCACACCGATCCAGGGCAGCTGGTCCAACACGGGGTCGAGCTGATCGGAGTTGGGTCGCGGCGTAGTGCAGGCCATCACCCGTTCTTCGCTGAGGATCCTGTGCCCGTCCAGGCTGCCCTTGCCCGCCAGCATCGCGAAAAGCCGTGCTACCGAGCGCGCATTGGCAATACCGCCAGCGCCGGGAACGACCGCGTCGTAGAGGACCGGGTTGTTCCACAACACTCCGGGTTCGACCGCGGGTGGCATGGCCAGCGCCCGTAACGGTGGCGATTCGGTGCGCAAAGTGCCACTGGTCACCAGTTCAGCGACACGCTCATGTTGGCGACCGTTCATCCCGACATAAAAGTCGTCGATGCCCAGCGGTTCGAGGACGTCTTCCCGGGTGAACTGAGCGAAACCCCGGTGCGCGGGATCGGTGCGACGAACCAGTTCGCCCAGCAGCCACCCGTAACTCAGCGAAGCGTAGGCGCTGCTGCCCACCGGCAGCAATGGTTCCAGCGCGGCAATGCTGTCCACGCACCAGTCCCAGTCCTGCAGGCGCTCAGCGGTGACACCGTCCGGCATCTGAGGCAGACCGGATTGATGGGTCAGCAGTTGACGCACCGTGATGTCCTGCTTACCGTTGGCTTTGAATTCCGGCCAATAAGCCGCCGCTGGGGTGTCGTAGTCCAGCAATCCCCGCTCGGCCTGTAGATGAATCGCGGTGGCGGCCAGACCCTTGGTCACCGAAAAGATCGGAAACAATGTCGTCCCGGTGACCGGAGTGCTGACTGAGTCAGCGTGGCCTATCCAGCCGTCGATGATCAGTTCATCGCCGAGGTAGGCCGCGACCTGCAACCCGCGTTCGCCGCGGTCGATCGCCGTCTGCAGCACCTTCTGCAGTGCCGAACCACCGCGGCTCATCGGTTCAATCTCCGTCGCTGGCAACGACTTTCCTCTCTAGAACGGGAAATCGACGACGGTGCGGCTTGCGACCCCTTGACGGATGAGGTCGACAAGGTCACGGTGCGCCGGATGGTTTTCGTAGATCGCGTAATCATCGGCTGAGTCCAGATCGACGACGATCGCGAAGTCGCTGCTGCCGGAGGTCAGGCCTGCGTCGGCCCCGCAGGCCACCGCACGCACTTCCGGAATGGCCTGCGGCAGGGCGTTGACCTGCTGTGCGAGTTGAGCGCGATATGACTCGTCGGCGTTGGCATTGAAGTTGATCAGCACTGCGTGACGAAATGTCATGTTCTCCTCATTTGCGCTCGGTGCACGGTGGCCGTGCTCAGAAGACCTGCCTGGCCGTGGGTGCGGTGAGTGGCAACGCCAGGCGCGGACGCGCGACCCCGCGGGCGCCTCTTGGCTTTTGGTCACTCCGCGTCCTTTCGCGTATCCACGCTCGCGTAGCACGCAGGTCCAGCGACTCGTCGGCTCGTCCACACGTCGCATTCTGTATACAGTATCCGGTCTACGGATGAGTTGGCAAGGACGCCGCGGAAAGTCGGTCCCCGGACCTGGCCGCCGAGCAACTGTCCACCACCACAACGCCCCGTCGCGGGCGGCAGACTTCGCGGCCGGCCACCTGGTCGGGCTGAATCCTCGACCACATCGATGCGCGGGGCGCGCCCCGAATCGCTTGTCGTGGCGCCCCTGGGAACTCGTGGCCATAAGACTTCAGTGACCATCTTCAACGGCGGCGGTCTTTGCGTGCTGCCAGCCACGGGTCTGACCCGGCGCGGGGTGGTGTCGGCGCCGGGTCAGATCCGCTGGCTAGCAGGAACGTGGACGACAAGCCCGTCAAGTTTGGCAGCACACTTGATTTGGCACGACAGACGGCTGAACTTCGTGGGCTCCTCGGAGGTGGCCTCGAGCATGTCTTCTTCCTCTGCGCTGACCCCAGGCAGCGCGTCAAACCATTCCGGGGCGACGAAGACATGGCATGTCGCACAAGACAAGTCGCCGCCACACTCGCCCACGACCCCGTCGATGAGGTTGTTCACCGCCGCCTGCATCACTGACTCTCCGGGCGCGGCAACGACCTCGTGGCGTTCGCCGCCGACCTTGATGAAAACGATCCGGGGCACAGTAACTCCTTGCCGCGTCATGGCCGATGGCCCTGAATGGTCACCCACGTCGATGGGTACGGGTTCGCTACCGTTCGTGTTGACAGGCTGGGCCGAGCATGCCTCGCGATGGCGAACATGCAGTCCCTCAACCACGCCGTTAGCCGACACGGACGGGCAGCGAAAGTAGTTGGTTGATCAGCGTGCTCCAGCCGCGTTCAGGCTCGCCGTCGAGTTCCAAGGACACACCCCTGCGGTACAGCTGTTCGAACAAGATGCGGGTGTCCATCTTGGCCAGCACATTGCCCACGCAGCGGTGCAATCCACTGCCGAACGCCACACCGTCGCCCGACAGTGTCTTGTCCCGCAGCCGCAACGGATCGAATCGGTGCGGATCGGCAAACACCTCGGGGTCACGATTGCCCGCGATCAACATCAATTGCATGGTGTCGTTACGACGGATGGTCTGTCCATGGAACTCCATGTCGCCGGTGGCCGTGCGCGTGACATTCATCGCCGGTGTGACATAGCGCAGGAATTCATCGACGACGGCGTTGAACTCGCCGGCGTCAAACGCCGCGTCGCAGGTGCGCTGAATGTCTTTGTCCTCCAACAGCATGAGCATGGACTGCCCGATCAACGTGTGGGTCGTCTCGTAGCCGGCGATCAGCAACGC
>NZ_JBAPRN010000667.1:0-2969 GCF_049281135.1 Mycobacterium sp. | reverse complement strand
GCATCGACCTGCGTGAAGATTGGCCAGCAGCGTTGCGGGAGCATGGTTTTGACGTAGATCAGCCGGCGGCGTGGAGCGCGGAAGGGTTATTGCCCTACCTGCCGCCTGAGGCTCAGGACCGGCTGTTCGACAACATCACCGCGCTCAGCGCACCGGGCAGCCAGCTCGCTACCGAGCACACCTCCGACCCGGACGCGTTCTCCGAGGAAAGCGTGCGGCGCATCGGCGAGCGATGGCAGCGCGCCGGCTTCGACCTCAACCCGGCCGATCTGTTCTATCGGGGCGAACGCAGCATCGTGATCGACTACCTCGCCGGCCATAGCTGGCAGGTGGCCGCCCATCCCGCCCCGGAGTTGTACCAGCGCAATGGATTCACGTTCCCGGAAGACGAGTCGATGGCTGCATTCCGGAACATGAGCTACGTCAACGCAACGCTGCAGAAATAGGGCAGAAATGGCACGCACCGATGACGACAGTTGGGATCTGGCCTCCAGCGTAGGCGCTACCGCGACCTTGGTCGCGGCGGGTCGGGCCATGGCGACCAGCGATCCCAACGGGCTGATCAACGATCCGTACGCCGACCCGCTGGTTCGTGCCGTCGGCCTGGATTTCTTCACCAAGATGATCGACGGCGAACTCGACTTCTCGCTGCTCCCGAACTCGTCGCCGGACCGGACTCAGGCAATCGTCGACGGGATGGGCATTCGTACCAAGTACTTTGACGAGTATCTGCTCGCTGCCGTCCAGGCGGGCGTTCGTCAAGTGGTGATCCTCGCATCGGGCCTGGACTCCCGCGCCTACCGGCTGCCCTGGCCCGACGGCACCACGGTGTACGAGATCGATCAGCCTGCGGTGATCGAGTTCAAAACGCGCACGCTGGCTGATCTGGGCGCCGAGCCGACCGCGAACAGACGCACCGTCCCAATCGACTTGCGCGCCGACTGGCCGGCCGCGTTGCGAGCCGCCGGCTTCGATACCGGCGCACCGACAGCCTGGCTGGCCGAGGGCCTGCTGATCTACCTGCCGTCCGAAGCCCAGGATCGACTGTTCGACAACATCACCGCGCTGAGCGTCCCGGGTAGCGCGATCGCCACCGAATACGTGCCCGGCTTGAAAGATATTGACTTCGAACGGGTTCGCGAGCAGAGTGCCCAGCGTCGCAAGCACGGCCTCGACATCGACATGCCGTCGCTGGTCTACGCCGGCGAGCGCAGCCACGTGATCGATTATCTGCGCGGCAAAGCCTGGAATGTCGTCGGCACTTCGCGGGCGGATCTGTTCGTCAGCAACGGACTGCAGATCCCCACGCCCGACAACGACGACCCGCTGGGCGAGATCATCTACGTCAGCGGGCCGCTCGGAAGTTAGAAGCGCGACTCCCCCATCCACAGCGCGCTGGCACCGGTCATTGACCGCTCGGCCTGTTCGATGATCCCGACTATCGACTGGATGATCAACGCGCCCAACGCATCCGGCAACGAGGCCGCCGCGGGCTGCGAAGATGGTTGTGGCCGCAGGAAGTCCCAGACCGACGAACCCGGATAGCCGACCAGGCGGACCTTGGCGTCTTCGTCCAAGCCGGCCAGCACCTTGGCCCGGCGCACGGCGGTCCGCAGGCCGCCGAGTTCGTCGACCAGGCCATGGTCGAGGGCGTCCGCGCCAGTCCAGATCCGGCCTCGGGCCACCGCCTCGACCGCTTCGATGCTCAGGTGGCGACCCTGGGCGACCCGCTGCACGAAGTCGTCGTAGACCAGGTCCGCCTCGGCCTCGACCTGGGCATGCTGCTCGGGCGTGAACGGTGCGTTGACCGACCAGGCGTCGGCATTCGCGTTGGTACGCACTGCATCTGACCCGACACCGAGCCGGTCTTTGAGGTCCCGGGCGACCAGCTTGCCTGTCAGCACACCGATCGAGCCCGTGATGGTGCCGGGGTTGGCCACGATGGCGTCAGCGCCCATCGAAACGTAATAGCCGCCAGAGGCGGCGACCGCACCCATCGACGCCACCACCGGCTTGCCGCGCTCACGGGCCTTCTTCACCTCCCGCCAGATGGTTTCCGACGCGCTGACCGAACCGCCCGGCGAGTCGACCCGCAGCACGATCGCCGACACCGAATCATCGTGCGCCGCTTCGCGAAGCCCCGCGGCGATGGTGTCAGCGCCGGCGTTGGATGAGCCGAGCGGCAATCGCGAACCGCCCCGGCCGCTGACGATCGAGCCGGCAACGGTGACGACGGCGACCGTCGACTTGGGCCCGCGCCCGGGTATGGACGGACGAGCCGGTCCGCCGGGACCAGTGGCCCGCGCGTAGCGGCTCAGATACAGCCGCGGCGGGCCGTCGTCACCGTCGGCGTCACCGGACTCCGGTGAAATTCCCTTGGCACCAACCAGTTCGGCGATCCGCGCATACGCTTCGTCGCGGAAGCCGACGCGATCGATCAGACCCGATTCCACCGCGACGTCGCGCAGTAGCGGCGCATGATCGGCCAGCTCGTCGAGACCGTCCTGGCCGATGTTGCGCGCGTCGGCGATCGCCTGCCACACCTGAACGCGCAGGCTCTCCAGCAGCCGGGTGTCGGCTTCGCGATGAGCGTCGGTGTAGCGGTCCTGTGTGAAAAGGTTTACCGCCGACTTGTATTCACCGCGCGCGACGAACTGCGCCTCGATACCGGCCTTGTCCAACGCGTCGCGCAGGAACAGCGCGTTGGTGGCGAAGCCGATCAACCCGACGCTGCCCGCCGGCTGCATCCACACCTCGCCGAACGCCGACGCCAGGTAGTACGACAGCGTTCCGGGATACGTCTCGGCCCAGGCCAGCGACGGCTTGACCGCTGTGAACGCGGCCACAGCTTCCCGTAGCTCCTGAACCGGCCCGGCCGCGGCGGCGGGGAGCTCGACGCGAGCGATCAGGCCGGCCACCCGGGGATCGTCGGCCGCACGGTGCAGTGCGGAGACGGCCTCGCGCAGCGC
>NZ_JBAPRN010000666.1:0-2292 GCF_049281135.1 Mycobacterium sp. | reverse complement strand
CCAGCAATCCGACCGCGAAGAACACCGCGATCAATGGACTCACCGTGTCGTGCACTGCGACGTAGGCCGTCTCGATGGAACCGACGCCGGCTCGGCCCTGCATGTTCAGCGCAGCGACCAGCAGCATCGCGGCGTTCACGGCCCCTGCGACGACCATCGCCAGTCCGACGTCCAACCGGGTGACCCGCAGCAGTCGCCGCCGGTCCGGGCCGGGATCGGGATGGCCATGCCGGTCGCGGGCCAGCCCGGAGTGCAGATAGACCGCATGCGGCATCACCGTCGCGCCCAGGATGGCCGCCGCCAACAGCACGCTTTCCTTTCCGAGGAATCGCGGAACCAACCCGCCCAGCACATCTCCGGGCGGTGGTGTCGCCACGAAGAAGCTGGCGGTGAAGCCGATGGCGATGAGCAGCAGCAGTCCGGTGATCACCCGTTCGAAGATCTGTTGGCCGCGCTGGTCCTGGATCCGCAGGAGCAGCAGCGACACCACCCCGGTGATCACCCCGCCAAGCAGCAGTGGCAGCCGGAATAGGATGTGTAGTGCGATCGCCCCGCCGATCACCTCGGCCACGTCGGTCGCCATCGCGACGATCTCGGCCTGTATCCAAAAGGCCAGTCGGGCCGGTCGATTCAGCTGTCCGCCGATGGCCTCGGGCAGCGTGCGCCCGGTCACCAGGCCGAGCTTTGCCGACAGGTACTGGACGAGCCCGGCCATCACGTTCGCGAGGACGATCACCCACAGCAGCGCGAAGCCGAATTGGGCGCCGGCACTGATGTTCGCGGCCACGTTGCCCGGGTCGACATAGGCAATCGCGGCGACGAATGCGGGGCCGAGCAGATACCACCCGGTTTTGAGCCGCGCGCGGGTGTCCTCGGGCACCTAACTCACTTTCCTTCGACGAATAAGAAAGTTAGGTTAACCGAAACCTCTACCTTGCCGAGTAGAGGCCGCGCCCGGTGATCAGCGGTAGGTCCAGCGTGGTGCGGATCCCGGCGGGCGCGGCAACGACGGCGGGGATGGCGTTGACGACGCGCATCGCCGTCGCCACCAGACCCGCGTGATTGTGATCCCCGTTCGGACTGCTCAGGCAGACGTCGATGGCGTAGGACGGTTCGCCGGTGATTTCGATCCGATAGCAGCCACCGGGCTGGGCCGGCTGCGGCCAGTCGGGGCACAGGTCTTCGCGCAACCGGGTGACGTGTTCGAGGACGACCGCGGGCTTGCCGTCGACCAGTCCGTGCACCTCGAATCGCAGCGCCGCGGCACTGCCCTTGGGGATGTGTCCCGAGGCGATGTCGAAGTCCTCGGGCGCCGGGACCCGCTCGTGCCGTTCGGTGACCTGGTCGAGTTCGACGCCCAGGCCCGCGGCGAGTTGGCGCACCACCGATCCCCACGCCAGACTCAGCACGCCCGGTTGCAGCAGCATTGGGATGTCGTCGAGCGGCTTGCCGAATCCCATCACGTCGAACATGACGGTGGCGCTGTCGTATGTGGCGTAGTCGACGATCTCCATGCAGCGGATCTGCTGGACGCTCTGGCATGTCCCAGCCAGCGCCAGCGGGAGCAGGTCGTTGGCGAATCCCGGATCGATGCCGTTGACGAACAGGCTCGAATTGCCTTCCCGCGCCGCATCTTCGATCGGAGCCAGCAGCTCCTTGGGGAGCACCTGCCACGGATACTGCAGGAACACCGCACTGCTGCCGACGACATTGACCCCGGCGGCCAGGATGCGCCGGTAATCGTCGAGCGCATCGGGCAGCCGGTTGTCGGCCATCGCGGTGTAGACCGCGCACTGCGGGCCAGAGGCGAGCACCGCGTCCAGATCGGTAGACGCGGTGACACCGGTCGAGACATCAAGGCCCGCAAGCTCTCCGGCGTCTTTGCCGGCTTTGGAATCCGACGACACCCACACACCGGTGAGCTCGTAGTCCGGATTGGTGATCAGCGCCCGCAACGCATGGATGCCGACATTTCCGGTGCCGACCGCGGCGACTCGTATAGCCATCGTCACAGGTCCGGAATCGGTAGGTCGAGGTTGGGAAAGGTGATACCGCCGTCGACTTCGATCACCTTGCCGGTCAGGTAGGCACCCGCTGGCGAGGCTAAATACACTGCGGCAGCCGCGATCTCGTCGGGCTCGCCGAGCCGGCGCATCGGTGTCACCTTTTCCATCGGCTCGCGCAACTCGTCGTTGGAGGCGACGATGTCGAGCGCGGACGTGGCGATCGATCCGGGCGCGATGGCGTTGACCCGAATCCGCGGGCACAGGTCCAGCGCGGCCAGCCGGGTGT
>NZ_JBAPRN010000665.1:0-8257 GCF_049281135.1 Mycobacterium sp. | reverse complement strand
GCGCCAAGCCCCACCCAAGCCGGCATCAGCAAACGACGCGACGAACCAGCTCACGCGGGCATCCGGCATTTGAGGCAACGAATAGCGCCGCGGGCATATTGACATGAGGCAACAGGCAGTGCACTTTCTGCCCACCTCTGAGCGACAACGGCGCGGCTGTCGCTCAGAGGCGGGCACATCGGGGGCCGAACTTCCGTCGAACAACGACCGTCGATCCATGTTGATATCGCTATATGACGATGCTACGGTCGTCGAAAGGCAATTAGCTCACGTGGTACGAGACAACGGGAGGACGTTCGCGATGGTGGTGTCAGGCCTACTCGGAAAAGCAGCCGGGACGGTGGTTACCGGCGTGGTCGGCGTCAGCGCTTACGAACTCCTGCGTAAGGCCCTGGGCAAGGCCCCGCTGCACGACGCCGCGGTCACCGCGACCGAGTGGAGCCTGCGCGGCACGCGGCGGGCCGAGGAAGCAGCCGAGTCTGCCCGGCTGAAACTGGCCGACGTGGTGGCCGAAGCTCGCGAGCGCATCGGTGAGGAGGCGCAGCCTCCCGCCATCGGCGATCACGACCACGATCACGAGCACTGATCCTTCGACATGACCGACTTGTTGGTCGTGTCCGACGCCGCCGGGCGGATGCGGGTCAAGGTGCCGTGGGTGCGTGCGGATTCACGGCGCGCGGTCGCGGTGGAAGAGGCGGTGGACAAGCAGCACGGTGTACGGGCCGTGCACGCCTATCCGCATACCGGCTCCGTCGTGGTCTGGTATTCGCCCAAGCGCTGCGATCGCGCCGAAGTGCTGGCAGCCATCACCTCAGCCGAACACGTTGCCGCCGAACTCATTCCGGCTCGTACCCCAAGGTCCTCGGATATCCGCAATACCGAGGTGCTGCGGATGGTGATCGGCGGCGCGGCGCTGGCCCTGCTCGGGGTGCGCCGCTACGCCTTCAACCGGCCACCGCTGCTGAGCGCGTCGGGCCAACTGGTCGCGACCGGAGCGACGGTGTTCATGGGCTACCCGTTCCTGCGCGGCGCATTGCGCGGCCTGCGGTCTGGGCGCGCGGGCACCGATGCGTTGGTCACCGCAGCGACGGTGGCCAGCCTGGTGCTGCGCGAGAACGTCGTCGCACTCACCGTGCTGTGGCTGCTCAATATCGGTGAATACCTTCAAGATCTGACCCTGCGCCGGACCCGGCGGGCCATCTCGGATCTGTTGCGCGGCACCGCCGACACCGCGTGGATCCGGCTGGACGACGGCAACGAGGTCCAGGTGCCGATCGACACCGTGCAGATCGGCGACGACGTGGTGATCCACGACCACGTCGCGATCCCGGTCGACGGTGACGTGGTCGACGGCGAGGCCGTGGTCGACCAGTCCGCGATCACCGGCGAAAACCTGCCGGTCAGCATCGTCGCCGGGTCGACGGTGCATGCCGGTTCGGTGGTGCTGCGCGGCCGCCTGATCGTTCGCGCACGTGCGGTCGGCAATCAGACCACCATCGGCCGCATCATCTCCCGTGTCGAAGAGGCGCAACACGACCGCGCGCCCATCCAAACCGTCGGCGAGAACTTCTCCCGCCGCTTCGTGCCGATCTCGTTCATCGTCTCGGCAATCACCCTGGCCCTCACCGGCGACGTCCGGCGCGCGATGACGATGCTGCTGATCGCCTGCCCGTGCGCGGTGGGCCTGGCAACCCCGACGGCGATCAGCGCGGCGATCGGCAACGGCGCTCGGCGCGGCATCCTGATCAAGGGCGGGTCGCACCTGGAGCAGGCCGGCCGGGTGGATGCGATCGTCTTCGACAAGACCGGGACGCTCACGGTCGGACGTCCGGTGGTCACGAACATCATTGCGTTGCACGATGATTGGCGACCTGAGCAGGTGCTCGCCTATGCGGCCAGCTCAGAGTTGCACTCTCGCCACCCACTGGCCGAGGCCGTGATCCGCTCGACCGAGGAACGCCGGATCACCATACCGCCGCACGAGGAGTGCGAGGTGCTGGTCGGGCTGGGCATGCGAACCTGGGCCGACGGCCGGACCCTGCTGCTGGGCAGCCCGTCGCTGCTTCGATCGGAGAACGTCGAAGTGTCCCGCGAGGCCGCCGACTGGGTCGACAAGCTGCGCCGCCAGGCCGAAACGCCGCTGCTGCTCGCGGTGGACGACACGCTGGTCGGGCTGATCAGCCTGCGTGACGAGATCCGTTCCGAGGCTCTCGATGTGCTGAAGAAGCTGCGCGCAGGCGGAATCCGCCGAATAGTCATGCTGACCGGCGATCACCCTGACATCGCGAAAGTCGTTGCGGGCGAACTCGATATCGACGAGTGGCGGGCCGAGGTGATGCCCGAGGACAAGCTCGAAGTGGTGCGCCAACTCCAGGACGAGGGCTACATCGTCGGGATGGTCGGCGATGGCATCAACGACGCCCCGGCACTGGCCGCTGCGAACATCGGCATCGCCATGGGACTGGCCGGCACCGACGTCGCGGTCGAGACCGCCGACGTCGCACTGGCCAACGACGACCTCCGGCGGCTACTCGACGTCGGCGACCTGGGCACCCGCGCGGTCGAGGTCATCCGACAGAACTACGGCATGTCGATTGCGGTCAACGCCGCCGGGCTGCTCATCGGCGCCGGCGGCGCACTATCACCCGTGCTCGCGGCGATCCTGCACAACGCCTCGTCCGTCGCCGTCGTCGCGAATAGTTCACGTTTGATTCGGTACCGCTTGGACTGAACGACGCTGCGTGCGGCGTCGGCCTCGTACGATGTGCGCAACCGGCGAAAGGCTCGTCCGGCGAAGGCTTGATCCTTGAAAGTAGGGCAATGTCATCGACCCCGCTCGACCCCGTTGCCAGCGAACGGCTCTCGCATGCCGACAAGGTCTTCACGTCGGACCTGTCCATCAACGAATTCGCACTTCTGCACGGAGCAGGTTTCGAACCGCTCGACCTCGTGATGGGTGTGTCGGTCTACCACGTGGGCTACCAATTCACCGGCATCCGGCAACAATCCGAGCTGCCGGTGCTCACCGAGGCGACATATCGGGCGCGCTGGAACGCGATGGCCCGCATGCAGGCCGAAGCGGACGCGTTGGGCGCCGACGGCGTCGTCGGTGTCCGCCTGGAATGGCGCCAGCACGGCGCTGAATCGGAGCACCTGGAATTCATTGCGGTCGGAACCGCGGTGCGCTACACCCCTAAACCAGGCTCCTTTCGGCGGAGCAACGGGCAGGCTTTTTCCAGCCACTTGAGCGGACAAGACCTGGCCACCCTGCTTCGATCGGGGTGGGCGCCGGTGGCGTTCGTCATGGGCAACTGCGTCTTTCACATTGCCGCGCAAGGCTTTCTGCAGACCCTGCGGCAGATGGGCCGCAACACCGAGATGCCGCAATGGACGCAGGGCAACTACGAAGCACGCGAGTTGGCCATGTCGCGCATGCAGAGCGAGGCCGAGCGCGACGGTGCATCCGGCGTCGTCGGGGTGCATTTCGCCATCCAAAACTACGCCTGGGGCTTCCACACGGTGGAGTTCTACGCCGCCGGAACGGCGGTGCGGCGCAGCGGCACCGCCGAAACCATCTCGCCGTCGTTCGTGCTGGCCATGAACGACTGATGGCGGCTTTCGATGCCGAGCGAGTGAGCCGCACCGTCTCCGACGCGCTGGCCGGACCGGGCGGAATCGGGTTGGTGATCAACGTTTTTGCCGGGCTGCCCGGCGTTGCGCATACCGCTGCCCGTCGGGGCATGTTCAGGTCACAACCCGCACGGCTGCAAATCAGCGATTGGCGCTACGAGGTGACTCCGGATGGCCGGTTGATGGCAGCACACGTGGTCGGCGGCATCGTGATCGGCGAGGACGTCCTGCTGGCAGAGGCGGTGGGGCCGCACCTCGCCCGCTCGCTCGGACAACTGGTCGCCCGCTACGGACCCACCGTCGTCCCGAACATCGAGGCAGCGGTGGACGCGTTGCGCGCCGGCGCGGGGTGAGCAAGGCCACGGTGTGGCGGATCGCCACCCGGCGAGTTCACGAGATGCGACAATGTCGCGCGTAAGGCGATGACGATGTAGGAAGCCGGTGCGAACCCGGCGCGGTCCCGCCACTGTGATCGGGGAGCGAACCTCATTAGCCACGGCCGCGAGCTGGAAGGCGAGGCGAGCAGCGATCCGAGAGCCAGGACACTCGCGTCGTCGCATCCTGCAACCCGGGGCGGTCGACCCCGAGAGAGCTGGCGACCGTCGATGTCACGCCGATTCTGGGTGGTGCTCATGGTGAGCGCGTGGCTGCCGGTCGCCGCCAGCGCCTGCGCCGCGCACCCCGCAGTCAACGGCCTCTCCGACCGTGACTGCATCACCGACTTCCGCCCCGGCACTGACTATTTCCCCGACAAGTCCTCTGTTCTCGACGCCACCAACTTCACCCTCAGCTATCACAAGAGCTACCAGGTGCTGACCGTCAAACAGCCCTATCCGCATGGCCGTCCCGAGTCCTACGTGTTGGTGCGCTGCGGTGCACCCGCACCGGAATTGACCGGCAATCTGGCCGTTGCACAACGGATCACGGTACCTGTCGCAAGCATGTACTCGGCCTCGATCACCCAGCTGGGCATGATCACCGAATTGGACCGCGCCGATGTAGTCACCGGGGTGGCCGACACCGCCGATGTCGTCGACCCGCAACTGCGGGAACGCATCAACGCCGGCAGAACGGTCGGCTACGCGCCTGCCCAGCAGGTCAACGTGGAAGGGGTCGTCGCCGCCCATCCCGACGTGCTGGTGACGTCGGGCATCGACGACCCGGGCTACCCGAAACTGCGTGGCGGCGGCGTCGACGTAATCGCCGACGCCGAATGGCTGGAAGCCACGCCACTGGGCCGCGCCGAATGGGTCAAGGTGCTGGCAGCACTGACCGGAACCGAGAGGAAGGCCGCCGAGGTCTACGGCGAACTGCGTGACAGCTACGCCGCGGTAGCGCGGAAATCCGCCGCGGCGCGAGCCGTCGACGTGCTGCCCGGCACCATGTACCAGGGCAGCTGGTCGATGCCCTCCGGCGGCAGCTACGCCGGCCGACTCATCCGCGACGCGGGCGGCCACTACCCGTGGGCAGTTGACCAGGGCAGCGGCACACAGCAATTGAATTTCGAGTCCGTCTACGCCAAAGCCGGTCAGGCGCCGCTGTGGCTGGTCGACAGCGATTGGAAGAACGTCGGCAACGCGGTGGCCGAGGACAATCGCTACGGCGAGCTCGCGGCGGTGCGCAGCGGCCAGGTCTGGTCGGCAACCAAGGCGATCGGCCCGCAAGGCGGGAACGACTACTGGGAGCGCGGTGCGGCCCGGCCCGATCTGGTGCTGGGCGATCTGTTGGCCATTCTGCATCCGGAGCTGGCGCCCCACCATCAGTTCACCTTCTATCGGCAGGTCGCCAAAGCGTGACGACTATCGCTCCGGCCACTTCAATCCCGTTGCGGCTCAACCGAACTACGGTGGTGCTGACCGGGCTGGCCGTCACTGTCGTAGTGCTGACCATGTTGGGGTTGGTGCTGGGTCCGGTGCGGGTGCCGCTGCTCGACACCGCCCGCGTCCTGGTTGGCGCGCAGCCGTCGGACCCACGCTGGCAGGTGATCGTGCACAGCATGCGGTTGCCCCGGGTGCTGACCGCGATCGCCGCGGGTGCCGGTCTGGGCGTCGCGGGGCTTCAGATGCAGACCCTGTTCCGCAACACCCTCGCCGACCCGTACGTCCTGGGTGTCAGCTCCGGCGCCGGGCTTGGTGTCGCGATGGTGGTGATCGCCACCGGATCCGGCGCCGGCTTTACCGCGGGACTGGCCGGCGGCGGTCGCGTCGGCATGGCAATCGCAGCCGCGGCGGGCGCGACCGCGGTGCTCGCGATTGTCTTGACCCTTGCCCGGTGGGTGCGCTCGGCGGCGACGCTGTTGCTGATCGGCGTGATGGTGGGCGCCGCAAGCAGCGCGGTGGTCGGCGTGTTGCTGGTGTACGCAGATCCGCAGCGCGTCCAGCAGTACCTGCTGTGGGGGCTGGGTAGCTTCGCCGGCACCAGCTGGCAGGACCTGCGGCTGCTACTACCCGTCGTCTCCGTCGGGATAGCCGCGGCCGCGCTGACGGTTCGCGCGCTCAACGCCCTGCTTCTCGGCGAAAGTTATGCCCGCACAATGGGAATCGACGTACGACAGGCGCGGCTGATCACAGTCGTGTCCGCGTCGTTGGTAACGGGTGCGACGACGGCGTTCTGCGGACCCATCGCGTTTCTCGGGCTCGCGGTGCCGCATCTGGCGCGGCTGGCATTGGGCACCTCCGACCATCGCGCGGTGCTGCCAACCACGGTGCTGATGGGGGCGGCCGTGGCATTGGTGTGCGGCATCGCCGGCCAGATGCCGGGCAGCGACGCGGTGCTGCCGGTTAATTCGTTGACCGCTCTGATCGGCGCGCCGATCGTCGTCCTGGTGTTGGTGCGCAAACGCCACGGCGTGGGGATGCAGCGATGAACACGCTGCAATTCTGCGATCTTGCGATCGGCTACCGCCGCCGGCGACGGACAACCACGGTCGCCGCCAACCTCTCCGCGGTCGCGCGGCGCGGCGAGCTCACCGTATTGCTGGGTCCCAACGGCGCTGGGAAGTCGACGCTGATCCGGACCCTGTGCGGATTGCAGCCCGCCCTGAGTGGTCAGGTGCTGCTGGAAGGAACAAACCTGGCTGGTATTGCGGCCGACCGGTTGGCCCGGCGGGTGGCGGCGGTGCTCACCGACCCGGTCGACCCGGGACTGCTGTCAGCCTATGAACTCGCCGCGCTGGGCCGCATCCCCCACCTGGGCGTCACCGGTCGCCTCACCCACGACGATCAGCTCATCATCGAGCAGGCGCTGACTGCCGTCGACGCCCGGCACCTGGCCGCCCGCCCGGCCGCCGACCTGTCCGACGGCGAGCGGCAGCGGGTTCTGATCGCCCGGGCGCTGGCCCAGCAGCCGGAGGTTCTGGTGCTCGACGAACCGACCGCCTTCCTCGACGTGCCGTCGCGCACCGGGCTGGTCCAGATGTTGCGCAATCTTGCGCGCGAGCAGCACCTGACGATCGTCATGTCCACCCACGACCTCGAACTGGCCCTGCAGGAAGCCGATCGGGCGTGGCTGCTCGGCCTTGACGGAATGCTCGTCGACGGGACCCCCGGCGACCTCCTCGGCAGTGGGCAAGTGAACCCTGTATTCGGTTGCGAGGTAACACCTTCAAGCGCACCCACCGACCCGGCGGCAACTACCGCGCTTGCCGAACTCTGCGATGTCAGCCCGTATTTCGCACTGGGCACCGGACCGCTCAATGACGGCTGGCGGCCCGTCAAGCAACTCTATGACGACAGCGCGCTGCTGGCTGAGATCGTCGACCGGGTCAAAGCTCGCATGGACGTCACAGAGCAGCGCGTCGCAGCCTCGACGTTTTTCTTGGGCTTCGCTGCGCGGCTGTGGTCGATCGGTGTGGGCACAGTGGCCGGCTACCGGCTGCTCGTCGATCTTCCGCCCGAACATCTGCTGTTTCGCGAACGCGACGGCCAGGTTGCGTTGCACCTGGAGCATCCCGAGGCTGCACGGCACGATGACCTTCGCTCCGCGCTGGCCGCCATGGTGCTCGACAGGCATCTCGATCCGCTGGCGGTTGCGCTGCGCCGACTCGGCCCGATATCGGAGAAGTTGCTACGGGGCAATTCGGCATCAGCCCTGCTCGGGGCCGCGCTCGTCTTCGATCGCGACCGCGCGACGACGTCAGGATGGCAACTGGCACACAGCATCTGCGCTGACCCACGATTAAGTGCAGCTGTCAATTTTGACGATTCCGGCTACCGTCGGACCAGCTGCTGCTTGTATTACCGCACGCCGCACGGTGGACTTTGCGGAGACTGCGCCTTGAGCAGGGTGCCGGAAAGGGATCGCGTTGACCGAATTTAGCCCTGCAATCCGGAGTACGGAAGACAACGGCCGGGAGCAGGTTTGGCCGCTGCCCACCGATGAGCACAGTCTCCTCGATCTCATCCGGGTGTGTTTTGAGGAGTATTGGGACGAAATATGGTTCGGCGTTCTGGTCGAGGGCGCAGCGTGGGAGGTCGCCGCCCCCAACCCGCCCAAGCGGATCTCGATGTACGACGGGTACGCGACCGTCGACTTCGGCCGCTGGCACTTCCATCTGTGTATCGGTGAGCACCGGGAAAGTGGGCCCGAGCTTGGTCGAATCCGACAGTGTGCACGCGCGGAGTTGTAT
>NZ_JBAPRN010000664.1:0-4805 GCF_049281135.1 Mycobacterium sp. | reverse complement strand
GAGCACCGACGAGATCTTGATCTGGGCGTCCTCGAGCAGCTTCTCGGCCCGTTGCTGCTCGCGGGTGCGGTCCTGCACCAGAGCCCGACGGTAGCGGGTCAGGTCGCGTAGCCGACGGATTTCGGGTGGCTGCACCAGCGACGGCCGGCACATGCCACGCTCGGCCACTTTCGCCAGCCAGACCGCATCGGCCCGATCCGTCTTCGCCCGACCCGGCACGTTCTTCACCTCGCGGGCGTTGACCAGCCAGCGGTCAAACCCCTCGGCCTCCAGCAGGTAGAACACGCCCTTCCAGTAGGTGCTGGTGGATTCCATCACCACCCGCTGCACCTGCCAGTGCCGCAACCAGGCCACCATCGCCAACAACTGCGCGGTGGTCGTGCCGTAACCGCGTAGCTCTTGCATTCGCCTACCGGGCCGCTGTGGGTGCGGCACCCGCACACACGCCTCCAAAACGGCTTTGCCCAGATCCAGCGCCGCCACCCGCTCCACTAACAGTTCGACATCGTCGACCTCGTCCATCACGAAAATCCTTCCCACGAAACCGATTACATGAGCGCGGCCGCCCGCAGGAACCGAACAGGGAAAGAAAAGAGTCGGACCCTCGTGCTCATGGCAACAATGCGCAGCCCCACCATCGGCTCCCCGGATCAAACTGATATACGGGCTCACCAGCGCCAAGAATGATCGACCTCGGCGAGCGACCGCACCCGATTTTCCCGCATGCGCGGGCGTCCCCGGAAGGGGACCACACAACTGATATGCGCGGGTTGGTTACCGCAGGACCGGACTTTCGAGTCGGAGTTGGCCGCTGTCTAGCATCGAGCGTAATGATGTTGCTGGGCAACAGGATTGCTCATAGAGCTTTCGCGGGTCACTCCAAGACGCTTGCCGTCGCCACCGATTGTTCTCATCTGGACGAGGGTGGGCTGATCACTCCTGGAGCACGGCCAGTGACCAGCACCAGCCGGCCAGTTCCCTGGCCACGGCCATGTTGGCGACCACGGATCGTTTCCTGCGCAGATCGAAGTCGATCCACCGCTGATGCAGGCGCCGGTTGGCGGCTTGGCCACGGGCCCGAGCGGCCGGGGAAGCCAGCTCCCAGCGGCGCCGCAACATGGTCCCTGGTCGGTACGGGCTGCGGTGATGCCATGCCGCTTCGACCAGCAGTCGCCGCGCGTGTCCGTTGCCGGTCTTGGTCACTGAGCCCTGCACCCGGCTATCGCCCGAGGAGTACTCCGAGGGGACCAGACCCAGATAGGCGCCGATCGTGCGGCCAGTCAACCGATGCCAGTCCCCGATCTCGGTCGCCAGCCCGAACGCCGTCAGCGTCGCGATCCCCCGGATACACCCCAGTCGTTGCACCACCGGGGTGAATTCACTGTCGGCGGCCATCGCCTCGATCGCTGCCTCCAACCGCTCCCGCCGGTCCACGCAGGCTGTCATGGCATCGAATGCGGCATCGTAGGTCAACTGCAACGCGGGGTTGTCGAAGCGCTGCTTGCGCAGCCACAGCTCGTGACGGCCGGTCCAGGTCTTCCCCTCGTAGTAGACGATCCCCTGGCGTAGAAGCAGTTTCGATATCCGGTGTCGCGCGGTCATCAGATCCCCGCGGCAGTCCTCGCGGGCTCGTACCAGATCCCGGGCCGCTTCCTGCTCGGCGGTGGGAATCGCAACCGCGGTGACCTGTCCCAGATGCAGCAGCCGTGCCAGATGCACGGCATCACGGGCATCGGTCTTGACCCGGTCCCCGACCGGACGGATCAACTTCGAGGGCGCAGCGACCTGACACGAAACGCCGGCCGCCTCCAAGGCCCGAGCCAGGAAGAATCCGGTAGGGCCGGCCTCATAGGTCACCGCGACCGGCCCCGGTAAGCCCTCGATCCAACCCACGATCTCACGGTGATCAGGTGTCAAACGACGCTCGACGACCGCACCGGTCTCCCGGTCCAACCCACACGCAACCACCGATCGTGCGTGCACATCCAAACCAACACTCGTACGCTGACCTAACACTGGGGCCTCCTACATCTGTGGCTCTACCGGCCAGGACCACCCTGTCGGCAACCCACGTTCACATGCAGTGAGGCCCCAGCCTCCCCATACGGTCTAGCGGAGTGAAGCCGAGCGGGTCAGCGTAATAGCCGACCCGCCACAGGGTTCGCCCTTGCTCGGGCGCCGCGATCACAACTGGAAGCTGGCGACCTGCCGTGCGGCCCGTACGACCATCGCGAACTCCGCGGTGTCGATCGCCGCACCGAGCACCTCGATCGGCGCGCGATCGTCCAACCGCGTGTTGGTGCCAAACAGCCACGCCCGCGCCGTCTTGTCGTCGTAGGCGTCGACGAGCATCCTGACGACCTTGTAGCCCTCGCGTAACCGGCGCTCGGTCGCGCCGTGAGGTTCCGGGCCGCCATTGCGCGCGTAGCGACCGATTTGTTTGGCGTCAGCCAAGCCCGCCATCGCCGCCGCGACGCGTTGGCCGACAGCCTCTTGCAGATATGCGGCGATCTCGCGGATCGAAAGCGTCGCTGCCTCATCATCCAGCCGCTGCGCCGCAGAGACGGTCAAGACCGGCATATCGCACCTCCATATTGATCTACCCGAGACGTTACCAGATAAGAGCCCGATAACACACCCAAAAGCTACACCGGATAGCACACCAGTCGGTCCGACCTACGGTTCGCGGTTGGAGAGGTTGAAACAGCATGTTCGCAGCAAAAATGCCGCCAACACGCCTCTCACTGGCCACGATTCGACCTCTAAGTTATGAGCTAGCCAGTCGCTGTCTCCCCCGGTACGCGCGGTCTCATAGCTGCAGGCCAGGGACGTTCAGCCATCCGACCTATCTCGCCCAGTCCCGCTTGTTCGCATCGGTTCCGCGGTGTTCCGTGTCCAAATCCGTGGCCAACCCTTGAGCGACAAGGACATTCGCCCCGCCACCTCAGTCGCGGTTTTCATGGGTAACCGCTGTTACCCATCATTTTCAGAGCGGGACGGCCGTCTATTCTCGATCTGGTGGCCGGCCCCAAACGCGGTTAGGTCCGTTGACAGAGTCGGAGTGCCGTGGCCTCAGCGCTTCGCGCACCCGTGTGCGAATTTCGTCAAGAATTTGCCGCGGCTGACTGCGGACTGACGTGGTAATCCGGCGTGGGCCCGTTCACAGCCAATGGATTTCATTGCGAACTCTTACAAAGCGCAGACGCAAGTCAGAGTATGAGTTATGGACGACGACGCGCTCGAGATCAACACGTACTCGCTCTGCGACGTCGCGAAGATGGTTCTCCCTCCGGAGATGACGGATGGTGTGCGCTGGCTATCCTGTCGCTTGAACCGTGGCGAATTGTCGGGGTACCGGGTCGGTCGCACCTGGCGCATGACGCGCGAGGATGTTGAAGACTTGATCGAGCGGCACCGAAAGCATCCTCTACCGCAGGTTGCGCAGGAGCCGCGAACTGATGTGGCTTCTGGCTTAACGCCAACTTCTCGCCTACGGCTGATGCGAAGCGACAAATGATCGATATTCATAGCATCCACTGCGAGCCCGTTGGGTGTTTGCTGCCGTTGAGTCGACCCCAATGTCGTTGATACCTGAGACGCCGACGTTGACGGCCTGTTGATGTCTGCCAGGCAAGGAGAGACAAAGCGCTGCTCAGGGCGGCCTTTTCCAGTGGAGCTGCCGGGAATCGAACCAGGCGCATAAAATGGCGTGACCTGCGGAAATACTAGATTCGACGACGCGAAACGACGCGAAACGACGTCACGCGACCTGGGGCTACGCGAAGGGTGTTGATGACATCAACAGCACCGTGCCTTTGTTGCCGGCGCGCAGCGATGCGGCACAGGTGACTGCCTAAGTTCGCGCAGCGCAATGATCGAAAACTGTGGATGAGCCCGGGTGACGTCGCCTGAAAGTGGGCGTACCTTCCCGGGGATGATCATCACGGAATCAGGTATTCGAGCAAGACCGGCGTTGGCGCGCTGGTTGGGAAGGTGCGCCCATGCTCACGGTAGTTCACGACCAGGAATCATCCAACGACAACGGTGGCGATGGCCGGTCGTTGCTCGATGAGATCGTTCGCGACGGTGCCCGCCAGATGTTGGCTGCCGCGCTGCGGGTCGAAGTCAGCGCCTATGTCGAACAATTCGCTGACCAGGTCGATGAGCACGGCCGGCGCTTGGTGGTCCGCAACGGCTATCACCACGAGCGTGACGTATTGACCGCCGCGGGTGCGGTGCCAGTGGTGGCGCCACGGGTAAACGACCGCCGTGTTGATCCCGATACCGGTGAGCGGCGGCGGTTTTCCTCGGCGATCCTGCCGGCGTGGGCACGCAAGTCCCCGCAGATGAGCGAGGTGTTGCCGCTGCTGTATCTGCACGGGCTCTCGACCAGTGACTTCGGTCCGGCGTTGGAGCAATTCCTCGGGTCGGGGGCCGGATTGTCGGCCACCACGATCACCCGGCTGACCGCGCAGTGGCAGGACGAAGCGAAGGCATTCGGGGCTCGCGACCTCTCGGGCGCCGATTACGTCTATCTGTGGGTTGATGGCATCCACCTCAAGGTCCGCCTCGAGCAGACCAAACTCTGCCTGTTGGTGATGATCGGCGTGCGTGCTGATGGCCGCAAAGAGCTCGTCGCCCTGGCCGATGGGTTCCGGGAATCGACCGAGTCGTGGGCCGATGTGCTGCGCGATTGCCGCCGCCGCGGGATGACGGCCCCGGTCCTGGCGGTTGGGGATGGCGCGCTGGGGTTCTGGAAAGCGATGCGCGAGGTGTTCCCGGCCACCCGTGAGCAGCGGTGCTGG
>NZ_JBAPRN010000663.1:0-2223 GCF_049281135.1 Mycobacterium sp. | reverse complement strand
GGCCTGGCCGTCACGCTCACCGGACGGCGACAGCGGGGCCCGGCCGGGCCGCAAGGCCGGAGCGCTCGTCGTGCTGGTCGACGGCGAACTGGTGTGGTTCCTCGAACGCGGCGGGAAGTCCTTGCTGAGCTTCGCCGACGACGACTCCGAAGCCAACCATGCGGCGGCGGTCGCACTCGCCGAACTGGTTTCCGGCGGGCGGGTCAGCTCCATCCTCATCGAGCGCGTCAACAGCGCGCCGGTGTTGGCGCCGCAAGTCTCGTCGACGGTGGTTGCGGCCCTAACTGATTCCGGATTCGCCCGGACTCCGCGCGGACTGCGGCTGCGGTAGCCGATGCCTGAGGGTGACACCGTTTTCCGCACCGCGGAGGCACTGCGGAAAGCGTTGGTCGGTCGCACGCTGACCCGCTGCGATGTCCGGGTTCCCCGCTATGCCACGGTCGATCTGAGCGGTCACGTCGTCGATGAGGTGTGCAGCAGGGGCAAGCATTTGTTCATTCGCGTCGGACCGGCCAGCATCCACTCGCATCTGAAGATGGACGGTAGCTGGCGCGTCACGTCGCGGCCGAGCCGCACCGACCACCGGGTCCGGATCATCTTGGAAGCCAGCGATATCCGCGCGGTTGGCATCGACCTCGGCGTGCTGGAGATACTCGAACGCGCCAATGACGGCGACGTCGTCGACCACCTGGGACCCGATCTGCTGGGCGAGGACTGGGACCCCGAGATTGCCGCCGCCAACCTGACGGTAGACCCGGATCGGCGGATCTCCGAGGCCCTGCTGGACCAGCGGATCATGGCCGGGATCGGCAATGTCTACTGCAACGAATTGTGCTTCGTCAGTGGACACCTGCCCACCGCACCGGTGAGCGCGATCGCCAACCCGCTACGACTGGTTGCCCGCGCCCGCGACATGTTGTGGGCCAACCGCTTCCGGCAGAATCGCTGTACCACCGGCGACACGCGGGCCGGCCGGCGACTGTGGGTGTACGGGCGAGCGGGCCAAGGCTGCCGTCGCTGCGGGACACCTGTCAAGCGTGACGACGGTGCCGACCGGGTTGCGTACTGGTGCCCTGTCTGCCAACGTTGAACACCCACGGCATGTCTAGACGGTTAACGATCACCCCGACCCGCGTCGACCGCACTGCGCGCTTCAAAAGTCCGGGCGCGGCATGCAATGATCGCAATGTCAGCAGTTTCGGTTGCTGTCAGCACTACTCACGCTTCTGCTCAGCGGACAGGATGAGAAAGGACGACCACCCCAGTGCGCTCGCCCAAACCTGTGCGATCAACCCTGACCGGCCTAGTCCTCGCGTTCGCCGCGTGCGGCGTCATGGAAATCGCCGCGCCAAGTGCGCACGCCGACGCAGTCGACTCCAACTTCTTGAATGCGCTGAAGGAAAAGGGGATTACCTTCGCGTCCGGACAAGCCGCGGTCATCGCCGGTCATCAGGTCTGCGACGGGCTCGATGGTGGCAGGGCATCGAGCGACGTCGCGAACGACATCATGCAGCAGAGTGGTCTGGACGGCTACCACGCCGGATTCTTCGTCGGCGTCAGCATCGCGGCGTTCTGCCCGCGACATGCGGGATCCTGAAAAATTCCGCATACTGGGGTATCAACCCCAACGGAGCATCTTTGATCATCGAGAAATTATTGTTTGGCGCCGCGATCGCGCTCGCCGCGACTGTTGTCACGGCAACACCGGCCGGCGCCGAACCCAGCCAGTTTGGCACCCTCAGCTGTAGCTGCAACCCGGCCACCGGGATGCCGGACAGCGCATCAGACGTCAAGAGCCAAGTGGATGCAGGTATCCAGCACGGTCTGGGCTCTCTGCACATCAGCCCGCCGGGTTCCGGCGACTGAGTCGCTGACGGCGATCTCGCTTATCCCGCCGACGGCGGCGGTTTAATCACTTTGCCCTTGAGCTCGGCGCCGATCGCAATGTCTTCGTACTTCTGCGCCTTGCGCTTGCGCCAGCCACTGCCCGGTGAAATCGGCGGTGGCATCAGTGGCGGCATCGGCATCCCACCGGGTAGTCCGCCGGTGCCGAGCGGCGTTGCCGCCGACGCGAGCTGTACCGGTTGCGACAGCAAGGGCGCCGCGCTGGGCGGGGCGGAGAGATTACCCATCGGAACCGCGGCTCCTAACGCCGCCGAGGTGCTGACCTGGCCGAGGCCGGCTGCGCCCAGCGCGCCCAGACCGCCCCCGCTCTGGCCCAGC
>NZ_JBAPRN010000662.1:0-11084 GCF_049281135.1 Mycobacterium sp. | reverse complement strand
GACCAGCACCGGGCGCGACTTACTCAACCCGTGTGGGCTGAAAAACGGTTGCAGGACTTTGCGGTATCGAGTGTGCTCGGGCGGGTCGAACCCCAACGGGATCACCGGTATTGGGCTTCCCGGTGGTTGAAGTGCCAATCGAGCGGAAAATACGTTGGGACTTCGCAACGCTGCCAGCACGTCCTCACGGCGGGTGAGGTAGTAGAAGCCGTTCATGAACACCACCGGTCCGGCATCGCGCAAAACCTTCCACCCGGCGCCTCGATCAGCGGCCATCGGCAAGGTGAAATAGTCGAGCCGCGGAAGGTGAAAGCCGGTGCTGTACAGGCTTTCATCAGTGGAGCTCATGCACGTGATCTCTCGTTGTCGGTTCGTTCATTTTCGCTGGCGTCGTGGCGGGCTGGCGACAGTAGACATGGTATGCGGGCCGCCGCGGCTCGGTCGCGTCGTCCCCGCGCAAGCGGGTGCCGGATTGAGCGACGATGTTCGGCACATCTTTTAGAATCGGCATGGTGAAGGTTCGTGTCGAGCAGTCGAGGTGCGTTGGTCACGCCCAGTGCTATGCGGTTGACCCCGAGATTTTCCCGATTGATGATTCTGGCTACTCCATCCTCGAAGAACACGAGGTCGCGCCGGAGGATGCGCAGGTAACTCGTGACGGAGTCGCGTCCTGTCCCGAGATGGCGCTGATCCTGGACGAAGATTGACTGGAAGCCAGCCTATTTCACGCGGGCTAGCGGTCACCGTCTGGTGTGGAGTGCGGGAACCGCCCTTGCAATGCGCGCAGCAGACCATCGACTTCGTCGATGCGGGCGCGTAACTGCGCCAGCTCTCCAGACGGCCGGGAACCGTCAGGCTCGGATTGCCGGGCTATGCGATGCGCAAGCTCCTGCAGTTCGGCGCACTCAGCCCGCAGAAGTCGCTCAAATACTCGTGCCTGAGCTACCTCGGCAGGCTGAGCGGGCCGGCGCGGCAAAACGCTTGCCGCCCTGAACGGCTGCGAACCGATCATGGTCCTCGGGAGCGTGCGGGCGGTGTCTCGGGGCTTCCGTGACAAGGCCAGCGAACCGGATGCCTCAGCGTGTTTCGCCACGGATCCCTCCTGCCCGTGCCCCCGGTTGTTCACCTACCGGAAACCTACGCCACTGCTCTCGTATGCTTCCAAATACGCCCCAACTGTTCATATTCGAGCCATGATCGCGATGTCCGCGATTTACCTAGCCTCGAGGCTGACGGGTGCGGCTTGTGCTGCATCGGAGCAATGGTCAGAACCTGTTGGGGCGCGGCTTATTGCTGCTCGTCATGTGGTGGCGGAACAAATGAACGAAGATGACGGCGAGTCTGGTGATCCGGTGTCCCGGCCTCGCCGTCGATGTGTCGGCCACGCGTGTAATGGCCTTGCCACTGCACCGGTTCGCCCGCGGCGACGGCCGCCGCTGCCTGGGCCTGCCCGTCCATGTCACGTGGGCGAAGGAAAGACTTGTGCTTGCGATACAGATCTTCGTCAGACTCGAGGCGCCTGAGTTCGGGCGCGAAGTCTTCAAGTTCGGCTCGGCGCTGCGGGACGATCATGCACATCGGCTCGTCGATCTCGAAACGCACCGGCATCAGTTTGCGGGTGAATTTCCAGTTCATACTGAAACTCGCACTTGCCCAGTCAGTTTCGACTATGCCCTCTAACGGACATACGGCGTCCTTCGGATAGTTCGCCGGCCCGCGAACCAACAGGTTATAGCCCGGCGGGGTGCGAAACAGTATCGGCAGATGCCAGGTCAGGATGCCGTTACCGAAATGGCTGACCGGCATGAACTGAGCGGTGTCGCGCCTATCGGGCATGACGCTCACGTCCACGCCGTCTTGGCCGATCCACGTAGCGGTGAACGCGCTCCGATTGCGCAACTCCCAGCCGCTCTGGTTGGCGATGAGCATCGGCAGGCACCGATTTGGCCAACCTTTACGCGTCTCTGACATCTCTGCCATCCACGCCCGGGTAATCGGTGCGGGGGCAATCTGCGGTGGATTGTCACGGGTGATGAACCCGATCAGTGGATGGGCAGGCGTATTCGACTCGTCACTCATCGGATCCTCGATTCGGTGAGAAGAACCCTCGTCGCCACCGACGTAGTAAGCCCGTCCTGCATAGAAACATGCCCACGCCATGCGTCGGCTGAGTTCGGCCCGCAAGCCACAGCTCACTTACCGCCTGTCGTGGGGCGATAGTAACCGTATGTGCTCGGCAGTTGCGATGCCACCCGATACAGGGAAAGGCATCTGGCGACAATTCCTCGTTTTGCGAGCACAACACTTCTGGGGTGCCACGCCGCAACGTGACACCCCAGGAGTATGAAGCTTCTAGCCAGCTGACGGCGGGCGAGGCATCACCGTCGGTTTGAAGCCATAACGTGGGCCCAAGCCGTTGCCGAAGCCGGCTCGTGTACCGGCCAGCGGCATGCCGCCGAGCAGGTTCCCGTTGCCGGCAGCGGCCTCCGGAGCAGCGCTGACGCTGCTGACCAGCTGCACGCCGTGCGGGGCCGCAGCCGGAGCTCCACCACCGATCCACGACGCCGGCACCGCCAGTTTGCCGACCGAACCGGCGCCGCCCGAAATTGCGGAAATGGAATGCGCGGCAGCACCCGCGCCAGCAGCAGCACCACCGCCGCCCAGCGCCCCTCCGAGGCCACTCAAGCCGTGGAGTGCCGGGGCAGCAGCGGCCGGGGCCGCCCCGCCCAGCATTCCCGCGCTCTTCGCAATCTGAACGCCGAAGTTGCCCATACCAACGCTGAAGTAAGGCAGACCTTCAGTGTTGTAGAACAAGCTGGCGTACGGCGAGTAGTCGCCGACAAGCGCCGACAGGTTCGTGGGCAAGACGGTCGTACCGAAGATCAACGCGAACAACGACTGAAACGGTGTGGTGGTGGTGGCCGCCGTGGTGGCCGCCGGCGACGCAAGGCTTTGCAGCTGGCCCGAGAGCGACGAAGTCAGCTGCGACAAGATGCTCTGGGAGCTCGAAGCAGCTGAGTTGCCAGTTGCCGCAGCAACCGCAGAGGATTGAGCGGCCGTCCCGGCAGGGTTGGTTGTCTGCGCCGGGGTGGCGAACGGCGTCACCTGAGTCGCCGATGCCGACTGTCCTGCATAGCCATACATGGCCGCAGCATCCTGCGCCCACATCTCGCCGTACTGCGCCTCGAGTTGTGCGATCAACGCGGTGTACTGACCGAACACATTGGCCTGCGTCGCCGCGGCGGTCTCAGCGCGGTTGGCCGCGATGAGCGGCGGCGCCACCGTTGCCGCGAACGCCTGCTCGTAGGCGGCAACGGCTGCCTGCGCCTGGGCCGCTGCTTGCTCGGCCTGAGCGGAGGTCTCCTGCAGCCAGCTGATGAACGGCTGCGCCGCAGTTGACATCGCCGCCGAAGCCGGTCCGTTCCATGAGTCGCTGGCCAGTTGCGTGATCGTCGTCTCGTAGCCCTGAGCAGCCGACTGGAGTTCCGCGGCAAGGCCGTTCCATGCCGACGCGGCAACCTGGAGAGACGACGCACCGGGACCCATGTACATCCGGGCCGAGTTGATCTCAGGCGATAACGCCCCGAAATCCACCATGTTGAATGCCTCCTAGCCGGCCGCAGCCGCGTTTGCGACCTCGGTGGCTGCGTAGGAACTGGCGCTGGTGCCCAACGTGTTGACGAACATCTCGTGGATGGCCGCTGCTTGCTGGCTGACGGCCTGGTACAGCTGGGCGTGTGCGACGAACTGAGCGGCGGTCAGCGCCGAAACCTCGTCGGCGGCAGCGGGAACCACTCCTGTGGTGGGGGCCGCTGCGGCGGCGTTCTGGGCGTTCAGGCCCGAGCCGATCCCCTGCAGGTTGGTGGCCGCTGCCGATAATGCTTCCGGCTGTGTTGTCACGAACGACATCCGGTCTCCTCCTTGATAACTAAGCGCGTCTACGACCTTGAGCAAGGTCGTTCGGTTGAAAGATTAGATGGTCACGCTCGGATAAAGCCGCCGCCGACCGAACTGTTCACGCCTGGACGGCGAGTATTCACCCCTCGATATCGGCTGTTTACCCTGAGTTCGACAAACCTTTCACCTGCGGTAATGCTTCGAATCGACCGGCCACACGAACGCACCGTGGGCCCGGCCGTTCTGTTGACGTGTCAGCTGCCGCGTGGCTCAACCTGGTCGTGGCGAAGGATCGAGCGGCTCAACGACCTCGAGCGTGAAAGCGCCACGCTCAAGCGGTTTTTGGCAGATATGGACTTCGAGAAAGTTGCGCTCACAGAGATCGCGAATGGAACCATCTCGGCTCGGAACGCCGGCGGCCGGTCGTAAGTCACCTTCAGCGCGTGCCGGGAGTCAGCGAGCAATTCGCCTGCTGCGTCACCGGGCAACATCAAGCCACGAACCTGTCACGGCTACCCCCACAATCAGGATGCGACATTGCGGTCCTCGCTGCGCCACTTCGGCCTCGCGTATCACGACACCCGTGCAGCACGCTCGGCAGTCAATCACGGGGAAATGCAATGCCTTTGGCGCGGATTAGGGCTTCGAGTGCCACAGCGCCGCCTCCACAATGGCTACGGCTAATCGCGGATGCGCCCGAATCGGGTGTGGGCAGGGTCAAGCCGCTGACGCTGGGCGCAGCCGCACGGATCCGTACGCTGTTATCCCCCTTGGGGCGGTCGGGGCATCACGGAGTGCCGGAAGCCGTATTTCACGACGTACCCGCTGCCGCGGCGCCCAGCACCGGCTCCGAGACCAGCGTTGCCCGCCATCGGAACACCGTTGAGCATCCCATTCGACGTCGGTGCGACCGAGCGTGACGCGCTGACCAGCTGGGCCTCTTCCATCGCCGCCGGCGTCGACCCTTGCCAACCCGCGGGCACCGACAGCCGCCCGAGAGTGCTGGCCTCGCCCATCTGGGCCGTCACACTGCTGGCCGTAAACGGTGCGCCACTGACGCCTGCGGTGCCGCCGATGGGGCCAAGTGATCCCGCTGCCGCAGGCATCAACCCAAGCCCTCGTTCTAGTGCCGTTGCCTGCGCGGGGGTCATCAACTGCTGCCCGAGGCCGTAGCCGAAGTTTCCGAGACCGACTGCGAAGTAGGCCTGGAGGACCTGCCGCATCGTGTTCAGGTTGCCCGATGACCCGCCCGTCAGGCCCACGCCCCAACCGCCGGAAGGGAATGTGGCGGCGGTGTTTTGGTAAAGCTCCTGGAGCCAACCGATGAAAGTGTTCGGGTTGGCCGCCGCCGTGGACAGCCCGGTGCCCGCGGCCGTCTGAGTGGTCGTGGCGGGCGCCGACGCCGCGTTCTGCGCCACCGTCGCGGCTTGGCTGGCCGGCGTAGCGGCAGCCTTGGCAACCGCGTCAGCCTGGTTGCTCGTCCCGTCAGGGTTGGTCGTCTGCGGGGGTTGCACGAACGGCGTCACCTGCGAGGCAACCTGCGAGGCGCCGGCGTAGCCGTACATGGCTGCGGCGTCCTGCGCCCACATTTCGACATACAGGGCCTCGGTCATCATGATCGCGGGAGTGTTCTGCCCGAAGAAGTTGGTGGCGACCAAGGCGGCCAGCAGCGCGCGATTGGCCGCGATCGCCGGCGGCGGCACCGTCATCGCGAACGCCGCCTCATATGCGGCGACGGCCGCGCGAGCATGGTTGGCGGTCTCCTCGGCTTGCGCGCCGGTTGAGGTCAACCAGTCGATGTACGGCGTGATGGCGGACATCATCGCCGCCGACGTCGGGCCTACCCACGAGTTGCTCGTCAGCTCGGCGAGCGCGGACCCATAACCACTGGCCGCAAAGCCCAACTCGGCAGCCAGACCGTCCCAGGCCTCGGAGGCCGCCAACAGCGGCCCGGGTCCGGGACCCGAATACATCCGACCTGAATTGACCTCCGGCGGCAACAGCCCGAAATCAAGCACTAGATTCCTCCGTCAGCGAGCCAAGTTTGCGTCTGCCCCGTCACCCACCGCATGGAAGCGACGGCGGGGGGCGCTGTCATGAACTGGTCAGCAATCGGCGGGTCCTGGCGGATGACCGCCCGATCGGTGTGCGGAACGCGGTATGTGGCCACAGACGAAATGCGCTTTCTTTCCTCGGTAACCCGCAGCGTCAACAACATTGAGCGCCGATGCTCATCACTGAACAGTCGCTGGCTGAGACATTAGATGGCCGCGCGCGCGATCAGCGACGACGATGCCGACTATTCATAACTCATCAAGCAGTGTTCATCCGCGATCAACTGTTGTTCAATTGACGTTCGGTTCCGCGCCACCCGGTGGCCGCAGTGCGGCAGCTATCCGGCGGCCGGCGTAAACGGGATCACGGTGGAACGAAGCTCGAATCGTGTCGGTGCCTCCGCACCCCCGCGTCCGCCCATGTTGGCGATCGGCATCATCGGCGGCATGCCCGATTGCGTACCTGCCGGCGCCGCCGAGACGGCCGGGACGCCACCGACGTGCATCGCCGTTCCGGCGGCGGTCACCGGTGACGCCGCACCGGTCCAGGCAGACGGCACCGTCAACGCGCCGACCGAGGTGGCCCCACCCATACCCGCGGAGAGTGCCGGAGCGCCCGAGCCGACGGCGCCGATGCCTGCCGAGCCCAGGGCGCCGGTACTCGACGTAAGTCCGACCGCGTTTGCAGCGCCTAGCTCATTGGCGGCCGTCGTCGCGGCCTTGGCGGCGGTCGCGGTACTGCCGGCGGTGAACAGCTTGGACAGCATGCTCATGGGCATCGACGCCAACTTCAGCGGCGTGCTGAGTTCGTTCATGATCGACGTCGCCGATGTCGAGGACGTCGCCGAATCGGTCGCCGTGGACGCAACGCCACCCAAGGCCTGCGGCGACGCCAGGTTCTGCAGGGCTTGAGGCATTCCCGAAATGACTTGCGGGCCAGACGACATGATCGTGTCGAGATCGGTTTCCCCGCCCGTGCCGGCCGACTGGGCTGCGGCGACGGACTGGCTCGCCAGGCCGCTCGAGTTGGTGGTCTTTGGCGGCGTGGTGAACGGGGTCACTTGTGACGCCGTTGCCGAGGCGCCGGCGTAGCCGTACATCGCGGTGGCGTCCTGGGCCCACATCTCCGCGTAGAGCGCCTCGGTTGCCGCGATCGCCGGGGTGTTCTGGCCGAGGACATTCGTCGCGACCAGCGCCGCCAGCAGACTCCGATTGGCCTCGATGATCGGCGGCGGAACCGTTGCGGCGAAAGCGCTTTCGTAAGCGCTGGCCGCCGCGGCGGCTTGCGTAGCGGCCAGCTGTGCCTGATCGCCGGTGGCGCTCAGCCAGGTGACGTAGGGTGTGGCGGCCGCGGCCATCGAGATCGAACTGGGGCCGGTCCAGGACCCGCTGGTGAGGGTTGAGACAACCGAGCCGTACCCAGACGCTGCGGAGCTCAGCTCCTCGGCCAGCGACTGCCAGGCTGCCGCCGCGGCCAGCATCGAGCCCGGTCCGGGACCGGCGTACATCCGTCCGGAGTTGATCTCCGGCGGTAAGGCACCAAAGTCCAGCATGGGAGTCCGCCTCAGCTGGCCGCGATTGCGTTGGCAGCCTCGGTGGCCGCGTAGGAGCCGGCGCTGGCGCCGAGTGTGTTGACGAACATTTCGTGGATCGCCGCCGCCTGACCGCTGATGGCCTGATACATCTGGGCGTGGGTCGCGAATTGGACAGCCGTTAGTGCCGACACTTCGTCGGCCGCAGCGGGTAACACGCTGGTGGTCGGAGCTGCCGCGGCCGCGTTCTGCACTGTCAAGCTCGAACCGATGCCCTGCAGATTCTCCGCGGCCGCCGTCAGTTCTGTCGGCTGCGTGCTCACAAACGACATCTACCACTCCCTTCACACCAGTCCGCACCTGTCACTAGTTAGAGACGTTAACTAGGAAAGATGGGCTGCTGACATGCCGAAGCTATGCGCCGGCTATGAAGGTGTGACGACGACCCGGCGTCAGGGATTGGTCCCCGCAACGCAAAGGTCCCCCGCCCTTGCGAGCGGGGGACCTTTGCGAGATCCAGCTATCGACGCAGGTCCGTGGCGGCAACCTGGACGAACACCCCGGTGTCCTCGGCCATGAGCAGGCCACGACCGCGGGGCAGCGGTCCACCCTTCATCTTGCCGCGGATGAAGCCCTCGTCCGGGTCGGCGTCCATGACCAGCAACGGTGCGTTGGCCTGGGCCAGCGCGCGCAGCATCGGGTCGCTGCCCGCCGACGACCATCCACCGAAGGTGCGGGTGACGATCACGTGCAAGCCGACGTCGGCAGCCCTGGTCACCCACGGCGCGGCCTTCTGCAGCGGCGAGTCGAAGCCCGGCGGCAGTTGCTGAACGTCATCGATGATCAGGAAGATCTCCGGCCCGCTCCACCAGGCGCGGGACAGCAGTTCTTCGGCCGACAGGCCCGGCGGTGGCTCACGGCGGGCAAGAACATCACCCAGCTCGTTCATCATCGCTGCGACGCCGTCGAGGTTGTAGGCGAACTTCTCGACGTAGTCCGTGCCCAGCGTGGTCAGCAGTTGACGACGAGGGTCGACCAGCCACACCTGTGCCGACGGACGTGAAGTCGGCGCAGCGATGCTGGCTCCCGGCTCGTACACCCGACCGATCTCGGCCATGATGGTTGCCAGCGTCGTGGTCCGGCCACACTCGCGTCGACCCGTCACCATCAGGTGAGCGTTCTCGGCGAAGTTGAGGTAGACCGGCTGCAGGTCCAATTCGTTGATGGCCCAAGCGATGCCACCGGCACCGACGTTCTGGCGCCGATCTGCCTGCGCCAGCGTCCGGACCTGGTCCAGGCCAAACTTCGCCGGAAGCCTGCGCACCGGCGGTGCGTGGCCGACCGCCACCTGACTGACCGCTGCGGCAACACTGTCGGACGCGAAGACGTTGTCCGGTGTATCGCTCAGCGCCGGCCTAGCGACCAGCGTGTGCAGACCCGATTGCGGATCGCTGTCGAGTCGAACGTAGTTCACCGCGACCATGCCGCGACCCGGCTTGACCGGAACGTCCTTGGCGAACCGCGAGCGCACCAGCTTGGCGTCCTCGACCGCGGCCAGACGCAGCTCGATCCGGGATCCGAACCCGCTGCGCACCGGCGGCCGGAGCTCGGATTCGCGGTCGGCCGTGGCCACCACGTGGATACCGAATGACGGCCCCTGGTTGATGATCTGGTTCACCTGCTCGATGAGTACCTCGTTCTCTTCGGCGAGCGCCCGGTAGTTGTCGATCACCAGGAAGATGTCGCCGAAACCGTCGTTGGGCACGCGGCCCGCCTCACCGAGGAACTTGCGCCGCCGGAAGACCTCCATCGACGGAACGTCGTACTCGAGGAACGTGTGCTTGCGCTCACGGAGCAGCGCGAGTAGCTCCGCCACCGTGCGGCGAACGCCGTACGGGTCGGTCGGACCCACGACCTCACCGACGTGCGGCAACGCGGCCACGGTCGTCAGCGCGGTGCTGCTGTACGCCAGCACATAGAACTGCACCTGCTCGGGCGTATGAGTCAGCGCAGCCGAGGTGATCAGCGTCTGCAACGTGGTGGTCTTACCCGACCCACCGGCGCCCAGGATCAGCACGTTGGAACCAGGCCCGGAGGTGTCCACCGTCCACGGCGGCTGGTCGTGCTTGAACGGCCGGTCGACTACCCCGACCGGGAACACCAGGTCCAGCGACGTGCCGTACTGCTCCTGCCACGGCCGGTCGAGGAAGCGGTTGACCAGCTCCTCGATCGGAATCGGCCGGTCCAGCGGTGGCTGCCACAACCGATAAGGCTGGAAGTCGATCCGGCGAAGCTGGTCGATGATCACGGTGCCGACCTTCGGCGTCCTGATCGCTTCTTCTTCCTCTTCTTCCTCAGGTGCACCGGCTCCGTTGCCGCCGAAGGCCTCGCCGTTGACGCTGTCGCCGTTGGTCAGCGCGTCGAAGTCATCCGGCCCCGTGACACTGACCTCGATGGGTGTGAAGCCAGTGGTAAACAGTTGCGGCCGAATGTAATCGACGGAATGGGTCAGCATCGCCGGCCCGTCGTCGTCGAGCGAAACGCCGCGACGGTAGTCGCGCCACAGGAATTCGGCCTGGAAGCGGACTATCTCGTCGAGGCTCTTGCGGAAGTACCCGAGACCGGCCTGTGCGGGCAGGTTGACAGCGTTGGGAACACCCGCGGCCTGGGCCGCACCGGCGGTGCGCGCTTTCAGCACCAGCCGGTAACCCATGTTCTCCATGAGCTTTTCGGCCCGGCTCTCGATCGTCTGCGAGGCCATCATCAGGTGGATCCAGTAGGCGCGACCCTGCCGGCCGATGGAGTCCAGAACGTCGACAGCCGTCGGCATGATCCGGAACCACTCGTAGAACTCGTCGATGACGACCACCAGCATCGGCAGCGGCGGGATGTCCTGGCCGCGTGCCCGCATCCTGGAGCGCATCTCGTTGTATTCCTTGGCGTCATCGACGCCGGCGTTGTCGCAGACCGCTTTGCGCCGCGCGATCTCGCCCCACAGCGAGTCCAGGAAGCGCTCCATGAGCGCCTGGTCCTCTTCGAGGTCGGTGATGATGCGCGACACGTGCGGCACGCCGCCGAACGGCTTGACCGCGGACCCACCCTTGAGGTCAGCCAGCACGAACTGCAGCTCGTCTGGCGGGTGCGCCAGCATCAGCGATTCGAGCACGGTACGCACCAGCGTCGACTTACCGGAACCGGTCGTTCCCGACATGACGCCGTGCGGACCGTCGCCGCCCTCGTCGAGGGACTTCATGTCCAGGAACAGCAGTTCGCCGTTGTCCGACCGGTTGCCGAACGGGATCCGCAGCCGCGAGCGGCTGGTCAGGGCGTCGCGCCGACTGCTCCACAACGCGTCGAAGTCGATCTCGGACGGGTCCTCAATGCCGTAGTAGGACAAGATGTCTCGGGCGCCGATCTGCGCGACGCGCTGACCGATCTCTTCGTACGCCTCGGCCAGTCGCCAACGGGCCACCCGTTGCGCGAACTGCTCGGCCTCGGACTCGGTCACGTCGTCGGCGAGGGCGAAGAACCATTTGTTGTCGTCGATCACCATCCAGGTGTCGCGGTCACGGGGCAGTGCCTCGATCACACCGATGTCATT
>NZ_JBAPRN010000661.1:0-4648 GCF_049281135.1 Mycobacterium sp. | reverse complement strand
CCATCGACCTGCGCAATGCGGTGGCCGCCGGGCTCGTCGTCGGCCCGCGGATGGTGGTCGCGCCGCACATGATCTCCGCGCGCGGCGGTCACGGCGACTTCAGTGGAATGGTCGCCGACGAGTATCAAGATCCCTGCCGGCCACTGGAATTGGCAGCCGCCGACGGTGCCGACGAGATCCGCACCCGGGTCAGACAGCAGATCCGAGCCGGCGCTGACTGGATCAAGTTCGGCGCCACCGGCGGATTCGCCTCACCGTCGGACGACCCCGGGCACGCCACCTACAGCCAGGAGGAGATGAACATCCTGGTCGCGACGGCCACCGACCTCGAAATCCCGGTCACACCACACAGTTACGGCGACGAGGGTATCCGGCGCGCCGTCCGGGCCGGGGTGCGCAGTATCGAACACGGCAACCTCGCGTCGGCCGAGACGCTGCGCATGATGACCGACGCCGGGGTGTTCATGGTGCCGACGCAATACACGATCCTGTCCAAAGCCCGCGGCGACGAAAGCGGCGAGGCGGTCTGGGCCGCTCTTCCGGAGCACTCGCGACGCAAAATGGAGAAATACCGTGGGGCGCTGCTCGATGCGGCTGAGGGGCTGGCCGCCAGCGACGTTCGGATCGCGTTCGGCACCGACGCCGGAATGTTCCCGCACCACGACAATTGGCGCGAGTTCCCGATGATGGTGTCAACCGGCATCACACCGTCGCGGGCCCTGCGGGCGGCCACCAGCGTGGCCGCCGAACTGCTGCGCCTCGACGATCTCGGGGTGATCGCCGAGGGCAAGATCGCGGATCTGATCGCGATGCCCGGTGATCCCTTCACCGACATCAACGTCACCGGTCGAGTGGATTTCGTGATGAAAGAGGGTGTGATTCACAAGGATCCGGTTGGCGGCCCTCGAGCGTGAAGTCAGCGTCACGTTCGGGCTCGAACGCGCGTCCAGCTTCACGCTCGGCCCGGTTGTCGTCGCCGAATTCAGCTAGCCGCCCAGACACCCCGGACCGAGCAGCGCCTTGAGATCGCCCATCAGCGCCGGCGACAGCGTCACCCGTAGTGACGCGTCCAACTCGAGGGTGGTGATCCGGTCACCGCTGACCAGCCGCAGATGCACCTGCGACGTGCCCGGGTGTTGACCCAGGACTTGCTTGAGCGCACTGACCTTGTCGATGGTGCACTGCCGCGTCGGCAGGCTGACCGCCAGCGGCCGGTTGACCTGCGCGTTGCTGAAGTCCGGCACCACAACGTCGTTGGCGATCAGCGAAATCCGGTCATCCCGGATCGCGACCTTGGCGGTCACCAGCACCACCGTGTCGTCGATGACGTCGGCACCGAACGCGGAGTAGGTGTGCGGGAAGAACATCACCTCGATACCACCGGTGAGGTCTTCCAGTTGCGCTGACGCCCAAGGCATCCCGTTCTTGTTCACCCGCCGGTTCACCGAGGCCAGGATGCCGCCGACCTTCACCATGGTCTCGTTGGCGACGTCGCCGTCGAGGATCGCCGGAATGGCGGTATCAACCTGGGTGGCCAGCAGATGCGCCACGCCGTTGAGCGGATGACCCGACACGTACAGGCCCAACATCTCGCGCTCGAGTGCGAGTTTATGCTTGTCGTCCCACTCCTCGTCGGGGACCCGGATGGTGAAGACCGCGTCGGCTCCGGCTCCCCCGTCGTTCGGGTCGCCGCCGAACAGGTCGAACTGCCCCATCGCCTCGGCCTTCTTGGTGCCCAGCACCGACTCGACGGCGTCGGTGTGCACCAGGAATAGCCCCTTGCGCGGGTGCTTCAGCGAATCGAAGGCGCCGGCCTTGATCAGTGACTCGGTGACTTTCTTGTTGCACGCCGCGATGTCGACCTTGTTCAGGTAATCGGAGAAGTCGGTGAACTTTCCCTTCTCGGTACGAGTATTGATCAGCGAGGCAACAACATTGGCTCCGACGTTACGGACCGCGCCCAGCCCGTAGCGAATATCGGTACCGACCGAGGCGAAGTTCAGCCCGGACTCGTTGACGTCGGGTGGTAGCACAGTGATGCCGAGTTTCCGGCAGTCGGCCAGGTAAACCGCGGCCTTGTCCTTGTCGTCACCGACCGAGGTGAGCAGGCCGGCCATGTACTCGGCGGGATAGTTCGCCTTGAGGTACGCCGTCCAGTACGACACCAGGCCATAACCGGCCGCGTGCGACTTGTTGAACGCGTAGTCGGCGAACGGCAGGATGGTGTCCCACAGCGCTTTGATGGCCTTGGCCGAGAATCCGTTGGCCTGCATGCCTTCTGAGAAGCCCTCGAACTCCTTCTCCAGCACCTCGCGCTTCTTCTTACCCATGGCCTTACGCAGAATGTCGGCTCGGGCGAGCGAGTACCCGGCCACCTTCTGCGCGATGCGCATGATCTGCTCCTGATACACGATCAGGCCATAGGTTTCGGCGAGGACCTCGCGCAATGGTTCCTCGAGCTCGGGGTGGATCGGCTTGATCGCCTGCCGGTTGTTCTTACGGTCGGCGTAGTCGTTGTGGGCGTTCATGCCCATCGGGCCGGGGCGGTACAACGCGAGGACGGCGACGATGTCCTCGAACCCGGTGGGCTGCATGCGGCGCAGCAGGTCTCGCATCGGCCCGCCGTCGAGCTGGAAAACCCCCAGCGTCTCGCCGCGCCCCAGCAGTTCGAAAGTGGCTGGGTCGTCGAGCGCCACCGATTCGAGGTCGAGGTCGATCCCGCGGTTGTCTTTGATGTTGACCAGCGCGTCGCCGATGATCGTGAGGTTGCGCAGCCCGAGGAAGTCCATCTTCAGCAGGCCGATCGCCTCACACGACGGGTAGTCCCAGCCGGTGATGATCGCGCCGTCTTGCGCCCGCTTCCACAGCGGGATCACGTCGGTCAGCGGCTCGCTGCTCATGATCACCGCGCAGGCGTGCACGCCGGAGTTACGGATCAGGCCTTCCAGGCCGCGGGCGGTCTGGTAGATGGTGCGCACGTCGGGATCGGTGTCGATCAGACCGCGGATTTCGGCGGCCTCTTTGTAGCGTTCGTGGTTGGGGTCGGTAATGCCCGACAGCGGAATATCTTTGGCCATGACCGCCGGGGGCAGCGCCTTGGTGATCCGGTCGGCGATCGCGAAGCCCGGCTGACCGTAGTGGATCCGGGCGGAATCCTTCAGCGCCGCTTTGGTTTTGATCGTGCCGAAGGTGATGACCTGCGCGACCCGGTCCTGTCCCCACTTCTCGGCGGCGTAACGCACCATCTCACCGCGTCGACGGTCGTCGAAGTCGATGTCGATATCGGGCATCGACGCGCGCTCGGGGTTGAGGAACCGCTCGAACAGCAACCCGTGTTGGATCGGGTCGATATCGGTGATGCCCAGCGCGTAGGCCACCAGCGACCCGGCCGCCGAGCCACGCCCGGGGCCGACCCGGATGTCGACCGAGCGCGCGTAGTTGATCAGGTCGGCGACGATGAGAAAGTAGGACGGAAAACCCTTGTCGCAGATGACTTCGATCTCATACCCGGCCCGCTCGGAGTACCCGTCGGGCAGCGCATCCGGAAAGCGGCGGCGCAGGCCGGCCTCGACCTCATGGTGCAGCCAGGACGCCGGGTCGTGGCCGTCGGGCACCGGGAAGACCGGCATCCGGTCGCGGGGCTCCCAGACGTCGGCGTACGAACTGACCCGCTCGGCGATCAGCAGGGTTGAGTCGCAGGCGCCAGCGACCTCGTTGTCCCAGATCTCGCGCATCTCGGCAGCCGACTTGAGGTAGTAGCCGTCGCCGTCGAACTTGAATCGGGTGGGGTCGGTGAGCGTCTTGCCGGTCTGCACACACAGCAGCGCCTCGTGGTTGTGCGCGGCGTCGCGGGTGACGTAGTGGCAGTCGTTGGTGGCCAGCGGCGGAATGTTCAGCGCGCGACCGATTTCCAGCAGCCCGTCGCGCACTCGGCGTTCGATGGACAGACCGTGGTCCATCAGCTCGAGGAAGTAGTTCTCGGGTCCGAAGATCTCCCGCCACTTGGCAGCCGACTCCAGTGCTTCGCGGTGGTGTCCGAGCCGCAACCGGGTCTGCACTTCACCGGACGGGCAGCCGGTGGTGGCGATGATGCCCGCGGCGTGCTCGGCGATCAGCTCGGCGTCCATCCGCGACCACTTGCCCAGCTGACCCTCGAAGGAAGCCAGCGACGACAGCTTGAACAGGTTGCGCAGACCGGTGGCGTTCTCCGCGACCATCGTCATGTGGGTGTAGGAGCCGCTGCCCGACACGTCGTCGCTCTTCTGCCCCGGATCACCCCACAGGATGCGTTTGGTCTCGAAACGTGAAGCCGGCGCGACGTAGGCCTCGATGCCGATGATCGGCTTGATACCCGCCGCGGTGGCCCCGTTGTAGAACTCGCTGGCCCCGAACATGTTGCCGTGGTCGGTCATGCCGATCGCGGGCATCTGTAGTCGCTGCGCCTCGGCGAGCATCGGCGCAACCTTCGCGGCACCGTCCAACATCGAGTACTCGGTGTGGTTGTGCAGGTGCACGAACGACTTGCTCATAGGGACGCCAGTCTATGGCCGCGCACCGACGCGCAGCCGGCGTGTCGGCAAGTGTGTCGCGCCCTTCGGCCAACTCACGAGCCGCCAACTCACGAGCGGAGCGCGACGGTGTCTGGATC